>CATKXN010000067.1 GCA_949840605.1 uncultured Alistipes sp.
GTCAAAACTACTAATATTCGGAAATTTATGAAAAAGTTTGTATACATGCTGTTTTTTATCGCTGCGTGGCTGTGCGTTCCCGGTATGTGCTCCGAGGCGTCGGCGCAGCAGAAGCAGAACGCTCCGCAGGTTACGGGTACGGTCGTCGACGCGCACGGCAGCCCGGTGGTCGGCGCGACGGTCGTCGTCGCCGGGACGCAGTCGGGCGCTACGACCGACACCCGCGGACGATTCTCGGTCAAGGGGGTGAATGCGGGAACGCTGCAGGTCCGGTTCATCGGCTATCAGACCGCCGAGGTCCGGATTCAGCCCAAGAAAACGCATTATGACATTACCTTGCAGGAAGAGGTCCGCTCGGTCGACGAGGTGGTGGTCATCGGCTACAGCGCCGTTCCGCGCAAGGACCTGACGGGATCGGTGGCGGCCATGCGTTCGGACGAGCTGATGAAGACCGGTTCGACCGATTTCACTTCCGCGCTGCAGGGACGTATGGCCGGCGTGCGCGTCACGACGCAGTCGGGCGAGGCCGGGGCCGGCGTGGACATCACCATCCGCGGCACCAATTCGCTGAATGCCGGCACGGCGCCGCTTTATGTCATCGACGGCATGCAGATCGATGTGAACGAGGGCGAGGTGGCGACCTCGTCGGCCGGCGGCGGCCAGAACACCTACAATCCGCTCGCGTCGATCAACCCCAACGACATTGCGTCGATCGACGTGCTGAAAGACGCTTCGGCAGCCGCCATCTACGGCGCGCGCGGCGCCAACGGCGTTATCATCATCACGACCAAGAGCGGAAGCTCTTCGTTGAAGACCGACATCAACCTGAATATGTATTTCGGCGTGCAACAGATTACCAAGCAGTTCGATGTGCTCGACGGACAGGGGTATGTCGACTACAAATTCGCTCGTGGCTCGGACAAGGAAATCTGGGGCAAGGATTATCAGGACGGCAACGGCGTGGTGCCGCGCAACGTGGCCGGGGACGGTTTGCAGACGTTCGATTATCAGGACGCCATGACCCGCACGGGGTTCATGCAGAATTACGACGTTTCGCTGAATACCGTTGCGAACAAGACCCGGATTTCAGCCTCGCTGGGCTATTACGACCAGCAGGGGATCATCGAGAGCAACGGATTCCAGCGTTATTCGGGCCGTATCAAGGTCGACCACGAGATCAACAAAAAATTCTCGGCGGGCCTCTCCGCGACCCTCGGGCGGGTGGACAACAAGGGCGCCATGAGCAGTGGCGGCGTCTCCGGCACGGGCGGTTACACGGGTATCGTCCAGATGATGTACACCGAACGTCCCGTCATCCTGTACACGGCCAGCGAGCTGGCCGGTGAATACGCCGACTATGTCGACCTGACCTCGATGATCTCCGACGAAGTCTACAAGCGTTCGCTGTTCGACCGGCTGCTCGGCAATGTCTACGTGCAGTACAAACCGATCGCCGACCTGCGCATCCGTGTCAGCGGATCGCTCACCAATACGAATTCGAAACTGAGCGAGTTCTACTCCTCGCGCAGCCGCTGGGGGCGCGGCACCGACGGACGTTCGCAGATCACCGATACCGGAACGCTCGGCTATACGCTCAACGCAACGGCCGAATATACGAAATGTTTCAATAAGGTCCACCATTTCGGGGCGTTGGCCGGCGTCGAGATCAACGGCTATCATTACGAGCGTTCGTCGGTGCGCGTCGATAATTTCGAGGATGAGAGCACCGGGGTTTTCGATATCGGCAAGGGCCTGACGCCCCAGTCGTGGGGATCGGACGTTTACCAGACGAACCGTGCTTCGGCGTTTGCCCGGCTGAGCTACAATTTCGACAGCCGCTATTACCTGACGGTCAACATGCGCGTCGACGGCTCCTCGAATTTCGCCAAAAACAACCGCGTCGGTTATTTCCCGTCGCTGGCGGCTGCCTGGCGCATCGACAAGGAAGGATTTATGAAGGAGGTCAAGGCGGTCAGCAATTTGAAACTCCGTGCCAGCGCCGGTATTACGGGCAACGACCGCATCACCTCCTATTCCTACCTGTCGCAGATGGGATCGAGCTATTACGCATCCAACGGCAGTCTGAATTACGGCATGGCCATCACCAATTCGGGAAATTCCGGGCTGAAATGGGAAACGACCTACCAGTACGACGTGGGTCTTGACCTGGATCTTTTCAAGAGCCGCATTTCACTGACTGCCGACTACTACCTCAAAGACACGCGCGACATGCTGTACAATGCCAGCATTCCCTCGCAGTCGGGTTATTCGAAGCAGTGGAAAAATCTCGGCCGCATGACCAATCAGGGTTTCGAGTTTACGCTGACCACGCAGAACTTCAACCGGAAGAGATTCGGCTGGACGACGACCGTGAATTTCGACACGAACAAGACCCGGCTTATCTCGCTGGGCGGTCAGGAGCGTTACTTCCCCGTATCGCAGAATTACGGTTCGTTCTCGGGGCAGGAGATCGCCCGCGTCGTTGTCGGGGAGCCTATCGGGGTGGTGTACGGTTACGTCTGGGACGGCAACTACCAGCTTTCGGACTTCGACTGGACCGATCCCGATACGGGAACCGCCGTCGATCCGTCGCTCATCACCTCGGAGAACATGAGCCGGTTCAAATACACGCTTAAAAAGGGAGTGCCTTCGTTCGAGGGCAAGACCATCGCGCCGGGCGACCGCAAGTACCGCGACCTGACAGGCGAAGGCGTCGTCAATACCAATGACCGGACGGCCATCGGCGACACCAATCCGCTTTTCAATTTCGGTATCAACAACGAGTTCCGCATCGGCAGCCTGGACGTCGGCGTCTTCATCGACGGCTCCTACGGCGGCAAGATACTCAATGCTTTCCGCCGTCAGCTGGAACCCTCGCTGAACAACAACATCAACAATCTCTCGACCGAGGCGTGGACGGGACGGTGGTCCCCCGAGAACGGTTCGAACGTCTATGCCCGGCTTCTCAACCAGACCGACCAGCAGGTATCCACCTACTATGTGGAGGACGGCTCCTACCTGCGTATCAAGAACCTGAACGTCGGC
Organism: uncultured Alistipes sp.; assembly: GCA_949840605.1. The sequence continues at coordinate 3,046 of CATKXN010000067.1, forward strand.
TACACTTTCGGCAAGAAGTATTTCGGCCGTTCGGGGATCAGCAAGCTGCGCGTGTACCTGCTCGTCGACAACGTCTATACCTTCACCAAGTATTCGGGACTCGACCCCGAGGTGCGTTCGTATGAAAAATTCATGCGGGCGTTGGATCAGACGTCGTATCCGCGTACCCGGAACTATATGGCAGGCGTAAACATCACTTTCTAATTTCCAAGGATCAAAGAATATGAAACGATTATTAATATATGCGTCGCTGCTGACGGCAGGTCTGTTCTCGTCTTCCTGCATCGACGATTTCCTGACCCAGTATCCTTATTCGACCACTTCGCCGGAGACTTTCTTCAAAACCGAAGACGACTTCAGGCAGGCATTGACCGGCTGTTACAGCATGATCAACTCTTCGCAGATGTCTTATTATTACGGCCTGATCTATGTGTTGGAGGGATGCAGTGACGAGGTGGTGAGCAATCCGGCTTCGACGGGTACGCTTTACGACCTGCTGCGAGGTTCGTATCAAACCGACAATGCGGAGCTTCGGAACTTCTGGATTCTGTTTTTTCGCGGCATTTCGCGCTGCAATACGCTGATCGAACAGCTGAAAGGCGAGAACGGCCTGACTCCCGAGCAGCGCACGGCCTACGAAGCCGAGGCGCGGTTCCTGCGGGGATTCTTTTACCTGCATCTGGCGCAGACGTTCGGCGGCGTTCCCGTCTACGATGCGCCGGCTGTCGGTTCGACGGCGGCCCGCGACAACCTGGAACGGGTATACGCCCAGATCATCGGCGATTTCAAATATGCCTGGGACGAGCTGGAAGATGCGGGTGTCTTCAAGTCGAGCGCCAACCGTTGGACGGCGGCCGCCTATCTGGGTTCGGTCTATAATTACCTGGCCAGCTGCAAACGTTACGATGTCGGAAAGGAGCTGGTCGGCATCCAGCCGCTGAATGATTTCGGCTGGGTCGACGAAGAGGCGATGAGCCTTGCGGCGCGCGACGTTCTGAAAGAGGTGGTCGAAAAAAGCCCCTATGAACTGCTCGACAAGAATAACTACCGGAAGCTCTATTACGAAATGTCGAAGGAGGCGCAGTACAAGGAGTGCCTGCTGATGGCCGAATACGCCGAAAACACCAAACACTGCGTATCCTCCTATTACATCCTGAGCCCCGTGGGCGATGCCAAGACCGTCGGCGGGAGTTACCAGCGCATGTTCCCGACGATGAAGCTCTATCGTTCGTACGACAATGCGGACGTGCGCCGCGACTGCAATATCACGGGCGCCTACAATCCGAACAACCGGTACGGAAGCGACCTGAGCAAGATTCCTTCGGAGACGGTCGACGGTTACAGATACTATGTTCCGGCCGAATCGTCGGGCGTCGTCGCCGGAAACTCTACGGCGCTGTGGTGCACCGGCAAGTTCCGGGTCTCGGACCCGAAGGAGCGTTCCAGCATCAATACCAACCAGTGTGTCATGAACTATCCCCTGATGCGTATGGCCGAAGTCCGGCTGCAATATGCCGAGGCGCTCTATTTCACGGGCGACGAGCCCGGTGCCCGCAAACAGTTCGATCCGGTCCGCGAACGGGTCCTGGCCGGCGACGTCGCGCTGAAGAAGCTCAACGAGGCGTACTACCGTTCGGATTTCGTCGAGGAGCTGCTCGAGGAGCGCGGCCGCGAACTCTGCTACGAGTCGAAGCGCAAGATCGACCTGATCCGTTTCGGCCGGATCACGGAGACGATCGAGGAGCTTCCTTCGGAGGGCGGTCCCAACAATGTGATCGCCGGCATCGACCTGCTGAAGGACAATTGGCGGAGCTATAAGATCTGGCTGCCCGTTCCGCAATTGGAGATAGACCTGAATCCCAACCTCGAACAAAATGCCGTTTACGCCGACTGATATGAAAAAAATGCTGTTTTTACTGGCCGCCGGGCTGCTCGGGAGTTGCTCGGCGCGGATGAACGCCGCGGACGGTGTGTTCCTCGAGAAGACGCCCTCGAAAATTTCCCTGTACCTGCCCTGCGCGGGTCATGACACCCGCCGTATCAGGGTGGATATGGACTATTTTCTCAATCCGGCCAAACGCACCCGGCTGTGGCGGCTGACACGGGCCTACGACGTGGAGCGGGCCGGGGATTCTGCGTTCCGGAACCGGCTGAGCAAGGAGTTCGTCTATCCCGGGGAGTGGGAGTGCGCGTTCATGCAGCTGAAAGAGGGGCGCCGGATGCCCGATTTCACGGGCGGCTTCCACGGCTACGAGGAACTGTCGGAGGCAAGCCTCTCGCTCGACGGACAACCGCAGGAGCTGGCTCGGCGCGGGAGCGGGGAAGGCCGGGAGGTGAAATTCCGGCAGGTGTCGCAGATGTATGAATACGGTACGGATCGCCCCGTTGCCGAACACATCAAGGAACTGACGTTCTCGACCGACGGGATCGAGGTCGTACAGCAGGTGACCTGGCTCGAAGAGATCGAGGTGGACAACATGAAGCTGGCCATGCTGCCCATCGCCCGGAGTCTGAGCGACGGTACGCAGATCACCGACCGGCTCGTCATGGACGATTCGGAACGGGTTTATGACGTAAGCCGTTCGGACCGGACGCTTTCGGTCGAGGGGCGTGACGTGCGCAAGGTCCGCATCTGGGGCCGTGAAAGCGGACTGTTCGCGGAGGTGGAAGCGGACTACGAGCCTCGGATGCCCGAAAACCGGTTCTTTTGCAGCATGTATACGCCGCAGGACGGTTACAACAAACTCTATTTCGATTATTGCGGGAACCGGGTCGTTTCGCCCGGGGAAGTATGGAAGTCCGAAGCCCGTTATCGGCTGGGGATTCTCGAAAAACAAGAATAGCCGATGAGGGATTTGCGCATAACCAAACGATTCGCAGCAGGTCTGGCCGTGGTCGGCCTGGCCTGCTGCACGGAATCCCCGGCCTGTGCGGCGGGGCCTGCCGGGCGTTACGATCCGGGGAATAATCCGATCTACCGGAAAGGCTGGATCGATTTCAACAAGAACGGACGCAAGGACGTTTACGAGGACCCGGAGGCCGCCCTGGACGACCGGATCGAAGACCTGCTGTCGCAGATGACCGTCGAGGAGAAGACCTGCCAGCTGGTGACGCTCTACGGCTATAAGCGCGTGCTGCAGGATTCGCTGCCGACGCCCGGCTGGAAGGACCAGCTCTGGAAGGACGGGCTCGGGGCCATCGACGAGCACCTCAACGGATTCGTGCAGTGGGGCAGGCCCCTGCTCGACTGCGACTTGGTGTGGCCGGCGTCGCGCCATGCGTGGGCCATCAACGAAACGCAGCGCTTTTTTGTCGAGGAGACCCGCCTGGGCATTCCCGTCGACATGACTAACGAGGGCATCCGCGGCGTGGAGGCCTATCGGGCGACGAATTTCCCGTCCCAGCTGGGCATGGGGCACACCTGGAACCGGGAACTGCTGCGCAAGGCCGGATATATCGTCGGCCGCGAGGCCCGGCTGCTGGGGTATACGAATATCTACGCTCCGGTGCTCGACGTGGGGCGTGATCAGCGTTGGGGCCGTTACGAAGAGGTATTCGGCGAATCCCCCTATCTGGTGGCCGAACTCGGCGTGGCGATGGCTTCGGGCATGCAGACCGATTACCAGATCGCTTCGACGGCCAAACACTTCGCCGTCTACAGCAATAACAAGGGGGCCCGCGAGGGCATGTCGCGCGTCGATCCGCAGATACCGCCCCGCGAGGTGGAGAATATCCATCTGATGCCTTTCCGAGAGGTTATCCGGCGGGCCGGGATTCTCGGGGTCATGTCGAGCTACAACGATTACGACGGGGTGCCGATCCAGGGCAGCCGCTACTGGCTCACGGAACGCCTGCGCGACGAGATGGGTTTCCGCGGTTATGTCGTTTCCGACAGCGGTTCGGTGGAATATCTTCACAACAAGCACCATACGGCTGTCAACCAGTTGGATGCCGTGCGGCAGAGCATCGAGGCCGGGCTCAATGTCCGCTGCAATTTCTGGCACCCCGAAACCTACGTGATGCCGCTGCGGCAGCTCCTCCGGGAGGGGCTTATCACCGAGGAGTTGTTGGACAGCCGGGTGCGGGACGTGCTTCGGGTGAAATTTCTCGTCGGGCTGTTCGACCGGCCTTATCAGACCGATCTGGCCGCTGCCGACCGGGAGGTGGACGGCCCGCAGCACAACGAGGTCGCCCTGCAGGCTTCGCGCGAATCCATCGTGCTGCTGAAAAACGAAAACAGCACGCTTCCGCTCGACGCCGGAAAGATACGCCGCATCGCCGTACTGGGGCCGAACGCCGACGCCCGGGGATTCGCGCTGGGACATTACGGCCCGCTGGCCGTCGAGGTCACCTCGGTGCTCGACGGACTGAAAAAGAATCTGGGCGCGCGGTGCGAAATCGTCTATGAGAAAGGATGCGAGCTGGTCGATGCCGCCTGGCCTTTGTCCGAGATTTTCCGGGAGGAGATGACTCCCGAAGAAAAAGCCGGGATTCGGCGTGCCGCGGAGGCCGCATCGGAGAGCGACGTGGCCGTCGTGGTCCTGGGCGGCAGCTCCCGCACCTGCGGCGAAAACTGCTCGCGGTCGAGCCTCGACCTGCCGGGCCGCCAGGAGGAGCTGCTGCGGGCGGTCGAGGCGACCGGAAAACCCACGGTGCTGGTAATGATAAACGGCCGTCCGAACTCGATCAATTGGGCCGACGCGCATGTCGATGCCATCGTCGAGGCGTGGTATCCGGGAGCTCACGGGGGGCAGGCCGTCTACGAGGTGCTGTTCGGAGAGTACAATCCCGGAGGAAAGCTGACGGTCACTTTCCCGCGGCATGTCGGGCAGATACCCTTCAATTTTCCGTATAAACCGTCGGCACATACCGACGGCGGGATCACGCCGGGGCCCGACGGCAACCAGACCCGTATCAACGGGGCGTTGTATGATTTCGGCTACGGGCTGAGTTATACGACATTCGGATATGCCGGCCTGCGGATCGAACCGCAGACGATCCGCGCGGACGAACCTTTCACGGTTTCGTTCGACGTGACCAACACCGGACAGCGGGACGGGGACGAGGTGGTGCAGCTTTATATCCGCGACGTGCTCTCGTCGGTAACCACCTATGAAAAGAACCTGCGCGGCTTCGACCGCGTGCATCTGAAGGCCGGCGAGACGCGCCGCGTGACCATGCAGGTGCGTCCGCAGGACCTGTCGCTGCTGAACGAACGGATGGAACGGGTGGTCGAACCCGGGGATTTCGAGGTGCTGATCGGTGCGTCGTCGACCGACATCCGGCTGAAGGCGACCGTCACGGTCGAGGGCGAGGGGCCTGTGGCGCCGAAAGAGGAGGTCCGCTATCCGTATGCGCTCGACGAGGGCGGGTCGCTGATCCTGCCGACCGGGGGCGATGGCCGGCCCGAAGGGGTGGAAATTCGCTGGTCGAAGGATTCGCAGGGCACTTTCGAAGTGCAGCTCATGTCGGGCGGCGGTCAGTTCCTGACGGTCGGAAGCTATCCGATACGCCCCTCCCGGCCGGGGACCCGCTATCGCTTCCGGCGGACCAATGCCAGCGAAATGCGCATCCAGATTACCGAAGGCAGAGGCCGGATCGAGGCCCTGCGCATTACCGAATGAAATACGAACATGAAAAAACTGCTTATTCTTTTGTTTGCGGCGTTCCCGCTGTTCGCGGTCCGCTCCGCCTCGGCCTCCGAAACGGCCGAAACGCAGGCCGCCGCCGCGTTGGCCCGGCGTATCCTGCCGCGGCTGGGAGCCGGCATCCGGTTTGTCCACATTCCTTCCGACCGGGACCGCTTCGTGCTCGAAATGCACGGCGGCGAGTTGCAGATCTCCGGCAATTCGGCGGTTTCGATGGCCTTCGGACTGAACTGCTACCTGCGTGAATATTGCCGTGTCACGGTGACGTGGTACCGGCGTGACAAGATCGACGAGTCGAAACGGCTGCCGGCCGTGGAGGGGCGTGTCGAACGCGAGGCGCGGGTCGGGAACCGCTTTTTCCTGAATTATTGCACCTACGGCTATTCGCTCAACTGGTGGCAGTGGGACGAGTGGGAACATTTCATCGACTGGATGGCTTTGAACGGCGTCACGATGGCGCTGGCGACTACGGGGCAGGAAGCCGTCTGGCAGCGCGTCTGGCGGCGCTTCGGGCTGGACGACGAGACCATACGCCGCTATTTCACCGGGCCTTCCTACCTGCCCTGGCACCGCATGGCCAATATCGACGCCTGGCACGGGCCGCTGCCGCAGTCGTGGATCGACGGGCAGCTGGAACTGCAGCGACGCATCATCGCCCGGGAGCGGGAACTCGGTATCCAGCCGGTCTTCACCTCTTTCACAGGGCATGTGCCCAAGGCCCTGAAAACGCTTTTTCCCGATGCGGACATCGAACGGCTCAATCCGTGGACCAGTTTCGAGAGACCGTATAACAGCTATTATCTGAACCCCGCCGAACCGCTTTTCGGCCGGATACAACAGGCTTACATGCAGGAACAGCGACGGCTGTTCGGCGAAAGTTCGGTCTATGGGGTCGATCCTTTCAACGAACTCGATCCGCCGAGCTGGGACCCGGAGTATCTGGCCCGGGCCGCCCGGCTGACCTACGAGTCGATCACGCAGTTCGACAAGGACGCCGTCTGGCTGCAAATGGCCTGGGTCTTTTACCACAAGCGCAGGGACTGGACACCCGAACGGCTGAAAGCCTATCTGTGCGCCGTTCCGGACGGGAAACTGCTGATGCTGGACTATTATTGCGACAAGGTGGAGCTGTGGCGCAGTACGGAATCTTTCTACGGTCAGCCTTTCATCTGGTCCTATCTGGGCAACTTCGGCGGCAATACGATGCTTGCGGGCGACGTGAAGGACGTGAGCCGTAAGTTGGACCGCGCCTATGCGGAGGCCGGGCGCAATTTCGTGGGGATCGGCTGCACGCTCGAAGGGCTGGATGTCAATCCGTTCATGTATGAATATGTCTTGGACCGCGCCTGGACGCCTTTATACGACGATGCCGAGTGGATCGACCGGCTGGCCGACCGTCGGTCGGGGTGTGCCGACGTCCATTACCGGCAGGCCTGGCGGATTCTCTACGATAAAATCTACTGTGCCCCCAGCGGAAACCGTTCGGCGGCGGTCTGCGCCCGTCCGAACATGAAAGGCCGTTCGAAATGGAGCGGTCCGCATCTCGACTACGACAACCGCGATCTGCTGAAGGCCTGGGAGCAGCTGACGCTTGCCCGGACTGGACGGACGGCGTCCAGCCGTTTCGATTGCGTCAACATTCCCCGGCAATGTCTCGAAAACTACTTCGGGAATCTGAACGAGCGGTGCATCGCCGCCTGCCGCGGCGGGGACCGGGAGACGGTCGTCCGGCTTTCGGCGCGCCTGCTGGAGTTGCTGGACGATATCGACCGGCTGGTCGCCGCAGATGCCTATTTCCTGCTCGGGAAGTGGATTGCCGACGCCCGCAGGATGGGAACGACGCCCGCCGAGAAGGACTATTTCGAACGCGATGCCCGCAACATCCTCACCGCCTGGGGAGGCCGCGGCTATTCGCTGAACGACTATGCCAACCGCACCTGGTCGGGACTGGTGTCGGACTACTACAAGGAGCGCTGGCGGCGTTTCTACGACCGGCTGCAAAGCGACGGCGGGGCGGACGAGGATGCGCTGCTGCAGGAGTTGCAGGACTTCGAGTGGGAGTGGGTCGGCCGGAAAGGACGTTATGCGGAGAGACCCCGGGGAGATGCTTTCAGGCTTTGCAGATCGCTCTATACGAAATATGCGGTCGAGATCGAACGTTTCTATACTGAAAAGACCGAACGATGAAAATCCGAATGTTTCTCTTGTCGATGGCCCTGGGCCTCGGCAGCCTCTGCCTCGCACAGCAGACGCCCTGCGGGAACCGTTGTACGGTGGAATACCAGAAAATCCGGAAGCTGGAATATACCGGCTGGGAGAGCGTCGAATCGGACCGGACGCTCGTCGTCGACAGCCTGCGCGGTTTCCGGCCGAAACGGATGCGTCTCACCCGGTGGGGCGGACGCCGCGACCTGAAAGAACCGTCGGTCGTCATCGGGCGTCCGGGCTATTTCCGTCTCGGGAAATTCGGCGGACGCTGGTATTTCATCGATCCCGACGGCGGATGTCTCGTGCTGATGGGAACGCAGAGCCTCGGGGATTGCGCCGGGATGCCCGGCGAACGGCGGTGGAGCCGCGAGACGGCCCGCCTGCTGCGGGAAAACGGCTTCAACTATGCCAATTTCGGAGCTTTCACCCTCAAACACTACTCCGATGTCATGGCTCCCGGATGCGGCGAGCGGATTCTCGGTTCCGGCGGCCGGAAGCTGGCCTATATCGACCTGGCCTACATGCTGCGGTCGTTCGTGTGGAATACGGAGATCGACCGGCTGAAGCTCAACCGGCTGATCGCGGTTTTCCATCCCGACTATCTGGATCATCTGGACAGGTACGCCCGCGAGAACTGCGCCAAGTTCCGCGACGACAAACACTGTATAGGATACTACCTCGACAATGAATTGGGATTTATCGGATGGCGCAAGTATTTTGCCGACCAGACGATCCTGCTCCGTAATTTTCTGGGCATGACGGACGCCCGGAATCCGACGCCGCTTCCCGAGAGCTGCGCCTATGCCAGGGAGGCGGCGCTCGATTTTCTGCGCCGCCGCGGGGTCGAGCCCGGGGCCATTACCGAGGAGGACGAGGAGGCGTTCCGTGCCTATGTGGCCGATTACTATTTCCGGACTGCTTCCGAAGCCCTGCGGCGTTACGACCCGAACCACCTGATCTTGGGAAGCCGCCTGCACGGGTTTCCGAAATACGACGAGATCACCGTCCGGGCCTGCGCCCGGTACTGCGACGCCGTGTCGGTCAACTACTACGGGGTGTGGACTCCCGAAGAGGAATATATGCGCAATCTGGAGTCGTGGTCCGGAGGCAAGCCCTTTTTCGTCACCGAGTTCTATGTCAAGGGCGCGGATGCCGCACGCAACGGCGTTCCGTATGAAAATAAGGAGGGCGGCGGCTGGCTCGTGCGCACGCAGGCCGACCGCGGACGCTATTACCAGCATTTCACGCTGCATCTGCTGCGTGCCCGGAACTGCGTCGGATGGGTGCATTTCAAATACCGGGATGCGATTTACAAGAGCAAGAGCGGTGAAGAGGCCTATTGCAACAAGGGTATCGTTTCGGTCGACTGCGAGCCGTATGCGGATTTTCTGAAGGTCATGAAGCAGGTTCATGTGAACGCCTATGCGCTGATCGATTATTTCGACCGGGAATCGGAGGAGTGACGGGTGCGGTATCCGTACCGTGCGGGTAAAACGCGTGTCCGGTCCCGCTTTTCCCGTTCGCTGAATCGGGTAGGGCATTCTTTCGGGGCCGGGGGCCGGACAAGTAGGTATAAATGCGTATTTTCCCGAAAACCAAGTCTGCACGGCATGGTTTTCGGGAGGTTTTTGTTATTTTTGCAACTGTTTTGAACTAAAAACAATTCGATGATTGACTTTCTGAAACTGCCTTCGCCGTGTTACGTTCTCGACGAGGAACTGCTGGACCGGAATCTGGCTGTTGTCGACCGCGTGCGCCGGGAATCGGACGCCGAAATTATCGTGGCCCTGAAGGCATGCGCCATGTGGAGCATTTTTCCCCGGCTGGCGCAGCACTCCGACGGTGCGACGGCAAGTTCCGCCGCCGAGGCGCGCCTCGTTTTCGAGGAGTTCGGAAAGCCCGCCCACACCTATGCCCCGACCTACACGGACCGCAATATCGACGAGATACTGCGTTGCAGCGACCATATCACCTTCAATTCCGTCTCCCAGTTCGAACGCTTCGGACAGCGGGCCCTTATCAGCGGTCTGTCGTGCGGCCTGCGGATCAATCCGCAGTATTCGCCCGTCGAAACGGACCTCTACAACCCGTGCGTACCCGGCTCGCGGCTGGGCGTCACGGCCGAACAGCTGGCGGCGTGCGGCGGACTTCCGGCAGGCGTCGAGGGGCTGCATTTCCACGTTCTCTGCGAATCGCGTCCGGAGCATCTGCGAAAGGCGCTGGAGGCCGTCGAACGGCATTTCGGACACTACCTGGGCCAAATAAAGTGGCTCAATATGGGCGGCGGCCACCTGATGACCGCTTCGTGGTACGACTGCGACGAACTGATCGCCGTGCTGAAAGATTTCAAGGCCCGGCATCCGCACCTGCGGCTGATCCTCGAACCCGGCAGCGCCTTCACATGGCGCACGGGCTATCTGGTTTCGACCGTCGAGGATATCGTCGTGAACGGCGGGGTGCATACGGCCATGCTCGACGTATCGTTCGCCTGCCACATGCCCGACTGTCTCGAAATGCCCTATAAGCCGGCTATCGTCGGGGCGCACGAGCCTGCCGGGGACGAGAAACGCTGGCGCATGGGCGGCACGAGCTGCCTTGCGGGCGATTTTTACGGCGACTGGGCTTTCGACCACGATCTGAGGGTGGGGGAGCGCATCGTCTTCGAGGACATGATCCACTACACGATGGTCAAGACCACGCTATTCAACGGCGTCCAGCATCCCGCGATCGTCATTGCACGCCGCGACGGACGCATCGACGTCATCCGCGAGTTCGGTTACGAGGATTTCAGAAACCGCATGTCGTAAACAACACAAACAACGATAAATGAAAGATTTTACACCTACTTCCTACATGCTGGAGTGTGTCGCCACGGGGCGCGAATTCGAGGACGCGGGCTGGATGCTCGCCGATCCGCAGTACAAGGAGCCGTCGCTCGTCCGCACCAAATACGCCCGTAAACAGCTCGACGTGAAACCCGCCGAATGGGGCCTCTACCGCTTTGCCGACTGGCTGCCCGTGCGGCGTATCCTCAAAGGTTCCTCGGCCCCCGTGACCTACAAGAGCAAGGGGCTGGCCCGGCACCTCGGGCTGGAAAACCTCTGGATCACTTTCAACGGCTATTATCCGGCCATCGGGGCCACGATGACCACGTGTTCGTTCAAGGAGACCGAAGCCTACTCGGTCTGCGGACGCGCCGCCGATGACGAGCGTCGCGTGCTGGTGGTCGCCTCGGCCGGA
>CATKXN010000068.1 GCA_949840605.1 uncultured Alistipes sp.
GACACCCTACCCGTCGTCCCGCGGTTCAGAACCTGAATACGTGCTCGCCCGCTCCGACCGGAATCTCGCGGCCGTCCGCATAGAGCGTGGCGCGGGTATTGAGCGGCACGCTGACCCGGAGCACGACCTTCTTGCCTTCGCGCTTCCACTCCGAGCGGATCGGACCGCAGACCGAACGGTACTCGGCCTTCACCCAATCGAGCCCTTCGACGAAGTGGGGACGGAAAACGATGTGACGGAAACCCGGTTCCGCCGGGTCGAAATTGATGCCCGCCAGCACGTTGAACATCCACGCGCTGATGTCGCCCAGAAAGACGTGGTTGACCGAAGCGTCGCGGAACTCCGGCGAGAGCAGCCACGTTTCGGCCAGCGTGGTGAATCCCTTTTCGATCCACGCGCCCCACGACGGGGCGTCCTTCTGCGCGGCCATCTTGTAGGCGGCATCGGCATAACCGTAACGCGCCAGCATGCGCAGCACGTATTTGCTGCCCAACGTACCGAAGTCGAGGTGATAGTCCGTCGCTTCGACCGAAGCGAGCAGACGGTCCGCCACGGCCTGTTCGTACCCTTCCGGCACGACGCCCAAGGCCAGTGCCGTGGCCAGCGCGGCCTGCGATCCGTTGGCATACGTCGCGCTGTCGGGATGGAAATACTTGAGGTTGATCGTCTCTCTCAAGCGGTCGGCCTTTCGGGCATACGCCGTCCCGTCGCGACCGGTCAGCTCGGCGAAACGGGCCATCGTCCGACAGTCGAGGTAATAGAAGCAAGGCGTCGTGAACTCCGTGGGCGTCACCGTCTTGTAGGGCACCCAGTCGCCGATGCCGTAGGTCACCAGCCCCTCTTCGTCCTCGCGGTTCTGGAGATAGGCGAGGTATTTTTCGCAGACGGGATAGACCTTTTCGATCGCCCGGCTGTCGCCGTAATAGTTATAGAGCGCTTCGGGAATGATGAACATGACGGCATCCCAGACCGGACCGATCCAGTCGCTGTACCCCCAGCCCGAACTGGGAATGATCCCGGCGATACTGCCGTCCTCGCGCTGGTTGTCGACCAGATCGTCGAGCCATTTTTCGTAAAAGCGGATGCCGTCGTAATTGAGCAGACCCAGATCGACGGAGAGGTGGGCATCGGCCGTCCAGCCGTTCTTCTCGCGCTGCGGACAGTCCGTGGGGATGCTCACCAGATTGGAGAGGTAGGCCTGATTCGTCGCGGCCCATATTTTATTAAGCAGTTCGTTCGAACAACTGAAGCTGCCCGCAGGCTCGACGGCCGTATGCAGGAAGAGCGCCGTCAAGTCGTCTTTTTCCAGACGGACGGGACGGTCGGCCTTCACCTCCACGTAGCGGAACCCGTGGTACGTGAAATCGGGCTCGAACGTTTCGCGCCCCTCGCCCCGGAGCGTATAGAAGTCGGTCTGGAACTCCACGCCCGGCTGCGGATAGAAATAGATGTCGATGTTGCCCATTTCGACCCGGCCGTTGTCCTTGAGCAGTTCGCCGTGCTTGAGCGAGAGCGTGGTGCCCTCCTCGCCTTCGACGCTCAGGCGGCACACGCCGGACATGTTGACGCCGAAGTCGTACACGAAGACCGTATCGCCGAACGACTGCATCACCACGGGTGCGATTTCGCGTTCGACCTGCACGGCCGGCGTATGCTGGGCCACGAGCAGAGGCGACGGATCGGCCGCCTCCACGGCATCGGCCCACGACGCGTCGTCGAATCCGGGACGGTCCCAGCCGGGAATCTCCTTGCGGGCGTCGTAGGTGTCGCCGCTGTAAATGTTGTTGCTCACGTAGGGCCCCGTCGCGGTCTTCCACGTGCCGTCCGAGGTCACCACCTCGCGGCTTCCGTCCTCGTAGAGCAGATGCAGTTCGCAGATCATGCGGGGACGGTCCCGCCAGCGGGCCTGTTCGAAGTCCCACGTGGCCACGCGTCCCTGCTGGTTGTAGAACCCGTTGCCCAGTACGGCGGAAAGCACGTTTTCGCCGGGAACGATCAGTCCGGTCACGTCGCTGACGGCGTATAGGTTGCGCTTGTCGTAATGCGTGTAGCCCGGATCGAGCCGGTTGGCCGAAGCGGCTTCGCCGTTGAGGGCCCATTTGCCGTAAGCGGCGGCGCTGGCGTAGAGCCTCGCCTCGCGCAGCCCCTCTTTGACTTCGAACGATTTGCGCAGCATGGGAGCCGGAGCGAACTCCTTGTCCTGCCCGTCGGTGATCCAGCGGGCCGTCCCACCCTCGCGCGAGGCTTTGGCCGTCTCGAAGCTGTCGACGGGAGAGACCATCGCGCCGCCCTCGCCGTCGCGCACGACGACGTTCCAGTAATAGCGCGTATGGGGTTCGAGCGCCCGACCGTCGTATTCGACGAATGCGACACCCGACAGGACATCGGGCGAAATCCACAAGACGTCGGCCGCCGCGGTCGTATCTTCCAGCGCATCGCGCGTCGAGGCGACGCGCACCCGGCAGGCGGTCTGGACGAAATCCTCGTCGTCGCCGGAATAGTTCCACGTAAAGCGGGGCGCGACGCTCGCGTCGATCCCCACGGGCGAACGCATGTATTCGCACCGCATATCCGCAACGGCTGCGGGTTTTCCGCCGCCGCAGGCCGCGAGTCCGAACGCCAACGCGCCGGTCGCGAGCCGCATACAAACATTGAGTTTCTTCATCGGTCTGTTTATTTTAGGTTTTCGTTTCAGTCGTATTCCTCTCCGGGCGAGACGTCGTGCACCGCGTCAGTCCCGGAAACAGAGTTCGCAGGGCAACACCAGCGATTCGCCCTGCGAAGAGGTCTCTCCGCCGGAGCGGATGCGGGCGAGCAACAGCCGCACGGCCTGCCGCCCGATCTCGGCGATGGGCATCCGTGCCACGCTCATGCCGGGCGCCAGCACCCGCATGGCCGGCATTTCGTGGATGCAGCACAGCCCGTACCCGGCATTGATGTCGATCCCCTTTTCGTAACAATATCGAAAAGCCTCCAAGGCCAGAATATGCGTCGTGAAAAAGAATCCGTCCACATCGGGCACACGCTCGAAAAGGCGGTCCAACACAGCGTCGATCCGTTTTTCATACCCGGCGAAAGCCACTTCCGCATAGAGTTCGTCCCCCGCGGCGAGACCGGCTTCGCTCAGCGCCCGGACATAGCCTTCGCGCCGCATGTCCATCGTGCGCAAGTGGGGATTGGTCGTCACGACGGCGATTTTCCGACACCCCTTCGCGATGAGGCGCCGCACCAGATCGTAGCTGCTCCGCTCGTTATCAACGATCACGTAGGGCACCGGCAGTTCGGGAAAATAGCGGTCGAACGTCACCAGCGGGTAGTTCTCGTCGACGAGTCGCTCGACCTCGGCTTTCGATATTTTGGTCGGCGCTAGAATGATCCCGTCCACCCGCTTGGCCCGGAACACGCGGATCATCCGGTTCTCGCGTTCGATTTCGGATTCCGAGCTGCATATCATCAACGAATAGCCGTGCCGCTCGGCCTCCATCTCCACCTCGCGCGCCACTTGGGAATAGAACGAGTCGGAAATCGACGGCAAGATGAGCCCGATGGTGCCCGTGGTGCCCGTATTGAGGCTGCGGGCCAGCAGGTTGGGCTGGTAGTCCAGATCGGCCGCATAGCGGAGCACCCGCTGCCGCGTGGCCGGGCTGATCCCTTTTTCTTCGGCCCGCCCCGAAAGCACCCACGAAACCGTCGTTTTCGACAGGTTCAGGGCCGAGGCGATGTCTTTGAGCGATGCGGACATGGGGGTTTCTTTCGTTCGGGTCTTCTCCGGAGAGAATCACTTAATCGGTTAAATTCGCAAGTAAAAATAGACATTTTCACGAAAAGACGCAAAAAACCGCGAAAAATCCGAACGACGCTCCGCCCGCCGACACGAATCGTCCGCCCTCCGGCGACCGGACACGGCACGCCGCGGAAAGACGCTGCGACATAAAAAAGCGAAGGCGGACCGGGTCATCCGGTCCGCCTTCCTAAAAATTAAGAGACGATCTTGCGAAGAGCCGCTATTTGATGTGCTCCTTGACGGTGTCTTTGACATGCTGCGCTTTTTCCTTCACCGTATCGGCTACGCGGGTAGCGCCTTCTTTGATGTTGTCTTTCAGGTGTTCGGCCTGTTTTTTCACATCCTTCATCGTGTCGTGCGTCTGCGTCTTGCCGCAACCGCAACCTTTCTTGTTGTCGTTCATAACTCCAATGTTTTAAATGTTTGCTATTTTTCTATCTTTCGGGTTTTCGGCGAGTGAACAGAGAGACGATCAGCAACAGCACCACCGCACCGACTATCGAAGCGATTATACTGCCGAACGTACCCACGGTAACCAGACCCATCAGTCCGAAAAGCCAGCCGCCGATCAAGCTGCCGATGATCCCTATGACCAGATTCACGATCAAACCCGAACCGTTTCCTTTCACGATCAGGCTGGCCACATACCCGGCGACCAGACCGATCAACAAATACCACAAAAAATACATATCTTTCCGTTTTTAGTGTTGACTTTCTGCGGGAGGAAACCTTCAAACGCTGTGCCACAATCGGACAGCCGAGGCCGTCCGGACGGCACGCAGAGAGCCTTCGAAAGGATATGCGACAAGGCAGGCGGACCATTTTCAGCGCGTTCGGCATCCCGCGCGTACGATCCCCCGCATACGCATTTTTCCCCGAAAGAGCGACGCTCTTCCCATACCGAAGACCGCACCGGACGCACGGATACGAAAAATCCGGCCGGGCAACCGTCTCCCGACGATTCCCCGGCCGGACATTTCCCGCACGGTCCGCGACGGTTTCGCTACCCGATGCGCAGCGAAACTGTTTCGCCGAAGGCGACAGGGCGTTCGAACGCCTTCTCCAACGTGCATTCGCCCGCACAGACCCTCAGGCACGAAATCACGCCGCCGTGCGTAAAGAGCAGTGCCGAGACCGTCCCCCGCTCCGACAGACCGCGGACGCAAGCGGCGACCCTCCGATACTGTTCCAGCAGCGACTCCGCTCCGCCGGCCGGCACGCGTACCCAGTCGTCGTACCAAGCCTGCACGTCGGGACCGCGGAGCTCGTCCCAGCGCCTCATTTCCCACGTCCCGAAATCGAGCTCCGAGAGACGGGCCTCGCGCACGGCACCCGCAAAGCCGCAAAACGCCGCCAGACGGACGCAGCGACTCGAAGGACTGGTAAGGACGGCATCGAAACTCCGCCCGGCCAAACGCGAAGACACCCGCCGGGCCTCCGCCTCGAACGTGGCGCACAGCGGCACGTCGGTCCTCCCGTAACAAACCCCTGCGGGCACGTCAACCGAAGTATGCCGCACGCAGATCAATTCCATAGATTCCGCACAAAGCGAGCAAAGAGAGATAAAAAGAGAGTTCGGTGAGCAGGAACATCGCCCCGCAGCAGTCGCCGGTATAGCCCCCGATGCGTTTTTTCATCCACGCGCACAGGCAGGCCCAAACTAAAAACGGCCCTAACCCGGCGATCCAGAACACCGGCCGGAGCAGCAGCAACGACGGCAGCAGTCCGAAAACGAAGGCGCAGAGCAGTTCGCCGGGACGCATCGGTTCGTAGACCGTCCGGGCCTTGCTCTGCTCCGCCGGCCGCACATAGGGCAGGCGGTTGATCGTCTGGGCCGACACGAACTTGGCCAACGGATCGCCCGCCACGATCGCTGCGCAGGCCACCGGCACGGGCAGCGACGACAACGTCGAGGCCAGCAGCAGGAAATAGACGACGAGGCCGATCGTGCCGTAATTCCCCACATGGGAGTCTTTCATGATGGCGAGCGTCCGTTCGGGCGACCCTCCGCCGCCGAAACCGTCCAGAAAGTCGGACAGCCCGTCCTCGTGCAGTGCGCCGGTGAGCCACAGCCGCCCGCAGAGGGCCAGCAGCACGGCCACGGGAACGGGAAAGAGCAGCGAGGCGCCATAAAGCACGCCCGCCGTCACGGCCGCCGTGAGCCAGCCCGTCAGCGGCCAATAGGGCACGACCCGCTTGTAGCACGAAGCGGGGACTTCGACCGCCCTCCCCAACGGCAGGCGGGTGAAAAAGATGAAAGCGGCGACAAGGCGTTTTCCCATGCTAAAAGTATTTGGTGATGTTCGCCCCCGCGAAGGTAGCCATTTCGCCGATCATCCGCACGGCCGAGTCGACGATGGGATAGGCGCACACGGCCCCGGTCCCCTCGCCCAGCCGGAGCCCCAAATCGAGCAGCGGACGGGCGCCCAGAGCGCCGAGTACTAACGCGTGGCCCGACTCGTCGCCCTTGTGGCCGAACACGGCGTAGTGCAGCACGTCGGGATAGAGACGCGAGGCCGCCAGCATGCAGTTGGTCATGATGAACCCGTCGACCAAAACGATCATGCCCAATTCGGCGGCTTGCCACATCGCCCCCACGGCCATGACCATCTCGTAACCGCCGAACCAGCGCATCACGTCCTCGACCGATCCGTCGCCCGTATAGCGGTCCATCACCCTCCTCAGCACGTCGTACTTGCGACGGATGCCCGCGGCATCGAGCCCGCTGCCCGCGCCGACGCATTTTTCGAGCGGGATGCCCGTCAGGCAGTGCATCCACATCGACGAGGAGGCCGTGTTGCCGATACCCATCTCGCCGAAAGCAATGACGTTGCACCCCTCGGCATGGCAATCGCGCACGACCGAAGCACCCCGTTCGACGGCCAGCTCCATCTCCTGAGGCGTCATGGCCGGCTCGTGGAGGTAGTTGCGCGTTCCGCGGCGGATCTTCAGCCCGATCAGCTCCTCGACGCCGGACAAGTCGGCATCGACGCCCGCATCGACGACCCGCAGGCGGAAACCGTGCTGCCGCGAGAGGAAGCAGATGCCGGCCCCGCCTTCTATAAAGTTGGAAATCATCTGCCGCGTCACCTCCTTAGGCGAGAGGCTCACCCCTTCGTCGGCAATGCCGTGGTCGCCGGCGAAAACGATGTTGTACGGACAACTCAGCCGCGGCGTGAGCGTCTGCTGGATGCGGCCGATCTGCATGGCCAGCTCTTCGAGCCGGCCGAGCGATCCTTTCGGTTTGGTCAGCGCGTCGATTTTCTCCCGCAGGGCGGGAACGATCTTTTCGGACGGCGCGACGATCGAAAATTTTTTCATCATCTCTGAACTATTTGATTCGCAGCGGCAGACCCGACACCATCATGTAAACGGCATCGGCCCGCTGCGCGATGTACTGATTCACCCACCCTTGCAAATCGGTAAAACGTCTTTGCAAGGCGTTCTCGGCCACACCGCCGAGCCCGATCTCGTTGGTTACGAAAATAAAGTCGGCTCCGACGGCAGCCAGCAGGTCGAACTCGGCCTTCACCTCCGCCAGCGCGCGGTCCGTGTCGCCCTCCGAGTCGAAAAAGAAATTGGTGCACCACAGCGTCACGCAATCCACGACGACGGTCCGCCCGCCCAGATCGTGAACGCTCGGATGTTTCTCCTCCTCGATGTTCGTCCATTGCGGTCCCCGGTCGGCCCGGTGACGCTCAATGCGGCGACGGTGTTCGTCGTCCCACACCCTCGACGTGGCCAAATAGACCGGATTCCCGGAACGCTCCAGCGCTAAACGCTGCGCGAACGAGCTCTTGCCGGAACGCTGCCCGCCCGTTATCAACGTAATGCTACCCATCGTTTTTTCCGTTCAAGGCGTCGGCCAGTTCGGCGAACGAGGCGCAATGCACCGCAGGCGAACCCTCCCGACGCAGTTCCATATCGCGGCACGAGCGCACGACGACGCCCGTCCGCGTCTGCTCGCCCCGCTCAGCCGGCTGCCGGCCGCAGCGCAGCAGCAGATTTTCCGTCCAAAAGGCCAGCTCCTCCCCATCGGCCGTCACGCTCACGGCCTCGGCCGAGGCGCACGGGCGCCGGAACTCGCCGACGCGCCGGTCGAAAACGATTCCGTTCCGGCCGAAGACCCGGTCCAGCGAACCGTCCGCGACCATGTCCTCCGGCGTCCCGCAGCAGAGCCCCTCCTGCGGCGAGAGCAGCCACAGCCGATCGGCCAAGTGCAGGGCCGACCCCACGTCGTGCGTCGACATCAATACGGCGCAGCCCCTGTTCCGCGCCAGATCGTGCAGCAGGTGCATCACCTCGATGCGGCTGGCCACGTCGAGAAAGGCCGAGGGTTCGTCCAGCAGGATGATCGGACATTGCTGGGCCAACACTTTGGCGATCATAGCCTTCTGCCGTTCGCCGTCGGAAAGCTCCGACACGTAGCACTCCGCCTTGGCCTCGATGCCCGCCTCGCGCATCGACGCGTCGACGATCCGCCTGTCGTCGCGGTCCAACCCTCCGAAAAAGCCCGTATAGGGGTACCGGCCCAAAGCGACCAGCTCGCGCACGCGGAGCCCGCCCGCATGGACCCGGTCGGTCAGCACGACCCCGACCAGACGGGAGAGCCGCCGCTGGCCGCACTCCGCCATCGGACGGCCGTCTATCGACAGTTCTCCCGCCAGCGGGGGCTGCGACCCGCCGAGCGTTCTGAGCAGCGTGGACTTGCCTGCGCCGTTGGGCCCCATCAGGCAGGTCAGCTCGCCGGAACGGAGCTCGAAGGAGAGGTTCTCGTGCACCCGCCGCCCGCCGCCCCTGCCGGTGCGGTACCCTACAGCGAGACCCTCGCCCGAAACGACACGACGCTGTTCCATCAATTGAAATATTGTATTTTTCTCTGGTTCACGATCACGTAGATGATGACGGGCGCCCCCAACATGGGCGTGATGGCATTGAGCGGAATCATGCCCGTGGAACCGGGCAGCACGCTGATGAGGTTGCACAGCAGCGCCGCCGCCGAACCGGTCAGCAGCGTGACGGGCAGCAGCGTCGTATGGCGGGCCGAACCGGTCAGCAGTCGGGAGAGATGCGGCACGGCCAGTCCTAAAAACGTGATCGGTCCGCAAAAGGCCGTGACGGTCGCCGTCAGAATACCCGTCGAGCCCAGCAGCAGCAGACGCACCCGCCGGACCCGGACGCCCAGATTGCCGGCATAGCGTTCGCCGAGCAGCAGCGCGTCGAGCGGCTTGACCGACAGCGCAGCGATGAGGAGTCCCGCTCCCAGCGCCGCACAGAAAAACGGCATCTGCCGGAGCGATACGCCCGAAAAATCGCCCATACCCCACAGCGTGTACGAATGGACGCCCTCGGCCGTAGCGAAAAAATTGAGCAGCGAAATGACCGACGAAGCGGCATACCCCACCATAAGCCCGATGATGAGCAGCATGACGTTGCTGCGGACGAGCGTCGAGAAGAAAATGACGATCCCCAGCACGACGGCCGCACCGGCGAAAGCCCCGGCCACCACGGCCAGATACCCGCCGAAGAAGAGTCCTCCCGTACCACCCAGCGACAGCATGACCAGCGCCACGCCCAGCGAGGCGCCCGCCTCGACGCCCAAAATGGAGGGGCCGGCCCGCGGAGGGGCGAAGACCGTCTGCAACATCAGTCCCGCGGCGGCCAGCGAGGCTCCCACCAGCAGGGCCGTGAGGGCCTGCGGCAGACGCGATTCGAGCACGATGAACGACCACGAGGGACGATCCTCTCCGCCTCCGCAGAGAATGTCGAACACACTGGCCGCAGGAATGTCCACCGACCCCCAGAACAGGTTGGCCGCGAAGAGCAGCACTACGGCGCAGGCCGCTGCCGGTATGTATCGGGCAGGAGAAACGCTCATCGGTCCATTTCGTTATAATAGCGCAGCCGGCTCTCCGGAAGCAGCTTAGGGTGGAAAATCCGGATCAGATCGCCCAGCACCCGGTCGGGATGCAGCGGCAGCTCTTCGTAATAGGGGACTTCGGCCGTGTTGCAGACAAAGATACGACGATTTTCGAAAGCGGAAAAACGGCTGTACGCCTCGTTCTCGCCGCGCAGATCGTCGTAGGTCATCCTCTGCGGCCCGTTGTACTTGATGAGCCAGAACCGGGCCGACCGGGCCCGGTCGAAAACCGCTTCGAACGACAGCGGGACCGATCCCCTGTCGGGAGTCTCGCTCCAGATGGGGTCGGCACCCGCGTCGCGCAGCAGGCAGGCCATGTAGCTCCGGCCGCCGGGCACGTACCAGCTCGCGCCGTATTTGCGCTCGGTGAGCACCTGCGGACGGTCGCTCGCCCCGGCCGCCAGCCGCCGGAGCGAGTCGTAGGCCGCGACGGTCGCCCCGAACAGCGAATCGGCCGTCGGCATCCGGTCGAAAAACAGCGCCATGAAACGCACCCACTCGGCCCGGCCGAGCGGCGAATTTTCCATGTAGTCGACGCATTCGACGATCGGAATGCCGGTCTTCTCGACCCGTCCGTAGCCGGTGTTTTCGAGCGGCGAGGCGATGACGGCCTCCGGAGCGATCTCGATCATGCGTTCCACATCGGGCGAAGAGGCCTCGCCCAGATCGGCAATCGTACCCCGCGACACGCCCTCGCGCACGAACGGCAGGTCGATGAACCGCGATTCGCACACACCGACGATCCGGTCGCCGAGCCCCAACTCGTCCAGCATGCCGCTATGCGCCGACGAATAGACGACCACGCGCCGGAGCGGCGTGCGGACGAGCGTCCCTTCGGGCAACGCGTCGGGCAGCGGAACCGAACGGTCCACCAGTACATAGCGGTGCAACGTCCGCGTCGTGTCCCAAGGGTCGTGCACCTCGGCCACTGTATATCCTTCGCCGCGGGTGATTTCGAAACAGGTGGCATGTTCGGCCCGCAGGCTGTCGACGCATTCCGATGCGGACTTTTCGCGCACCCCGCGGCAGGAGAGCAGCAGCGCGAACGACGCAAGGAGAAAAAATTTCGCTTTCATATCTCTATCCGATAAATAACAACACGACCGCCACGGCCGAGACGGCGACCGCCTCGACCCGACGATTGATCGCCACGGCCCGTTCGCCGTCCGCACCGGTCAGCGGACGGGCGTTCGTTCCGATGTAAGGTTTTTCGACCCGACGGCCGAAATAGACGTTCGGACCGCCGAAGCGACAGTCGAGCAAAGCCGCGAGCGCCGCTTCGGGATAACCCGAATTGGGGCTCGAATGCTGCGGTCCGTACCGTCGCACGAATCCCCGCTTCGACCACCCGCCTCCGGCCAGCAGCATCAGCAGCGCCGTCAGCCGGGCGGGCACCCAGTTGGCCGCATCGTCGATGCGGGCGGCCCAGCGGCCGAACCGCTCGTACCGCTCCGTGCGGTACCCGATCATCGAGTCGAGCGTATTGACCATCTTGTAGGCCAGCATGCCGGGAGCCCCCAGCAGCAGGAACCAGAACAGCGGAGCCACGACGCCGTCGCTGAGGTTTTCGGCGAGCGTTTCGAGCGCCGCCCGCCGCACGGCATCGTCGTCCAATGCCGAGGTGTCGCGCCCCACGATCCGGGCCACGCGCAGACGTCCCTGCTCCGTGCTGCGCTCCACGGCACGGAACACGGCCCGCACCTCGTCGACGAGCGTCCGCCCCGACAGGCAGTAGAACACGACGAGAGCCGTCAGGCCCGCACCGGTCCATACGCCGAGCGAAGCGGCGGCCCCGACACCCGCACGGCCGAGAACGTAGACCCCCGCGATGCTGCACAGGGCGAACAGAGCCCCCGCCGCCACACGCCGACAGCCCCGGTTGAAGCGCCGCTCGCCCCAAGCGATCCAGCGGCCGAAAGCCACGACCGGGTGCGGCCAGCTCTCCGGGTCGCCCAACAGCCGGTCGGCGCCCCAGCCGACCAGCAGCGGTATAATCGTCAGAGTGTTCGTAACCATTCTTCTATCGCGCCGGCGAGCCGGTCGTTTTGTTCCTTCCGCTGTGCGGCCACGCGGAAATGTCCCTCGGAGAGTCCGTCGAAATTGGACGCGTCGCGGACGAGCCATCCGTGCCTCTCCATCAGATCGTCCTTGAGCGCCGCGGCCGTTCCCCGCCCCAACCGGGCCAGAAAGAAATGACAGTCGGAAGGCGACGTCTCCACACCCCCGATGTCGTCGAGCTGCCGGCGGAACCGTCGGGCCTCGGCCAGCAACGCCTTCCTGTCGAAGACGAACTCCTCCGGATGCGAGAGCACGTACTCCCCGGCCGCCAATGCCAGCGCATTGACCGACCACGGCATGCGACAGGCCGCGATGCGGGTTACCAAGCCGGGCGAAGCGACGAGATACCCCAACCGGAGCCCCGGTATGCCGTAGCGTTTAGTCATCGAATGCACGACGACCAGATTCGGACAGCGCAGCACTTCCCGGTCGTCGAGCAACGGCGCGTCGGTGAAGGCCCCGTAAGAATGATCGAGCACGAAAACGCGTTCCCGGAACGTCCCGATCATATCCCGCAGCGCATCGACATTCCACGCCCGCCCGTCGGGATTGTTCGGGCTGCACAGCCAGACGAGTCCGCCGCCGTCGAGTCCTTCGCCCCGCAGCAACGCCTCCCGGCTTATGCGGCGCACACGGTGCCGGTGCATCGCACAGGCGTCGGCATATTCGCTGAAAGCGGGCACGGGTACCGTCGAATCGGCTCCGGCGAAAGCCTGCGCGACGAGGTAAAAGGCCTCGGTCGCCCCGGAAGTCACGCAGACCGACCCGGCCGGCACGCCGCACCGCGCCGCGATCCGGCCGCCGAGCCCCCCGGCATCGGGTTCGGGATAGGCCCCCAGTCCGTCGAGCCGCTGCGAAAGGAACCGGCACAGCCCGTCCCGCCTGCCTCCGTGCCATACGTTGGAACTGAAATCGACCTCGACCGGCCGATCGTAACGGTATGCGTCGTCTCCGTGTCCCCGAATCATATCCTATTATCCATCCGCCCGCAGCCTCTTACGGCCGCGAGAGCATTTCGTAAATCCGTTCCATATCGACATGCCGCCGGACGTGGTCGGCCAGACGGTCGTACTGTTCTTCCTTGTAGGCCCGGTAATCGAACGGGACGGCCGCCCGCTGCGCATAGGGAGCCAGCAGCGCGTCCACGAACGCCGGATTGTCGAAAATTCCGTGCACGTAGGTTCCCATGCAGCGACCGTCGAGCCGGTAGCCCTCGCCCGTGCCGTCCTCGTAACGGTTCAGCGGCAACGGAGCGGCCCCCGGCACGGGCACCGTCTCTCCCATGTGGATCTCGTAGCCCCGGCAAGGCATGTCGTCCCCGTCGAGCGTGAAGCGGACCTGACGCGTGCGCTTCTCCCGGCGGAGCGTCGTCTCGACCGGCAGCAAGCCCAGACCGGGCATGCGTTTCGTGTCGCTTTCGACGCCGAACGGGTCGAGGATCGCGCGCCCCATCATCTGGTACCCGCCGCAAACGCCCACGACCGTCCGCCCGGCCCGGTAAGCGCCGAGCACGGCGGCAGCCGTTCCGTCGGAGCGCAGACGCCGCAGGTCGTCCACCGTACTCTTCGTTCCGGGCAGCACCACGACGTCGGCCGAGGCGATCTCCTCCGGATCGTCGGTGTAGAAGAGACGGACCCTCGGATCGCGTTCCAACGCGTCGAAATCGGTGAAATTGGACAGATGCTTGAGCAGCACCACGGCCACCGAGACCTTGTCCCGTTCCGCCTCGCGGGACTTGCGTTCCAGCACGAGCGAATCCTCCGCCTCGATATGGATGTCGCGGAAGTAGGGCACCACGCCTAACACGGGGATGCCGCACAGCTCCTCCATCATGCGCACGCCGTCGTCGAACAGCGCGCGGTCGCCCCGGAACTTGTTGATGAGAATGCCCTTCACCCTTTCGAGCTGCGGTTGGGGCAGCAGCATCAACGAACCGTACACGCTGCCGAACACGCCTCCGCGGTCGATGTCGGCCACCAGCAGCACGTCGGCCCCGGCGTGAAGGGCCATCGGCATGTTGACGATGTCCAGTTCGCGGAGGTTGATCTCGGAAATGCTCCCGGCCCCCTCCATCACGACCGGATCGTACCGCGCCGCCAGCCGGTCGAATGCTTCGCACACCGTCCGGCGCAACGCCTCGCGTCCCCGTTTGCGGAAAAAGTCCGACGCGCTTTTTGTGCCGACGGGTACGCCGTTGAGCACGACCTGCGCGTCGCTATCGGTGCAGGGCTTGAGCAGC
>CATKXN010000069.1 GCA_949840605.1 uncultured Alistipes sp.
CGTAGAGGCGGCAGGCGTTGACGAGCGCGAACAGCAGGTCGCCGAACTCTCCTTCGAGGTCGGTCTTGTTGCCCGACTTCATTTCGGCTTCGACCTCGCCCAGCTCTTCGCGGACCTTGTCCCAGACATCTTCCTTCTTTTCCCAGTCGAAACCCGCCCCCGCAGCCTTCTCGCCGACGCGATAGGCCTTGACCACCGCCGGAAGCGACCGCGGAACGCCTCCCAGCGTACCGCTCCTGCGCTTCTTCTTGCGGAGTTTCAGCGCCTCCCAGTTCTCGATGACCTCGGAGGGCGTGTTGGCATGGATGTCGCCGTAGACATGCGGATGCCGGTAGATCAGCTTGTCGCACAGGGCATTGGCCACATCCCCGAAATCGAACGCGCCCTCTTCCTCGCCCAGCTTCGAATAGAACACCACATGCAGGAGCAGGTCGCCCAGCTCCTCCTTGATGCCCTCCATATTGTGGTCGGTGATGGCGTCGGCCAGTTCATAGGTCTCCTCGATGGTGTTGCTGCGCAGCGAATCGAAAGTCTGCTCGCGGTCCCAAGGGCACTCGCGGCGCAGGGTGTTCATAACCTCCAAAAGACGGGCCGTAGCCTCCAAACGTTTGTCTTTTTCCATGAATGTCGGTCAATTAATTGGAACAAAGGTACAAAAAAAGTAATTTTGTTGGACATAAATTTCACGATTCGCCATGAAACCACATCTTCTGCTGCTTATCGCCGCCGTTTTCGGCGCCGCCGGCGCCTTTGCACAGCCCGCACCCCAGGCATCGACGCCCCGTGCCGGACACTTCACGTTCAGTTCCGGGACGACCGTCGCCGCCGACAGCGAGTTGCAGGCGCTGGCCCGCTATGCCGCCGAATACCTCGGCTGCGAGGTCCGCAACGGCGTGGCGGGGGACGGAGCCATCGTGCTGACGCTCGACGCGGCGGACGGCGGCAGCCCCGAGGCATACTGCCTCGACATCACGCCCGAATACATCCGCATCGGCGGCTCGACCTACGGCGGGGTTTTCAACGGAGTGCAGCAGCTGTTCCGGCTCCTGCCGCCCGAGGTCTATGCCCGCAAGGGCGTTGCCGCAGGAACGCAGGTCGCCTGCGCGGAGATCGTGGACGCACCGCGTTTCGCTTACCGCGGGATGATGCTCGACGTGGCCCGCACCTGGATCGACGCAGTTAATGTAAAGCGTTATATAGACCTGTTTTCCTATCATAACATCAACAAATTGCACCTTCATCTTTCGGACGACGAAGGGTGGCGCATCGAGATCAAGTCGCACCCCGAACTGACGGAGATCGGCGGATTCCGCGGCGGCGATTCGCCCGTAAGGCCCGTATACGGCAAATGGTCGGAGAAATACGGCGGTTACTTCACGCAGGAGGAGATGCGCGGACTGATCCGCTACGCCGCCGAACGCAATATCGAGATCATTCCCGAGATCGACCTCCCGGGGCACAGCCGCAACATCGCCTCGGTGCACCCCGAAATACGCTGCAACTACCCGCCCGACACGGTGTCGACCAACGGATACGATTACCGTTCGGCGTGGTGTGTGGCCCGCGAGGAGAATTACGCGCTGTTGGAGGACATCCTGGGCGAGTTGTGCGCGCTGTTTCCCTCGGAGTATATCCATGTGGGCGGCGACGAGGTCGAAATGACCCAGTGGACCCGCTGTCCCGATTGCCGGGCGCTGATGGCGCGCCTCGGGACGGACGATCCGCACCGGTTGCAGGACCTCTTCATGGAGCGGACGGCGGCGATCCTCGCGGCGCACGGCAAACGGCCCGCGGTATGGAACGAGGCGGTGCGCACGGGGGCTTTCACGAAAGAGTGCCGCGTACACGGATGGGAGAGTGTGAAAGCCTGTCTGGACGCCACGGCGAAAGGATATCGGACGGTGGTGATGCCGGGCGAATATTTCTATTTCGACATGCGCCAGACGCCCCGCGAGGAGGGCCACGACTGGGCGGCGATTTTCGACGCAAAAAAGGTCTACGGTTTCAGTTTCAACGGATTCACACCCGAGCAGATGCGCCGTGTCGAGGGGTTGCAGGGATCGTTTTTCAGCGAAGCCTACGTTTCGCACGAGCCCGAGAAACCCGACTACCTCGACTACATGCTTTTCCCGCGCGTCTGCGCCCTGGCACGCATAGCATGGAGCGGCAACGGCGAGGGCTGGGACGCCTACTGCAAGGAGCTGAAAGGGGAGCATTACGACCGCATGGCGGCGATGGACATTCGCTTCCGGCTCTTCCCGCCGCGCCTGAGCTACCGGGACGGAGCTTTCACGGCCTCGGCGGACGACGGGTCGGAAATCTTCTACCTTGTGGACGGCTCGGCGGAGGAACATCGTTACACGGGTCCGGTCCGCACTGCGCAACCGCACCTGTACCGGTTCTTTACGCGTTACAAGACGGCCCGGAGCCCCTATGCGACCGATAAATCCTACTGGCGGACCGTCACGCCCTCCGTAGCGATCACGACCTCGATGGGTGAGAGCGAGAAATTCCCCTATTCGAACGCCGCCGGATACCGCGGACTGTCGCGCACGCGCCGCGCCTGCCGGCAGCGGGACTGGATTCTCTACACGTTCGAACAGCCGGTGAAATGCCGCGAAATGTATTTGCAGACGGGAAACCGCCAGCTGCCGAAGACGATCGTGACGACGGGTTACGCTGAGATTTCCTACGACGGAGTACGGTTCGAACCCGCCGGGGAGCTGCTGATGGGCAGCATCGTGCTGCATCCCGAACGCGCCGTGAAGGCCGTGCGGATCGTCTCGACGTGCGACGACAACGGCACCCCCTACGTCACGATTCAGCCTCCGCAGGTAAAGCCGTTGCTGTAAGGGCGAAGCGGAAAAACAGATATTGGGCCAGGTAGTAGGTACTCATCACGACCCAGGTACGGGCCGGGACAGGGCCGACGAAGCGGTTCCAGGCGATCGCCGCATCGGAAAAGACGAACAGCAGGGCAGCGCAGCGGAACCCGGCGGCGCAGGTCCCGTCGTATTGGAGCGCTGAATAGAGCATTCCCGCGATGATCGTTCCATAGACAGCCACGCCGATACATTCGGCCGGAAACGGAGCTCGGGGTACGATGACGGCGAACAAGAACACGAGCAGCGGAACGACGACTGCCAGCGTCCCGATGCGGGGTCTGCGCCGTGCCCGGGGCAGGAACCAGCGAATATAGGCGGCATGCGCCAGTGCGAAAAACGCCATCTGGAGTATGAACCCATGCCGGGCGCCCATCGCATCGCCGGCGGCCGACAGCAGCAGCGCGAGCCCGATCGGGAGGAGTTCCCTGCGGCGGAACAGAAACGTCGACAAACCCAACAGCAAAACGGGGTAGGCGACCTTATAGGGCAATACGGCCGCTTTCGTGAAGAACAAGGCGGCGCCCGCCGCAAACAGCAGCGTCGTCAAAACGAATATGCCGGAAAATCGTCGCATCATCGGTCTGAATTGAAAGCCGCCTGACTCTTTGCGAGGGTCAGGCGGCTGTTCGATTGCTCAAAATAGTTTAAGCCCTCACCTGGGCGCCGCAGCGCTGTTCGAACTGTCGGGTGAGGTTCGACATCACCCGCTCGATGGTCTTGTCGTCGAGCGTGCGGGTCTTGTCCTCGAGAATGAAACTCAGGGCGTAGGATTTCTTGCCCTCGGGGAGTTTGTCACCCTCGTATACGTCGAACAGCGAAACGCTCTTCAGGAGTTTCCGCTCGGCGGCGAAAGCCGCGTCGCGCAGCGCCGCGAAGGTCACCTGCTTGTCCACCAGCAGGGCCAGGTCGCGTTTCACCTCGGGGAATTTCGAAAGTTCCCCGGCTGCGATCTTCAGCTTCTTCGTGGATTTCACGAGGGCATCGAAATTCATCTCCAGGTAGTAGACCTCCTGCTTGACATCGGTCATGCGGCGGATTTTCGCGGCGACGGAACCGATCTGCAGCAGTTCCTTGCCGTTGAGCGACATCGAAAGGCCCTCGCTGAAAAGATCGCTTTCGAGGGGCTCGGTCTTCAAAGCGTAGATGTCGATGCCGAAACGGCGCAGGAGTTTCTCGGCGACGGCACGCAGGGTGAAGAACGACGCTTTCTCGGGTTTCGTATTCCATGACTGGGGGGTCGAGACGCCCGTGACGGCGATAGCGAGCCGGTACTCCTCGGAGTAGGCTGCCAGGCGGTTCTCCTCCGAGCGTTTCGACTCGTCGTAGAAATAGCAGTTGCCGAACTCGTAGAGACACAGGTCGCCGTTGCGGCGGTTGGCGTTCAGCTCGACGGCTTCCAGCATGTTGAACAGCAGGGTCTGACGCATGACGCTGAGGTCGGCGCTCAACGGATTGAGTATGCGCACGCAGCGGTCGGCAGGACAGGAGGTCAATCCCTCGTAATACGCTGCTTTCGTCAGCGAATTCGACATGATCTCGGTGAACCCGTTGGCCGTCAGAAAATCGGCGGCAAGGTTCATCAACTTGTTGCGGTCGGGTTTCGGCGCGTAGGAGAGCGTCGAACGGACCTGCCGGGGAACCTCGACGTTGTTGTAGCCGTAGATGCGGAGGATGTCCTCGATCAGGTCGGCCTCGCGCTGCACGTCCACCCGGTAGGGCGGAACGGCGACCGTGAGCACGCCGTCCTTTTCGGAGAGAATCTTCACCTCCAGCGCCGCGATGATCGTGCGGACGGTCTCTTCGGGAATCTCCTTGCCGATCAGCGCATTGACACGGGCCAGCGAAAGGTCGAAGACGAAATCGGCGATCGGCGCGGGGCAGACGTCCGTGATGTCGCTCGAAATCGTGCCCCCGGCCAGTTCCTTCATCAGCAGGGCGGCGCGCTTGGCGGCGTAGACCTGCATGTTGGGATCGACGCCGCGTTCGAAGCGGAACGAAGCGTCGGTATTCAGGCCGAAGCGCTTGGCCGTCTTGCGCACCCACACGGGGTTGAAATAGGCGCTTTCGATAAACACGTCGGTCGTGGTATCGCTCACGCCCGAATCCAGTCCGCCGAAAACGCCGGCGATGCACATCGGGCGCTCGGCCGAGCAGATCATCAGGTCCTTGTCCGTCAGCCTGCGCTCCACGCCGTCCAGCGTCACGAAGGGCGTGCCCTCGGCGCAGGTGCGGACCACGACCTCGCGGCCCTCGATCTTCTCGGCGTCGAAGGCGTGCAGGGGCTGGCCCAGTTCGAACAGCACGAAATTGGTGATGTCGACAAGGTTGTTCTTGGGGTTGATGCCCGCGGCGCGCAGGCAGTTCTGCATCCAGTCGGGCGAGGGGCCGATCTTGCAACCCGTGACCGTGACGCCCGCATAGCGGGGTGCGGCCTCGGTGTTCTCGACGCGGATTTTCACATTCAGGTCGTGGTTGTCGGGGGCGAATGCCGAGACATCGGGCAGTTTCACCGAAACACGCTCGCCGCGGCTTTGCAGGTAGGCCGCCAGATCGCGGGCCACACCGATGTGCGACGCGGCGTCCACGCGGTTGGGCGTAAGGCCGATCTCGATCAGATAGTCGTCCTCGATATGCAGGTATTCCTTGGCCGTCATGCCCACGGGGGCGTCGGCCGGAAGCTCCATGATGCCGTCGTGCGAGGCTCCGATGCCCAGTTCATCCTCGGCGCAGAGCATGCCCAGCGACTCCACGCCGCGGATTTTCGAACGTTTGATCTTGAATTCCTCGTCGCCGCCGTCAGGGTAGAGCACCGCGCCGACCGTCGCGCAGAGGACTTTCAGCCCCGCACGGCAGTTGGGGGCGCCGCAGACGATCTGCAGCGGTTCGGCGGCGCCGACATCGACCGTGGTCAGATGGAGGTGGTCCGAATCGGGATGGTCCGTGCAGGTCAAGACCTCGCCGACGACGACGCCCGCAAGACCGCCTTTCACGGTCTCGATCTTCTCGAAGCCCTCGACTTCGAGGCCGATGTCGGTCAGCACTTCGGCCACTTGCTCGGCCGGGAGGTCGGTGTCGATATAACGTTTGAGCCAGTTATACGAAATATTCATATCGTTGAATTTTGAATTTGCGGATAATCATGCAAAAGTATAAATTTTTCCGCAAAGTACGGTAAAAATCTTTACATATATAGGTGTCGAAAATAATTCGTAAAAAATTTGCATTTTACAAACCGACCGTATATATTTGCAGACACAAAACCAAGGCGATGATTCACAATTTCAACATAAAGGCATGGTGGTGGCGCCCGCGGACTCTCGTGAACAATGAGTGCGGAACCGCGCGTGTATAGTTGAAACCGAAAAATACACAAGCCCGTTGTTTACGAGAAGTAAGCAGCGGGTTTTTCTTTAAGCACACATTAAAATTCAATAACAAATAACGACAATGGAAACCAAGAAATTCTGCCTCTCCGAAAACCAGATGCCCACGCAATGGTACAACATCGTGGCCGACATGCCCACCAAACCGCTGCCGCCGCTGCATCCCGCAACCAAAAAACCCGTCACCAAGGAGCAGATGTCGGCGATCTTCGCCGAGGAGCTGATCGACCAGGAGATGTCCACCGAACGCTACATCGACATTCCCGAAGAGGTGCAGGAAATTTACAAGATATGGCGTCCCACGCCCCTGGTGCGCGCAACGGGGCTGGAGAAAGCCCTCGGAACGCCGGCGAAGATCTATTTCAAGAACGAGAGCGTGTCGCCCGCGGGTTCGCACAAGCCCAACACCGCCGTGCCGCAGGCCTACTACAACTACAAGCAGGGCATCAAGCACCTGACGACCGAAACCGGCGCAGGGCAGTGGGGCGCTTCGATCGCCTTCGCCGCGAAGCATTTCGGCATCGACCTGCAGGTATTCATGGTCAAGGTCAGCTACGACCAGAAGCCTTACCGGCGCCTGATGATGAACACCTGGGGCGCGGAGTGCGTGGCATCGCCCTCGACGCTGACCAACTCGGGGCGCGCGGCGCTGGAGCGCGATCCGCACTGCTCGGGAAGCCTCGGACTGGCGATTTCGGAGGCCGTGGAGATGGCCCTGCGCCGTCCGGAGGATACGCGCTACTGTCTGGGCAGCGTCCTGAACCACGTGGTGCTGCACCAGACGGTCATCGGGCAGGAGGCCGTGAAGCAGATGGAGATGGCCGACGCCGAACCCGACATGGTGATCGGATGCTTCGGCGGCGGCAGCAACTTCGCGGGTATCGGGTTTCCGTTCCTGCAAAAGAACCTCACCGAAGGGAAGAAAATCCGCGTGATCGCCGTGGAGCCCGAAGGATGCCCGAAGCTCACGCGCGGCGAGTTCCAGTACGACTTCGGCGACGTGGCCGGATTCACGCCCCTGCTGCCGATGTACACGCTGGGACACGATTTCCAGCCCTCGGACATCCACGCCGGAGGCCTGCGCTACCACGGAGCGGGTTCGATCGTCAGCCAGCTGATGAAGGACGGGCTGATCGAAGCGCAGTCGATGCCGCAGGTCGAAACCCTCGCAGCGGGTGTACTGTTCGCCCAAAGCGAAGGCATCATCCCGGCTCCGGAATCGACGCACGCCATCGCCGCGACGATCCGCGAGGCACTGAAAGCCAAGGAGGAGGGCGTGTCGAAGACCATCCTGTTCAACCTTTCGGGCAACGGCGTGATCGACCTCTACGCCTACGAACAGTATCTGGCCGGCGCGTTGAAGGATTTCTCGCCGAGCGACGAAGAGATTGCCAAGACGGTCAACCAGTTGGAGCACCTGATCTAAGACGACGCTTCAAGAAGAAAAGACGGGCCTCGACGGCCCGTCTTTTTCATTTCGAGTAGTATTTTCCGATTCCGCCGAATCCGGTTATCATGCTGTTCTCCCTGGTTTTGCCGATGAAGTGGTTCAACCGCTTTTCGAACTCTTCGGGACGCTTCCTCGCGGCTTCGACGTATGCGATCCGGATGCGTTTGTAGGTTTCGGGAAACTGCCGGTAGTTTTCCCACACGGTTTCGTCTTCTTTCAACCGGTCGATTATATCCGCGGGAAAGACGAACGGTTCGGATAAAACGGTTTGTATCTTCTTCTCGAACACGGGATGTATCATTCCGTTCGCCAGCAGCCATTTAAGCCGTTCCTTGTTGGACTGCGAATAGGAGCTTCCGGGGTTTCTGGGCGTGAAACGCTGAATTTTATGCGTTTTGTCGAGGGACTTTATCGTGCTGTCGATCCATTCGAAACAAAGTGCTTCTTCGACCGCATCATTATACAGCACGCTTTTTTCGCCCGACGACTTGCTGGGAAACACGAACCAGACGCCGGGAGCCGTGTCGAAATGGTCGGTCAGCCACTTTCGCCAAGCATCCCGATCTTCAAAATACCGTATTTCAAGTTCCGTTGCCATAATAATCTTTAAAAACGGGCCTCTTAGGCCCGGGAGCCGAGCCAAAGGAAGATCATGCCGACGAGGATGAAGGCCAGGTCGACGGCCTTCGAACGCAGATTGCGCTCGCGGAACAGCACCGCGCCGCAGAGGAACGACACCACGACCGAACCGCGGCGGATCATCGAGACGACGGAGATCATCGCATCCGGATCGCGCAGGGAGTAGAGGTAGGCGAAATCGGCCAGCGTGAGGAATATCGAGATCAGCGGAATGGACCAACTCCAATGGAACGGGGTAGTGCGGCCGCGCCGGGGCCACCACACGACGGCGACCACCGCGGCCATCATCAGCAACTGGTAGAGATTGTACCAGCTCTGTACGAAAACCGGATCGAGACGCGTCATGATGTATTTGTCGTAAAGGCCGCTGACGGCGCCCGTAACGGCCGACAGGGCGACGAACAGAATCCAGACGTTATGGGTGAAGACGACTCCTTCGCGGCGGCTCGAACGGCTCAGCAGAAAGAGCGATGCGAGGGCCAGCGCAACGCCGGTCCACTGGTAGGAGTTGAGCCGTTCGCCGAAGATCAGCAGCGCGCCGACAAGCACCATCACCGGGCGCGTGGCGTTGATCGGACCGACGATGGTGATGGGCAGGTGCTTCATGCCGAAGTAGCCGAAAATCCACGAAGTGAGGACGATGGTCGATTTCAGAATGACCAGCCGGTGCGCCTCCCACGACCCGGGGGCCGCGGCCAGCACGGTATGGTCGAACCACCCCAGGCCGAACTCCGCCGAAAGGATCGCAGGCACAAAGATCAGCGTCGAGAAGAGCGTATTGAGCAGCAGCACGGGAAGCACGGCGTTTCCGGTGAGGGCCTTTTTCTTGGCCGCGTCATAGAAGCCGAGCAGCGCCGCCGAAGTAAATGCCAGAGTGAGCCACATAATGAAAAACGGAAAAAAGGAGAAAGGCGGCCGGAGCCGCCTTCGTTATTCGATTTCGTCGCTGTAAACGGCTCCGGGAAGATCGTGGAGGTTATAGCGCGAGGCCATCGACATGCCGTAGGCCCCGGCGGACTTGATCGTCAGCAGGTCGCCGCGGTGCGTCTTGCGCAGACTGACGTTCTCGTCGAAAACGTCCGTCGATTCGCAGGCCGTGCCCACGACCGTATACTTTTCGCTGGGAGCCTCCTCCTCGCGGGCCGTGATGTTCTCGATATTGTGGTACGAGCCGTACATCGCCGGGCGGACCAGTTCGGTCATCGAAGCGTCGACGATCACCAGCTTGCGGCCCGTGGCGGTGGTCTTGTTGAACAGCACGGTCGTAATCAGTTCGCCGCATTCGGCGACGATCGAACGGCCGAACTCGAAGTGCACCTCGCGGTCGCCGATGCGCAGATGGTTGTGGACGATCGAGAACAACGACGCGAAATTGGGAATCGGCTCGTTTTCGGGGACGTCGTAGTTGACGCCCAGTCCGCCGCCCACATCGACGAAACGGAACTTGCAGCCCAGCTTTTCGAGATTCTCGACGATGACGTTGACCTTGTTGCACATGTTCTCGAAGACGTGCAGTTCGCGAATCTGCGAGCCGATGTGCAGATGCAGTCCGATGATGTTGACGTTTTTGAGCGAGCGGATCTCTGCGGCGTGTTCAAGCACTTCTTCATATGAAATGCCAAACTTGCTGTCGGCCTGACCCGTATCGATGCAGTGGTTGGTCTTGGGGTCGATGTCGGGGTTGATGCGCAGCGCGATGTCGGTCACCTTGCCGGCCTCGGCCGATAGGGCGTCGACAAGTTCCAGCTCCTGAATCGACTCGCAGTTGATGGCGAGGATGTCCTGCTCGATGGCGTATTTCAGTTCCTTATCGCGTTTGCCCACGCCGGCGTAGACGATGCCCTTAGGGTCGAAACCCGCCTCGACAGCCTTGCGGAGCTCGTTGCCCGAGGCGCAGTCGATGCCCAGTCCGTATTCGCGGATGATGGCCAGCAGGTGGTCGTCGTAGTTGGCCTTGATGGCGTAATGTACCTTATAACCGTATTTTTTCGACTCGTAGACGACGCTTTCGAGGGTCTGGCGCAGCAGCGCCGTGTCATAAAGGTAGAACGGGGTTTCATAGCCCCGGAGCTTGGGTGCGATTTGTCTGCTTAACATCTTTAACCTAACTTGTTGAATTCGCAAATATAAGCAAATTATGCCATTCCGACAAATTGAGACCTTCCGATATTTTCAAATTATTTCTTATCTTTGCCCAAGATTTTACCCTTATATATGAAAAACATCCGCAATTTCTGCATCATAGCCCATATCGACCACGGCAAGTCGACGCTCGCCGACCGGCTGCTGGAAAAGACCAATACGCTGAACCAGCGCGAAATGCAGTCGCAGGTGCTCGACGACATGGACCTCGAACGCGAAAAGGGCATCACCATCAAGAGCCACGCCATCCAGATGGAGTACACGGCCCGCGACGGACAGCAGTATACGCTCAACCTGATCGACACCCCGGGGCACGTGGACTTCTCCTACGAGGTGTCGCGCGCCATCGCCTCGTGCGAGGGGGCGCTGCTGGTGGTCGACGCCACGCAGGGCATTCAGGCGCAGACCATCTCGAACCTCTATCTGGCCGTGGGGCACGATCTGGAGATCATCCCCGTGCTGAACAAGATCGACATGGATTCGGCGATGATCGACGAGGTGAAAGACCAGGTGATCGACCTTATCGGATGCAAGGACGAGGATATCCTGCTCGCCTCGGGAAAGACGGGCATGGGCGTCGAAGAGGTGCTGGAAGCCATCGTGGCCCGCATTCCCGCTCCGAAAGGCGACGAGAACGCCCCGCT
Source organism: uncultured Alistipes sp. (assembly GCA_949840605.1). Next base: position 11,144 of record CATKXN010000069.1, read on the forward strand.
GCAGGCGCTGATCTTCGACTCGGTGTTCAACCCTTTCCGCGGGATCATCGCCTATTTCCGCGTCTTCAACGGCACGCTCCGCAAGGGCGACCACGTGAAATTCTTCAACACGGGCAGCGAGTACGACGCCGACGAGATAGGCGTGCTGAAACTCAAGATGCAGCCCCGGCAGGAGATCAAAGCGGGAGACGTGGGGTATATCTGCTCGGGGATCAAGACCTCGGAGGACGTGAAGGTCGGCGATACGATCACCTCAGTCGCAAATCCCGCCAAAGAGGCCATCGCCGGATTCGAGGATGTGAAGCCGATGGTCTTCGCGGGCGTCTACCCGGTGGAGGCCGACCAGTACGAGGACCTGCGCGCGTCGCTCGAGAAACTGCAGCTCAACGACGCCTCGCTGACGTTCGAGCCCGAGAGCTCGCTGGCGCTGGGATTCGGATTCCGCTGCGGATTCCTCGGCCTGCTGCACATGGAGATCATCCAGGAGCGTTTGTACCGCGAATTCGACATGGACGTCATCACGACGGTTCCCAACGTGTCGTACCGCATCACCACGACGCAGGGCGACGTGGTGGAGGTGCACAACCCCTCGGGACTGCCCGAAGTGACGAAGATCGCCAAAATCGAGGAGCCCTATATCCAGGCGCAGATCATCACCAAGGCGGAGTTTCTGGGCAACGTCATCAAGCTCTGCATCGACAAGCGCGGAGTGATGAAAAACCAGACCTTCATCACGCAGGACCGCGTGGAGGTCAATTTCGACATGCCCCTGTCGGAGATCGTCTTCGACTTCTACGACAAGCTCAAAAGCATCTCGAAGGGCTACGCCTCGTTCGACTACCACCGCACGGGATTCCAGCCCTCGAAGCTGGTCAAACTCGACATCCTGCTCAACGGCGAGCCGGTCGACGCCCTCTCGTCGCTGACCTACACAGACCACGCCTACGATTTCGGACGCAAGATGTGCGAGAAACTCAAGGAGCTGATTCCCCGCCAGCAGTTCGACATCGCCATACAGGCCGCCATCGGCGCCAAGATCATCGCCCGCGAAACGGTCAAGGCCGTGCGCAAGGACGTGACGGCGAAGTGTTACGGCGGCGACATCTCGCGCAAGCGCAAGCTGCTCGAGAAGCAGAAAAAGGGCAAGAAGCGCATGCGCCAGATCGGCAACGTCGAAGTTCCCCAGTCGGCTTTCTTAGCCGTATTGAAAATGGATTAGAGCCATGAAAAAGACCATCATCGACCTTTTCGAAGCCTCCGTCGAGCAGTACGGGGCCAAGACTTTCCTGCTCGAAAAGCGCCACCGCAAATTCGAGCCCACGACCTATGCCGAGACCAAAGAGCAGGCATTGGAGGTGGGAGCGGGACTCGCCTCGGCGGGGATTCGGCCGGGCGACAAGGTGGCCATCCTGGCCGAAGGCAGCAACGCATGGATCATCTCCGAACTGGGACTGTTCTACGCCGGAGCGATCAGCGTGCCGCTGTCGGTGAAGCTCGAAGAGTCGAACGACCTGCTGTTCCGCATGCGGCACGCAGAGGTCAAGGCCGTTTTCGTGTCGAAACACCAGTTGCCGAAGATCCGCCGCATCCGCGCCCAACTGCCGCAGCTGGAACACGTGATCGTTCTCGGGCACATTCCGCTTGAGAGCGGTGAGACGGCCTACGGCACGCTGAAGCGGTTGGGCCGCGACTACCTGGCCGGAAACCGGGCCGAATTTATGAAAATAGGGCATGCGATCCGGAACGACGATTACGCCACGATCACCTACACGTCGGGCACGACGGCCGACCCAAAAGGCGTGGTGCTGACGCACCGCAACTATACGGCCAACGTCGAACAGTCGCTGTCGCGCATCGACATCCCGCCGTATTACCGGACGCTTATCATCCTGCCGTTGGACCACTGTTTCGCGCATGTCGTAGGATTTTATATCATGATTGCCTGCGGCGCTTCGGTGGCCACGGTGCAGATCGGGGCGACGCCGATGGAGACGCTCAAGAACATCCCGCAGAACATCCGCGAGGTGCAGCCGCACTTCCTGCTGTCGGTGCCCGCGCTGGCCAAGAATTTCCGCAAGGGGATCGAAAGCTCCATCCGGGCCAAAGGCAAATCCACTGAACGGCTTTTCAACCTCGCGCTCCGCACGGCTTACGTCTACAACCGCGACGGATACAGCAAGGGCCGCGGCTGGCGCATCGTGCTGAAACTTTTCGTGGCGCTGTTCGACGCCGTATTGTTCCGCAAGGTCCGCGAGGCGTTCGGCGGCAGTCTGAAATTCTTCGTCGGGGGCGGAGCACTGCTCGATGCGGAGTTGCAGCGTTTTTACTACGCCATCGGCATCCCGATGTTCCAGGGATACGGGCTTTCGGAAGCTACGCCCGTCATTTCGACCAATTCGCCCAAGTACCACTGGCACCGCTTCGGATCGTCGGGCAAGATACTCATCCCGCTCGACCTGAAAATCCTCGACGAAGCGGGCCGCGAGGTTCCCCGCGGGCAGAAGGGCGAGATCGTCATCCGCGGCGAGAATGTCATGGCCGGGTACTGGAAGAACCCCGAAGCCACGGCCGACACGGTCCGCGACGGATGGCTGCACACGGGAGATATGGGGTATGTTTCGGAGGATGATTTTCTCTATGTGCTGGGACGTTTCAAAAGTCTGCTGATCGCTTCGGACGGCGAAAAATACAGCCCCGAAGGCATGGAGGAGGCCATCGTGGACAAGTCGCCCTACATCGACCAGATCATCGTCCACAACAACCAGAGTCCTTTCACGGGGGCGATCGTGGTTCCCAACCGCGAGGCT
>CATKXN010000070.1 GCA_949840605.1 uncultured Alistipes sp.
CGGCGCGGAACTGGACCGGAAACCCGGTGGTTTTCCTCCGCCCCTGAAACCCGCCTCTTAGGCGGGTAGCGCAGAACGGGATGTGAAACCCGAAGGCCTGCCATCGCCCCTAAGGCCGGTCTCTTAGACCGGGCGGCGCGGAACCGGACCGGAAACCCGAAGGCCTACCATCGCCCCTAAGGCCGGTCTCTTAGACCGGGCGGCGCGGAACTGGACCGGAAACCCGGTGGTTTTCCTCCGCCCCTGAAACCCGCCTCTTAGGCGGGTAGCGCGGAACGGGATGTGAAACCCGAACGCTTTCCATCGCCTCTAAAACCGGTCTCTTAGACCGGCGGGGGTCAGAAGTATTCGCGGCGGTAGGCGTAGCTGTCGCGCAGGGATTCGAAATCGCCGGGGCGTTCCTTGAGCCGGCGGCTTTCGGCCTCGATGTCGTAAACTCCGCCGATGGTGCTGCAAAGCTCCTGCCACGTGATCGGCCGGGGAACGGACGGCGCGGCCTGGGGCGGATACCACCCTTCGAACGGCAGTCCGAAACAGCGCGCCAGCGCCGCCACGGACATCGCCGTGGCGTTGGCCTTGCCCTGTTCCGAATAACCCGCGATGTGGGGCGTCGCGAGCAGGGCCCTGTCCAGCAGTTGCGGGTCGAGGTCCGGTTCGTGCTCCCAGACGTCGAGCGCCCAGCCGAGCCCGCTCCGGAGCAGGGCCGCGCCGTCGACCACCTCCCCGCGCGAGGAGTTTATCACGACGGCGCCGGGTTTCATCCGTCGGAACAGGTTTTCACCGGCCATGCGGCGCGTCGTGTCGTCGAGCGGGGTGTGGAACGTGAGGATGTCGGCCTGGCGGGCCACCTCCTCCAACGGCAGGAATCCGCACCGCTCCCGCTCCTCGCGCGGCGGGTCGCAGCAGAGGACGCGGAATCCCCACGCCTCGGCATAGGTTTTGACCAGCGACCCGACGTGCCCCACGCCCACGACGCCCAGCGTCCGTTCTGCGGGCTGCCAGCCCTGAGTGCGCGAGAGGTGGGCGAGTGCGGCGGCGACCCATTGCAGAACGCCCCGGGCGTTGCATCCGGCGGCCGTCGTGACCGTGATGCCGTGCGCTGCGCACCACGCCGTGTCGATGTGGTCGAACCCGATTGTCGCCGTTGCGACGAGGCGCACCCGCGATCCGGCGAGCAGCGCCGCGTCGCACCGCGTGCGGGTGCGGGTCAGGAGCGCGTCGGCGTCGCGGACGTCGGCGGCCGAAATGGCCTTTCCGGGGAGGCAGCGCACCTCGGCGTAAGGTTCCAGAACCCCTTTCAGGAAAGGGATGGCGTTGTCGGCAATGATTTTCACGGCATGGGTTCTTTTTTCGTCGCTTGTCTTCTTTAAGCGGACAAATATAAGGTAAAAAATAAAAAATGTGTACCTTTGTCATCTAAAAGAATGTTATGGAACAGAAACCCTTCGATCCGGATGGTGTCGGCGTGGACAACGGAACCTATTTCGGACTTCCGTTCGATCCCGAAACGGCGGAACTGGTGCTGATATCGGCGCCGTGGGATGTGACCGTCTCCTACGGAGCCGGAACGGCCTATGCTCCCGACGCCGTCATCGAAGCCTCGACGCAGCTGGATTTCTACGATCCGCTGGCTCCCGGAGCCTGGCGCCGCGGCATCGCCACGGCCGACGTGGACTACTCGCTGCAGGAGTCCTCGCAGCGTCTGCGGGTCGACGCTTCCCGGGTGATCGACCACCTCGAAGGGGGCGGATGCCTCGAGGACGATTACGTCGTGCGCAAGGTCCGCCGTGTGAACGAGGGCTGCGCGGCCATGAACGCCAACATCGAGGCGCAGGCCGTGCGCTGGCTCGATGCGGGCAAGGTCGTAGGGCTCGTGGGCGGCGACCATTCGACGCCTTACGGGCTGATCCGTGCCCTGGGGGCCCGCCACGGGGATTTCGGCATCCTGCATATCGACGCCCACTGCGACCTGCGCGACGCCTACGAGGGATTCGAGTTCTCCCACGCGTCGATCATGTTCAACGTCCTGCGCGGCGTGCCGCAGGTCAGCCGGATCACCCAGGTCGCCGTGCGCGATTTCAGCGAGGCGGAGGCTGCGCTGGCCGCATCGTCGGAGCGTATCGCCACATTCGACGACCTTTCGCTCGCCGCCGCGGAGTTCCGCGGCGAAACGTGGGACGCCCAGTGCCGCCGCATCGTCGGGACGCTGCCCGGGGAGGTCTACGTGAGCTTCGACATCGACGGGCTCTCTTTCGACAACTGCCCCCATACCGGCACGCCCGTCTGCGGGGGGCTCTCTTTCAACAAGGCCGTCTACCTGATCGACACGCTGGTCCGCTCGGGACGCCGCATCATCGGATTCGATGTCGTGGAGGTGTGCCCCGCGTCAGACGACCGGATCGATGCCATCACCGGGGCCCGCATCCTGTGGAAACTCTGCGGGCAGACACTCAAATCGAACGAAAAACCAAACAAAGATAAATAAATGCGACTGTTTTCGATGTATCGCTGGGTGCGCCAGCGTCATGTGATGGGGCTCCGCGGACGTAATTTCATGGAAGCTCCGTGGGCCGGGGGTGTAGTGTTGCTGGTGTGCGTGATTCTCGCCATGCTGCTGGCCAACCTGCCCGTCACCAAAATCTATTACCGCCATCTGCTCGAGACCGATCTCTCGCTGATGATCCAGTCCCCGGAAGGGCTGATCGACTGGGTTTTCCCGCGGGGCATGACCGTCGAGAAGTTCATCAACGACGGCATGATGGTGATCTTCTTCTTCGCCGTGGGGCTCGAGATCAAGCGCGAGATCGTCTGCGGACAGCTTTCGTCCGCCAAGCGGGCAATTCTTCCGGTGCTGGCCGCCGCGGGCGGCATGCTGGCCCCGGCCATCGTCTTCACGCTCTTCAACCACGGCACGGCCGCGGCCAACGGCTGGGGAATCCCCACCGCCACGGACATCGCCTTCGCCATCGGCATCCTCTCGATGCTGGGCGACCGTGTTCCCGTGTCGCTCAAAATCTTCCTTACGGCGCTGGCCATCGCCGACGACCTGGGGGCCATTCTGGTCATCGCGCTCTTCTACGGCGGAAAGGTCCAGATCGGATGCCTGCTGGTGGCGCTGGTCATCATGCTGGGGGTCTACTTCATGAAGCAGATGGGCGAAAAACGGATGTTCTCCTACCTGGTTCCGGCTGTCGCGGTGTGGGGGCTGTTCTACTATTCGGGGGTGCATTCGACCCTCTCGGGGGTGGCGATGGCCATGCTGATCCCGATGGAACCCCGTTACAGCAAGGAGTATTTCGCCAATAAGATGCGCTGGCTCAAAGGGCTGGTGCTCTCGGCCGCCACGCACGAGGATTTCCCCAACGAGGAGCAGCGATTCTACCTGCGCCGCATGCACGACCTGTCGGCCAACTCCGTGGGCATGAGCTACCGGCTCGAACACGCCCTGGCGCCTTACGTGACCTTCCTCATCATGCCGGTCTTCGCGCTGGCCAACGCCGGGGTCGAGATCACGTCGCTGGAGTACATCAATATTTTCCACTATTCGCCCGAACTCGGTTCGGTCGGCATGGGCGTTTTCTTCGGCCTGCTCGTCGGCAAGCCGCTGGGCATATTTCTTGCTTCGTGGGGAGCCGTGAAGTCCGGCCTCGCGGAGATGCCCGAGGGGGCGTCGTGGCGGATGCTGCTGGCCGTGGGCTGCCTGGGCGGTATCGGGTTCACGATGTCGCTGTTCGTCGATTCGCTGGCCTTCACCGATGCCGACCTGGTCGACCGCGGCAAGATCGCCATCCTGATGGGATCGCTCGCCGCAGCGATCGTGGGATGTCTGCTGATCCTGGTCTTTTCGAAAAGAAGTACGAAATCATGAAAAAAATCCTGCTGATCCTCTCCGCCGTCGCTTTGCTGGCCGGAGCCTGCTCGAAGAAGTCGGGCGGGGGCGTGAAACTCAAGAACGACACCGATTCGGTGGCCTATGTCATCGGCATGAACGTCGGCGCGAACCTGCTGCGGATGGATTCGGCGATCAACGTGAACGCCGTCTGCGAGGGGATTCGCGACGCCGTGCGGCAGTCGACGAAACTTTCGGCGGCCGATGCCGAGACCTTCTACCTGCGTTACGTGAACTATGCGCTGCCCGAGAAGGCCCGGGCCTACGAGGAGCAGTTCCTCGTCGATATCGCCAAGTCGAACCGCTCCTATGCCCGCACCTCGTCGGGCGTGACCTATACGGTGACGGCCGTCGGCGATCAGGAACAGGTCCCCTCGTCGGACCGCGACAGCGTGGCGCTGCGGTGGGTGATCCGCACGGCCGACGGCAGCCGCATCGCCTCCTCCTACGAGCAGGGCGACACGGTGCGCTCGCTGCTGCGCGATCTGCGGAAAGGGGTGCAGGAGAGCGTGAAGCTGATCGGTAAGGGCGGGAAGATCAACGCCTGGATGCCTTCGTCGGCAGCCTACGGCGCTGAGGGCGACAAGACGCTCGGCGTGGCTCCCAATGCGACGCTGTACTATGAAATCGAACTCGTCGATGTCGATAAATACGCCAATCGGCCGCGGCGGAGATAATTTACCCCGATAAAGATGAGCGTTATACAATATTTTTATATCTTTGCCCGTGCGAATAGAAGCAAACTTAAAACATAGTTAAACAACAATGAAAAAAATCTTTTTTGCTGCGGCACTCGCGGGTGCTGCGATGCTCGCCTCCTGCGGAGGAAACAAGGGCGGCGTGCAGATGGGCAGCCTTTCGGATTTCGACTCGCTGTCGTATGCGCTCGGTGCCAACATCGGCTACGGCATGAGCTACGAAATGAAGGACATTCCGTTCGATTTCAAACTCGTGGACAAGGGTATCAAGGAAAGCGCCATGGGCAAGGCTACGCAGGAGCACGACAAGTCGCTCGATATGCTGCGCGAGTACTTCATGACGAAGCGCGGCGAGCGTGCGCAGGCTATCGCCGAGAAGCGCGCCGCTGCCGACAGCGTTCGTCTGGCCGGCGGCGATTCGACCAAGGTGGAGTATCCCGCAGCCGATCCCGAGATGTTCGAGAGCGAAGAGGAGCGCGCCGAGATCTCCTATGCATTCGGTAACGACATCGGTTACAACGTCGCACAGAGCGGTATGCCCATCCAGTTGGTTTGGATCGGCGAGGCCATGCAGAATGTCCGCGACAACAACGCCAAGATGTCGGAGGACGAGGTGAACCAGTATCTGCAGTATTACTTCATGGTGAAGCGTCCGGCCGAGAATGCCGAGGCTTCCAAGGCCTGGCTGGAGCAGGTCGAGAAGAAGTCGGGCGTGAAGAAGACCGAGTCGGGTCTGCTCTACAAGGTTACCGCTGCCGGCGACGCCGCTGCGATGCCGAAGGACCCGCGCGACGTGGTGAAGGTCCACTACACGGGCCGCACCCGCGAGGGCAAGGTGTTCGACACCTCGATCTTCGCAAACCGCTCGAAGGAGCAGCAGGAGATGATCAAGAAGCAGCGTCCCGACGACTTCGACAAGGACGAGCCCGTCGAGTTCCCGCTCAACCGGGTCATCCCCGGCTGGACCGAGGGTCTGCAGCTGGTCGGCAAGGGCGGCAAGATCACGCTTTGGATTCCCGCCGACCTAGCTTACGGTGCGCGCGGCGCAGGCCGTGACATCGGTCCCAACGAGGCGCTGGAGTTCGAGGTCGAGCTGGTCGATGTAACTCCCTACGAAGAGCCCGCTCCGGCGGATTCGACCGCAACGGCCGAGAAGCCCGCGGTTGCTCCCGCCAAGTAATCGGGAGGGTCGATACGAAAAACCCCGGAACCTGCGACAGGTTCCGGGATTTTTATTTTATGCCGGGGCTCCGAGACGGTGCGACGGGAGTGAGGAATTGCCCGTCCCGGGTGGGAAATCCGCAGGAACCCTGCGGCCGGGAGGTGTTCGAACGGCCTGCCGGAGCATGCCGTATCGGACGCAGGCCGCAGACCAAGGGCGAAACGGGTACGCGATTTGCATGTTCCGACGTAATACCAATGCAGTCAGGTTATGTTTTTCGGGTATTTGATTATCGGTCTGCTCGCGGGGTGGGTGGCCAGCAAGATAGTCCGCGGCAGCGGATCGGGGCTCGTGGTCAATCTGGCCGTCGGGCTTGTCGGCGGGATTCTGGGCGGATGGCTCGTCTCGCTGATCGGATGGGTGCCGACAGGCTCTTTCGGAAGCCTGCTGACGTCGATTGTCGGTGCGATCGTGCTCCTGTGGCTGGTGTCGCTCGTAACGAGAAACGTCCCGCCCGGAGGGAGACGCTGAGACAACCGCCGCAACGACCTTGGCAAAGGTATTGCATTCAATCCCCTGCGGGAACGGTCCACCCGAAGTTGGACCCGTAAATGTGATTGCTATGATCAATAAGCAAACCGGTAATAAGGCCGCATCCCATGCTTCCGGGGTCATGCGGGACAGTCGGTCGTCTTCCGAAGAAAAGTCGGCGGCAGCCAGCGCGCTCTCCCAGAAAACCGCGGAAAGCAAAACGACGGGGCGCAAGGCTGCGTCGGAGGCTTCCCGGGTGATGAGAGACGAAAAAGCCTCCCGCCGCGAAAAATCTGCGGCGGCAAGCGCCCTTTCCCAGAAGGAGGAATAGAAAAACGGCGGAGTTCGATACTCCGCCGTTTTTTAATGTCCGGCTGTGATGCCTGTCGGTCGCTCCGCCTGACCGCAGGGCGCCTCGAAAGCGGCACGCGCGTCCGGGAACGCCTCAGAAGGGGAGGTCGTCGACCTGCGCGGGCGAGGATGCGTAGGAAGGCTCCTCGGCGATGGGTGGCATGTCGGGCATCGGGGCGCCGGCCCCTGCCGTCTCCTGCTTGGGCTGCAGACGCCAGGCGCGGATGTCGGTGTACCAGCGACCGTTGTATTCCCGCGACTCGATGTTGACCGAGACGTTGTAGGTCGCCCCTTCTTTCAACCGGGCCACGTCCTCGGGCTTGTTGAAGAACGTCACGCAGATCTTGCGCGTGAACGAACCTTCGTTCATCTCAAAGACCACGTCCTGACGCTGCCATTCGCCGCGTGCCGACGTTCCCTTCGTCACGGGCATTATTTTGTAAACGGTTCCTTCGAATTCCATAGGGTATGATATGTTTGTTTATTTTCCGCAAAGGTAGTGATTTTTTCGGGACAATCGGCCTCTTTTCCGCGGAAAAAGGCGTCGCCGGGTTTTCTATTTTCCGCCGCGGCCGAAGAAACGGATGCCGCTGCCGCGCGATTCGCCGGAAGTCTGCGCTGAACGGAGCGTGTCGAAACGGCGCGGTCCGTTTTTTTTCACCCGTCGTGTATGTCGTTTCCGGGCGAACTCCCTCCTTATTACAGAACGGCTGCATGGCGGGGCCGGGAGTTGATCGAACAATTCTAAATTTTAGCAGATGATCCGAAAACTATTGGTGCTGTTGCTCTGCTTCACGGCGGCGACGGCCACGGCGAAAAAGCCCAAATCCTCCGCTTCGAAAAAGACGGAGAGTCCGGCAGAAAACCCGAAAGAAAGCGATTACGACAGACTTTTCAAGGCGAAACACACCGTGGCCGACGGCATGTTCCGGCTGCATGATGTCAAGGGTAAACTCTATTTCGAGATACCCGATTCGCTTTTCGGCCGCGAAATGCTGCTGGGATCGACTATTACGGAGGTCTCGGACAATGCCGCAGCGACGACCGGTTCGAAATCGGATTATCCGCTGCACGTGGTTTTTACACGCAACGACCGTTTCGTCCAGCTGCGGACGGTCAACTGCGAGAACATCACCGACGAAACGGGAGCTTCCCGCGCGGTGGCTGAGGCGGTGAAGCGGAATACGGCCGATCCCATTCTGCGAAATTACAAAATCGAAGCCTGGAACCGCGACAGTACGGCCGTTGCGGTCAACGTTACGGACCTGTTCGTGGCCGACGTGGAAGAGATGTCGCCCTTTTCGAAGTACGGGCTTTACACGGCTTACGAGTTGAAAAAGACCTTCCGGAAGGAGCGTTCGATGCTGGGCGAGATCAAGGCTTTCAGCGACAATATCGTGGTGCGCAGTACGTTGAGCTACGTTTTTTCGCTCAGCCGGGGCCGCACGACGCTGATCAGGGACCGGCCGCTGACGGCTGTGATGACCCGTTCGCTGGTGCTGCTGCCCCGCGAGGCCTACCGGCCGCGCATCACCGACAGCCGCATGTCGGTCTTTCCGACCGGGAAGGTGCTTTTCAGCGAACGCGAGCAGCGCGCCCGGGTGATCTATTATGCCCACCGCTGGCGGCTGGAGCCGTCGGATACGGAGGCGTGGAAGCGCGGTGAGAAGGTGGCGCCGAAGAAGCCGATCGTGTTCTATGTCGACAACGGATTTCCGGAGATGTGGAAAAAGCATATCTTCGAGGCGGTCGAGCAATGGAACGAGCCTTTCGAACGCATCGGTTTCAAGCATGCCGTCATCGCGAAACCCTATCCGGCGGACGATCCCGGGTTCGATCCCGACAACATCAAATATTCGTGCATCCGCTACGCGCCGATCGCCATTGCCAATGCGATGGGGCCCTCGTGGGTCGATCCGCGCAGCGGCGAGATACTCAACGCCTCGGTTTACGTTTACCACGACGTGATGAAACTGCTCAACAACTGGCTTTTCGTACAGACCGCGCAGGCCGACGAGCGCGTCCGTGCCGTAACGATCCCCGAAGAGGTGATCGGCGACGGGCTCCGCTATGTGCTGGCGCACGAGGTCGGACACTGCCTGGGCTACATGCACAACATGAGCGCGTCGGCGGTCATACCGGTCGATTCGCTCCGTTCGCCGACGTTCACCCAACGCTACGGCACGACCACGTCGATCATGGACTACGCCCGTTTCAACTACGTGGCCCAGCCGGGCGACAGGGAGCGGGGCGTCAAACTTACCCCGCCTCGGTTCGGTCTCTACGACTACTACGCCGTGAAATGGCTCTACACTCCGCTGCCCGACACGGCGTCGGCCGCGGAAGAGTATGCCGTCACTTCGAAATGGATCACCGAGGCCGCCGCCGATTCGGTCTACCGTTTCGGCAAACAGCAGTTCGGGCGTTCGCTCGACCCCCGTTCGCAGTCGGAGGACCTCGGCGACCATGCCGTGAAAGCCTCGGCCTACGGCATCTCCAATCTGAAATACATCCTCGCCAACATGAATGCCTGGATCGGCGCTCAGGACCCCGACTTTTCCCAGCGCCGAACTCTCTATGACGAGTTGCTCACGCAGTATGTCCGCTATCTGAACCACGTGCTGGCCAACGTCGGCGGCATCTATTTCGCCGAGAAGATGGAGGGCGATCCCGTGGAGGCTTACCGCAGCGTGCCGCGTGCGGTTCAGCGCGAGGCGCTGCTCTTCTGTCTGGCCCAGCTCAGGGACATGGAGTGGCTGGATAACCGGGAACTGATCCGTGACATGCCGCTGATGGGTTCGCCCGCCCGGTCGATCGGCGCTTCGCTGGTGGCTGTGGCAGTGGCCGCTCCGGCGCGTGTGGCCCTGAGCGCCGCGCTGGGCGGTAAAGATGCCTATACGCCCGAGGAGTGCCGCCGGGATGTGTATGATTTCGTGTGGGCCTCGACGCTGAAGGGGCGTACGCCCGATGCGGTCGAGATGATGCTCCAGCGCGAATATGTCCGCAGTCTCAGCCTTTCGGCCGGACTGAAATACACCGGCACGGGGGCCCGCGCCGAGAAAAAAATCGTCTCGGACGAGGGCCTGCTGCCCGTTCCCGCTTTCCTTGAGGCCCACGCGGCGCGCACCGCCGCGATGTCTTCCTGCGGCGAATGCGGTCGGTGCGATCCGTTCGAAGCGTTCGCCGCGTCGCACCGCGTCGATACCGCGCCCCTGATGGGGTACGGTTCTCCGCGGCTGAATTACTACGATCCCCGCAATACCGAAGCCGGGGACTACGCGGCCCTGCTCGAATTGCGGAAGATGCTCCGATCCAAGAGCCTTTCGGCCGCGGGCGAAGCGCGACTGCATTACGAACTGTTGCTGCGCAACATCGAGATAGCGTTGAAAAAATAAACCTCCCGGATCATGATGAAACTGTTGAGAACAGCCATACTCCCGCTGTTGGCGGGGATGCTCCTGCTGCCGGCGGCAGCCATGCCCCTCCGGGCGGGCGACAGCGCCGTTGCGGAAGCCAGGGCGAAGGACACGAAACGCGGCAGGAAAAAGAAGCACGAGGCGGATACCGTGCGTAAGACGACTCCCTACGAAAAACTTTTCAAGGACCGGAAATCCGAAACCGTCCGCGGCGGGGGACTTACCCTGCACCGGGTCGAGGACAAACTTTATCTCGAGCTGCCCGATTCGCTGCTCGGCCGGGAGTTGATGATCACCACGACGATCGAGCGCACGGGCGATCCCGGCGACGGCCTGGCCCATCAGCAGCCCGTGCCGCCCTATATGGTCGAATTCATCCGCGGCAGGTGCGACACGCTTCTCTATATGCGGGAGTTTTCTCCCCTGGTAATCGTCGACGGCAGCGATGCGATGCGCGAAGCCGTCGAACGGAGCCATATCGGCCCGATCGTGGCGTCGTATGCCGTGAAAGCCCGTACGCCAGACGGGAAGGCGGCGGTCGTCGATCTGACGGCGCTTTTCGCGGGCGACGTCAAGCCTCTGCGGCCGATCGACCCCGACGGCGGCAATACCTACGGCGGCTGGATGACGGCCAAGGCCGAATACAAGAAAGACCGTTCGATGCTGACTGCCGTGACGGGCGGGAAAAAGGGTGTTTCGGTGGTGGGCGAAATTTCCTACGGTACGACGGTCAGCTTCCTCGGTCTGCTCGACCTTTGGAAAGACAAGCCTCAGTCGATCGTCGCCCGCCGCACGCTTCGGGTGCTGGGCGATCCCGAACAGCGGATGCGCCTTTGCGACCGGCGGCTCGGACTCGCCGCAAAAGCCGTCGAACGCTTCTCGGACGTAGAGCAGGAGGCCAAGACCGACTATTACGCCTGCCGCCGTTCGATCCTCGACGGTGCGGGCAATGTGCGGCCCGTGGTGTTCTATGTCGATACGACGTTCGATGCGTCGTGCTACGCCGCCATCGAACGGGGCATCCTGCTGTGGAACGATGCCTTTGCGAAGATCGGCTACCGGGATGTAATTCGTGTGAAGCCGTTTCCGGCCGATCCGGATTTCAACGATAACTGCCTCTATAACAACTGTGTGCGTCGCACAGGAACCTCCAATTCGGAACTCTATACCGCTTCGTGGGTCGATCCGCGCAGTGGCGAGATACTGGGAACCGATATCTTCGTGCCTTTCAATTTTACGGCTGCGATCCGGAAGCACCTGCTTCTTACGCTGTCGGCCGTCGATCCGGATGCTCGCACCGCGCAGCCCTCGGCGCGTCAGATCGCCGACGCGCTGACGGCCATGATCGCCCGCCGGGCGGCTTCGGCATTCGGTGTGATGCCCAACTATGCCGCTTCGTCGGCTTATCCCACCGATTCGCTGCGTTCGCCGTCGTTCACGCAGAAAAACGGTCTTACCGCGTCGATTACGGACGATGTGTTTTACAACATCGTCGCGCAGCCGGGCGACAAGGAGCGCGGTGTAAAACTGGTTTCCGATGCGTTGGGGCCCTACGATTATCTGGCCGTCGAGTGGCTCTACAAGCCCGTTGCCGGAGCCGCCGCGCCGCAGGACGAACTTCCGGAACTGCGCCGTCTGCTCGCTTCGAAGGAGGGTGATCCCCGTTATTTCTTCGCACAGTATGCTTCCGGGGCCTACGACCCCCGCGTCGGCACCGAGGATCTCGGCGACGATCTGTTCAAGGGGGTGGCTTTCCAGCTCGCCAATCTGAAGTATGTGGCCGGTCACGGCGACGAGTGGCTCTCGGGCCGCGACGGCGACTACCTATTCCGCGAAGAATTGTTGACGGACATGGTGCTGCGGGTCAACACGCTTTCGTCGCAGCTGATGCGTTACATCGGCGGCGTCTACATGACGCCTGTGTATGAAGGAACCCGCCTGCCGGCCTGTACGGCTGTGCCGCGCGAGGTGCAGCAGCGCGCCTTGTTCGAAGTGCTCGGTCTGTGTGCGGATCTCGGCTGGATAGACCGGCAGGAGGTGTCGAAAAATGTTTACAACCGGGTGCGGGCATGCGATTATCTCCAACGCCGGATCGTGCGCACGCTGCTCGAAAAACTCGGTGAGCTGGATCTCGCAGCTGCGAAGTCGGACGATCCCTATACGGCCGACTGCATGGCGAAAGACCTTGCGTCCTGGTTCGAACGGCAGATACGTTCGCGTGAGCCGTTGACTGATCATGCCCGAAATTTGCAGCAGTCGCTGCTCAAGTCGACCGTTGCCGTCGCCAACGTCAAGTCGAAGGCGGCTCCGGGGTCGGGCAGTGCGTTTGCGCTGGCGGATGAAAACGACCCGTGGACGGCTGCATGGCCCTGCCGTGCGGCCGACGATCTGACGCCGATGGGCGTCGGCGATTCGCAAAGCGCCGCCTACGGTTATCGTAAACCGGTGGTGGTTCCCGCCTTTAGGGAACATCTGTTTTACGGGCTGCTGCTCGATTTGAGGACGATCTACCGACGGGGCGCCGTTTCGGCTCCCGTGGCCGATACGCGTGCGTTCTGCCGTTATATGGCCGACCGGATCGATCGGGAGATGGCCATCGACTGATTCCGACGAAAAGATCGGGCCGTAACGCAGGTTACGGCCCGATCTTTTGCGCTTTGGGCGTCACAGCGTGACGGTCTGTCCGGAGAGGCGGCTGCGCTCGGCCTCGAAGCAGATGCGGTGGCTTTCGACCGAGTTGGCGATCGCCGTGCGGAACCGGTGCTCCCGGCGGCCGAGCGTATCGACGAAATCCTCGATCAGCCGGAGGTCGGCCCCGGCGTGGAACGGCTTCCCGATAAGCTTCGAGAAGTCGTATACACGCTCTTCGCCGCCGCGGAATTTGCGGACGCGCAGCGTGCGCTCGTCACCGTCGATTTCACCGTGCGTCAGCCGGATGTGCGTTTCGCGCTGGTCGCCCAGTGTGAAGGCGTCCATCGAGAACGAGATCGTGACGTCGTTGTCCATCTCCATCGAGACGATCTGGTGGTCCACCACGTCGTTGTCGCAGCGGAACACGCACCGTCCGTAGTCGCCCGAGCGCAGTTCGCGCAGGATCACTTCGTCGAGCGTGGCGCCTGCCGGAATGTCGAAATTCGAGATCCAGTCGCGGCGGTTGTAGTAGAGGTCCACGGCCGAATAGGGGCATTCCTTTTCGACGGGGCAGTCGATGCACCGTGCGGAGCTCTGTGCCGGGGCGTTTTCAGCGCGGAACCAGCGCAGCGATCCGAATGACGAGAGCTTGCGGCAGCGGGCTTCGGTGAGCCACAGCAGGAAGTCGATGTCGTGGCAGCATTTCGAGATCAGCATCGGGTTGGTGATCTCCTCGCGGCGCCACATGCCGCGTACGAACCCGTGGGTCGTGCGGTCGAGCCCCACGGCAGCCAGGTGGCTGATGGTGATGATCTCGCCCAGCTCGCCCGAATCGACGATCTCCTTGATCCGGAGGAAATAGGGGTGGTAGCGCAGGACGTGGCACACGCCGACGATCACCCCTTTGCGGCGGGCGGCTTCTTCGATCCGGCAGCATTCGGAAAGGGTTTGCGCAATGGGCTTTTCGAGCAGCACGTTGTAGCCCGCCTCGATGGCCTGCATGCAGGGTTCGAAATGCTCGTTCTCGGGGGTGGCGATCAGCACGGCGTCGGCCGGAAGGGGATTTTCGAAGAAACTCGCGTAGTTGCTGAAGCACCGTTCCGGTCCCAGTCCGAATTTTTCGGCGGTCGTGCGGCGGCGGATCTCGTTGATCTCCACCACGCCCGCAAGTTGCAGCCGTTCGGGGTGCCGGATTGCGTATTCGAGGTATTTGCTGGT
>CATKXN010000071.1 GCA_949840605.1 uncultured Alistipes sp.
CGGCCTGATGATGCGCATGTCCGAAGCTCAGTGGGACGCCGTGCTGACCGTGAACCTCAAGTCGGCGTTCAACTTCATTCACGCCGTAACGCCGATCATGGCGCGTCAGAAAGGCGGCTCGATCATCAACATGTCGTCGGTGGTGGGTGTCAGCGGCAACGCCGGCCAGTGCAACTATTCGGCGTCGAAGGCCGGCATGATCGGTCTGGCCAAATCCATCGCCAAGGAGATGGGTCCCCGCGGCATTCGCGCCAACTGCATCGCCCCGGGCTTCATCATGACCGAGATGACCGACAAACTGCCCGACGAGGTAAAGGAGGGCTGGTACAAACAGATTCCGCTGCGCCGCGGCGGTACGCCCGAAGACGTCGCCAAGGTGGCGCTGTTCCTCGCTTCGGATCTTTCGTCGTATGTCAGCGGACAGGTCATCCACTGCTGCGGCGCGATGAATTGTTAAGAAACAGAGAGAAGCGAAAAGAAAGGATGCCGCAAGGCATCCTTCAAAAACAAAAGTGCCCGGCAAGTTTACTTGAACGGGCACTTTTGTTTTCAGACGGGGTATTCCGCAGGAAGCCTTCTTTTCGCGTCCGAAGCGCCGCGGACAATCACGGCACGAAAGCGGAGCATGCGCCGTAATTGTCGCAACTTGCATCTTTTTTGTTATCTTTGACGTCGTAACGACGTTTTTTGCAGCTGGATGGTTCCGTCGGACCCGATGCAATTCAGTTTTGCACCCATCCGGCTTTTCATTATATTTGTAATTATGAAACGACTCGTAACCTTGCTCGCGGCCCTGGCCGCACTCCAGACATACGCCCAGGAGGCGACGCTCCCCAGCCCCGACGCCAAGGCGATCGGCATGGGCGGCTTGATGATGACTACCCTTTCGGGTTCGCACGCCATCTACAGCAACTCGGCGATGGCGGTTTTTTCGCGCATGCCGTCGCAGATTTCGTCCTCCTACTACGGGCAGGAAGACATCGATTATTACGCCGTATCGGGGTTCTGCCGTTTCGACAACGTCAACCTCGCGCAGATCGGCTGGCGCCAGTACCTGCGCGAACACGGCAACAACGACATGGCCGTCGACCTGGGCTATTCGCGCCGCATGGGCGACAACTGGTCCTTGGGCATCGTGGCGCGCTACATGCACCTGAAACGCCAGCAGATTTCAGCCGACGCGCTGGCCGTGGACCTCAGCGCCGCCTACCAGCTGCCGTTGGAGAACGTCGGCAGCTATTCGACGCTGCGCGCGGGGGCTAAACTGGGAAATCTGGGCGGATACGTCAACGATACGGACTATACGCTGCCGATGGATTTCACCGTCGGTGCGGCACTCGACACATTCCTCTCCGATGCGCACGAAATCACCGTCGGCACCGACCTGGGATACTATTTCTCCCCGTCGTCGGTCCGCGGATTCCAGATGTCGGTGGGCGCCGAATACAACCTGATGCAACTGGTCCAGCTGCGCACGGGCTACCACTACGGCGAACGGCGCGACTACTATCCGAGTTACTGGACCGTCGGCGCCGGTGTGCGCATCCTCCACCTGCGGCTGGACTTCGCCTACCTATTCGCCAAGAAGCACACGCTCCTGCGCAATACGTACAGCATCAGTTTCGGGCTGGATTTCTGAGATATTCCAAAATCCCCTCGCAACCGTCTTCCAGCATGTCGAGCACCAGTTCGAAACCCTCGCGTCCCTCGTAATAGGGGTCGGGAACATAGGTGCGGTCGGGATGGCGGCGGCAGAACTCCGTCATGCGGAATATCTTGCGGGCGGCTTCGGGGGAAGGCGCCAGGCGGTGCAGCGTTTCGTAATTCATGTCGTCCATACCGACGATCATGTCGAAGCGGTCGAAATCCGCCTCGCTCACCTGCCGCGCACGATGCGTCAGCGCATAACCGCGGCGCGAGGCCGCACTCCGCATGCGCGGGTCGGGCAGTTCGCCCCGGTGGCCTCCGTAGGTGCCCGCCGAGTCGATCGCGAACCGGCAGGCGACTCCCCGCTTCTCCACGAGGTCGTGCATGATGCCGTCGGCGGCCGGAGAACGGCATATATTGCCCAAACAGACGAATAAAATCCTTGTTTTCGATTCCATGCCGCAAAGATAACGATTTTTTCGGAACGCGAATTGCAGGTTCCGGGGTATGGAAAAGAAATCGACAGACCGGATCGGACAATCCCGCCGCATGGACTGGGCCGTGCTCTACATGCGGCTGTTCGCAGGTGCCATAATGCTGTTTCACAACATCGGCAAAATACAGAATTACAACGAAATAATCGATTCATATCCAACGCTGCTTCATGTAGATCCCACCGTCGTGTTCGTCGTCGTGACGGTCGTCGAAGTGCTGCTGGCCGTATTGATCATCATGGGACTGTGGGTGCGGGCGGCGGCCTTCCTGATGGCGCTGGGCATCCTCCTGGCATTCATCCGGAGCGGATTCGGCACCGGAGAAGCAGATTTCGTATGGCTCGGCGTCTACGTCTTCCTGATCATTTCGGGAGGCGGATTTTACGGATTCGACAATGTACTCGCCCCAACCGGTGGAAAAAAGTGACCAATCGAACAATATTAGGACGGCCGACATTCCCGATGTTCGTAGATTTGTCGTATCTTTGACGCGATTTGTTTTCGTTAGAAACCGCAAAAACAGAACGTAATGAAGATGAAAGCGATTGTGATGCTGGCGGCTTTCGCGCTGACCGCATCTGCCGCCACGGCGCAGGAACTGCCCCGCAAGGTGCAGAATGTCGAAGTGCTCGACCTGGACGGAAAACCGGTCAAACTGCCCCGTTTCGGAGAAAAGAACCTGATGATATTTTACGTGGACCCCGACCGTCACAAACAGAACGAGGATTTCACTATCGAGCTGGAGAAGAACGGACGCGCCTCGGGCGAGAACATCTACGGCTTCGGGGTGATGAACCTCAAGGACGCCCCGATGGTCCCCAACGGCATGGCCCGCAGCATGGCCAAGAAACGCACGGCTTCGAACGGCGCCACGGTACTGGCCGACCAGGACCGCATCCTGAGCAAGGCCTGGGGACTGGGCGACTGCAACAATCAGTTCGTGCTGATGATCGTATCTAAGGAGGGCGAATTGGTGTTCCTGCGCAAGGGTCTCCTCTCCGACGCGGACAAGGAGGCTTTCTACGAGACCGTCGAGAAGTATAAATAGGTCTGAATGGTGCGCAGAATCGTTGTCCTGATCCTCGTGCTCTCGGGTTCGGTCCTCACGGGACGGGCCCAGGAAAAGGGGACCCGTATTGCAGACGGCGATACGCTGCACTACACCTACACCCCGCTGCCGCAGGAGGCTCCCCGAAAGAAGCCTTTCTTGCGGCGCGTAGTCGATTACTTCGGGGAGTCGACCACCGACAAGACCTTCGAAAAGAAGATAGACTTCACTTTCGCCGGAGGTCCCAGCTATTCGAAGAACACGAGTTTCGGCATCGGCCTGCTGGCGGCGGGGCTGTTCCGCCTCGACCGCACGGATTCGATCACGGCACCGTCCGACATCTCGATCTTCGCCAACGTCTCGGTATCGGGGTTCTATGCGCTGGGTGTGACGGGAAACACCATTTTCTCGCGCAACAAACGCCGCATAAACTATACGGTGATGTTCGCCTCGGCGCCCCGCAGTTTCTGGGGCATCGGCTATGACGAGGGACGCTACAATCCCGAGAGCACCTACTCCGAGAAGCGCTATCTGGTCGAAGGGCGCTACCTGCACGAATTCCTGCCCCACACCTACATCGGCGGGCTGGTGAGCTTCGAACACACGCGGGGTCTGAAATTTTCCAGACCGGAGTATCTGCACGGGGAAAAACTGCATTACACGGCGACGGGCATCGGAGGCATCCTCGAATACGACTCGCGCGATTTCATCCCCAATCCGTTCCGGGGCGTCTACGTGAGTTTCCAGGAGACGCTCTTCCCGAAGGGGCTCGGAAACTGCGGCAAGACGCTGTGGCGCACGACGTTCACGGCCGACGCCTACCAGCGTGTCTGGAAGGACGGCATCCTCGCCGCCGATCTCTACGCGGTGTTCAACACCGACGGCACGCCGTGGCCGATGCTCGCCCGCCTGGGCGGCAGCCAGCGGATGCGCGGCTACTACCAGGGACGGTATACGGACAACGACATGATCACCCTGCAGATCGAACTGCGCCAGCGTATCTGGCGGCGGATCGGATGTGCGGTCTGGGGCGGCGCGGGCAACGTGTTCCCGTCGCTTGGCGAGTTCGACTGGTCGAAGACGCTTCCCAACTACGGCGTCGGCTTCCGGTGGGAGCTCAAAAAAAGAGTTAACGTTCGCCTCGACTACGGATTCGGCAAGAAGACAAGCGGATTCCTGCTGAGCATCAACGAGGCATTTTAAGAGCTGTTTGGTTTATGAGTGCTGATACGGACCGGAAAAACAGACGCCGGGTGGTCAAGACCCGCAGCCGTTTCACGACGCTGCTGACCATCTATTTCTTCGTGG
The DNA here is from genome assembly GCA_949840605.1 of uncultured Alistipes sp. The sequence continues at coordinate 4,498 of CATKXN010000071.1, forward strand.
CGCTGATCATTCCCAACTGCGTGCTGGCCAACACCGAGCCCTACTCGGTGTGGACCGTCGAGGCGCTGATACTCATGCCGTTGGGTTTCTACATGATGTGGAGCGTGGCCCTGCGCCGTTCGGGTGTGATGATTTGGCTGGCATTCCCGTTCATCTTCTTCTGCGCCTTCCAGATCGTGCTGCTGTATCTCTTCGGCAACTCGATCATCGCTACCGACATGTTCACCAACCTGCTGACGACCAATCCGGGCGAGGCGGGCGAACTGCTGGGCAACATCTATCCTTCGGTGGTGCTGGTCTGCGTCATCTACCTGCCGCTGCTGTGGCTCGCGGCGCGCGAGATCGGCCACAAACGCTACATCACGCGCACGGCGCGCATGAACATCGGGCTGACCGGTGCGGCGCTCTTCGCGCTGGGACTGCTGGCCCTGTGGCCCGCCTACCACGTAAGCGAGGACCGGCACGTGCTGCGCGACGAAATCTTTCCACTGAACATCCTCTACAACCTCGGGCTGAGCGGTTCGGAATTCCGCAAGTCGTTCAACTACGAAAAGACTTCCGCCGAATTCTCCTACGAAGCCCGGCGCACGGCCGAAATCCCCGGCCGCGAGGTCTACGTGTATATCATAGGTGAGGCCTCCCGGGCCATGAACTGGCAGCTCTACGGCTACGAACGCGAAACCAATCCCCTGCTGTCGCAGAAGGAGGGGTTGGTGGTATTCCGCAATATGCTGACCCAAAGCAACACCACGCACAAAAGCGTACCGATGATCCTCTCGTCGATAGCCACCGGCGAACACGAAGAACTTTACCGCCGCAAGGGCCTTCCGGCGCTGTTCAACGAGGCGGGATTCGACACGTGGTTCATCTCCAACCAGTCGCGCCAGGGCGCCATGATCGACCACCTGGCCCACGACGCCAAGCACCTGATCTACATCCGCTCGCCGCGCCACGACACGCAGCTGCTCGACGAGATGCGCAAGGCAATCGAGAAAAGCGATTCCCGGAAACTACTCTTCATACTGCACTGCTACGGATCGCATTTCAGCTACCACCAGCGTTATCCGCGGGAATTCGCGCATTTCAAGCCCGACGACGACGTGGCGATCGCCAAACAGCACCGTCCGATGCTGGTCAATGCCTACGACAATTCGATCCGTTATACGGATTACGTGCTGTCGCAGATCATCGACTACCTCGGGTCGCTCGAAAACACCTCTTCGGCGCTGCTCTACTGCGCCGACCACGGCGAGGACCTGATCGACGACAAGCGCGAGCGTTTTCTTCACGCCTCGCCCACCACCACGGCTTACCAGCTCTATGTGGCGTCACTGGCGTGGTTCTCGGAGAGTTACCGGGTGCGTTTCCCCGAAAAGGCCGCCGCCGCCGAAGCCAACGAGACGGCTCCGGCTACGACGCACGCGCTGTTCCACACCATGGCCGACATGGCCTCGATCCAAGGACGTTACCTCACGACGAACGTGTCGCTCGTGAGTTCCGACTTCGACCGCTCGGCCCCGCGACGCTATCTGAACGACCACAACGAGGCGGTACCCTACCGCAAGACGGGACTCCGGCCCGAGGATATGGAGGTATTCCGGCGATACGGCATTGAGCTGAACTGAAAACAATAAAGGCTGTCCTTGCGGACAGCCTTTAAGTTTGATCGGGGGGTCGAATTATTTCGCAGCCTCTACGGAAACCTTGCGGAACTCTTTCATCAGCTTCGAAAGCTCCAGAGCCGATTTGCGGGCGCGGGTACCGGCAGCTTTGTTGTTCTTCTCGACCTGAGCAGCTGCGTTGGCTGCAAATACCTCGAACTCTGCGTTGATTTTTGCTACTAACTCTTTCATAGTTTTATTTGTTAATTGGGTTTGTTATCAACGCAAAGATATAAAAATATTCTAAACTCCATCGCCCGGAGCATGAAAAAACAGCGTTTTTTCACCAAAAAAGTCGGTTATACGGGGTTGACGGTACGTTTTTTGTCCTTACACGGCGGTAAAACATACCCTTTATGGATAAATTCTACCTTACAGCCACCCTCCTTGCAGCGCTCCTCGCAGGCTGCGGAAAACATACTTCCCGGCAGGCGATGCCTCCCCTGCGGGTCGAAGTGGCCGAGGCCGCAGTGGACTCCGTTCCCAACCGGATGAGCTTCATCGGCTACCTCGCGAGCAACTTCGACGCCGTGATCCAGCCGCGCGTGAACGGCTACCTTTCGTCGAAGCGTTACAGCAACGGAATGCCCGTCAAACGGGGACAGTTGTTGTTCACCATCGACCCCGATCAGCTTTCGACCTCGATGCTGGCGGCCGAAGCCCAGCTGGAATCGGCTCGGGCGCAGGCCATCGAAGCCCGCAACAACTACGACCGCGCCGTACCGCTGGCGAAAATCAACGCCATCAGCCAGTCGCAGCTGGACCAGTATACGGCGCAGTGGAAAGCCGCAGAAGCCTCTGTCCGCGCCGCCGAACAGACGCTCAGCAGCGCACGGATGAACGTCGGCTACACCGAGCTGCGCTCTCCGATCGACGGCATCATCGAGCACACGGCGGCGCATGTGGGCGACTACGTGGGTCCGGGCACGCAGTTCAGCGTGCTGACGACCGTGTCGAACCTCGACACGCTGACGGTCGACGTGGCGATCCCCATGTCGCAGTATCTGCGCTATGCCGGCAACCGGACCTCGATCTACGACAACGAGGACCTGCTCTCGGACATCCGTCTCCTGCTGGCCGACGGCACGCAGTATCCTTATGAGGGGCTCTACGATTATACGCGCAAAGACGTGTCGAGCACCACCGGAACGCTCGTGCTGGTGGTGATGTTCCCCAACCCGGACGAGGCGCTGAAACCCGGACAGTTCGCGCGCGTGGAGGCCAACGTAGGCCCCGTGCTGCCGCAGGTAGTCATCCCCCAGCAGGGCGTGAGCCAGGCTCAGGACCTCAGTTCGGTGTGGGTCGTCACGGCCGACAGCACGGCGCACTACCGCCGTGTCACTCCGGGCGACACCTACGGCGCGCTGTGGTGCATCGACGAGGGGCTCGAACCGGGGGAATGGGTGGTGGTCGCCGGGCAGCAGAAATTGCGCGACGGTGCGAAAGTAATCCCCGAAAAACCGGCAGCAAGGACGGCACGGCCGGCGGTCGCTGCGGGCCGTTCGGCCGGGAATCCCGAAAAACGGTAGCCTTATGGAAAAATTTTTCGTTTCGCGCCCGATCTTCGCCATCTCGCTGGCCATCGTCATCGTGCTCGTGGGGCTGATTTCGATCACGCGGCTGCCGATCGAACAGTATCCCGACATCACGCCGCCGGTCGTGGAGGTCTCGGCGACCTACGACGGCGCCGATGCCGAGACGGTGAACAACGCCGTGGCGACGCCCGTGGCCCAGGCCGTGATGGGCGTCAGCGACATGCTCTACATGCAGGCCACCTCGGCCAACGACGGCTCGATGACCCTCCAGGTGACGTTCGACATCGGCTCCGATCCCGATCTGGACGCCATCTTCACCCAGAACAACGTTTCGTCGGCCACGGCCGAGCTTCCGGCGACGGTCACCCGCCAGGGAGTCACCACGCGCAAGACCATGACGGGATTCCTGATGGTCTACTCGCTCCACAGCGACGGCCGCTACGACGGCGAATTCCTCTCGAACTACGCCTACATCAACCTGCAGAACGAGCTGCTGAAGATCGACGGCGTGGGCAAGGTCTCGATCATGGGCGCCGGAGAATACGCCATGCGCATCTGGCTGCGGCCCGACGTGCTGAAATACTACGGCATCGCCGTGGACGAGGTGACGGCGGCCATCGAAAAACAGGGCGGTATCTATCCCGCCGGGCAGTTCGGAGCCGAACCGGCCCCCGACGGCGTGGCCTATACCTACACGGTGACCATGCCGCCGCAGATCTCCACCGCCGGGGAGTTCGCCGACATCGTCGTGCGCACCACCTCCTCGGGCGAGCAGATCCGTCTGGGCGACATCGCCGAGGTGTCGCTGGGCAGCCAGACCTACGATGTCAGCTCCTCCTACGAAAGCGACCCGACGGCCATGATCGTCATCTACCAGCAGCCGGGCAGCAACGCCGTGGCCGTCGGCGGCAAGGTCAAGGCCGCGATGGAACGCCTTGCGGAGCGTTTTCCCGACGGCATCGAAGCCGCCACGATCGTCGACACCACGACGAGCATCGACGCCGGCGTGAAAGACATTTTCCGCACGCTCATCATCGCGCTCCTGCTCGTCATCTTCATCATCTACCTCTTTCTGCAGGACTGGCGGGCGACCGTAATCCCGCTGGTGGCGATCCCCGTGTCGCTCGTCGGCGCCTTCGCGCTGTTTCCCCTGCTCGGGTTCTCGATCAACATCATCTCGCTGCTGGGGCTCGTGCTGGCCATCGGACTGGTCGTGGACGACGCCATCGTGGTCGTCGAAGCCGCGCAGGTGAATATCGAGCGGGGCATGCAGCCCCGTGCGGCGGCGCTGGAAGCCATGCGCAACGTGGCTTCGCCGATCGTCGCCACGACCGTCGTGCTGCTGGCCGTCTTCGTCCCCGTGTCTTTTACGGGCGGCATCACGGGCCGGCTGTTCCAGCAGTTCTCGGTCACCATCGCCGTCTCGGTGGTCATCTCGGCGTTCAACGCCCTGACCCTCTCCCCGGCGCTCTGCGCCCTGCTGCTCCGCCACCGGGAGCCGTCGCAGAAAGGCTTCTTCGCCGCCTTCAACCGCTGGTTCGCCCGGCAGATGGACCGTTATACGACTTTCACTCCGACGCTGATGCGCCACGTCGCCCGCACGGGCCTGTTCGTGGCCGTGGTGCTCGGCGTGATCTTCGTCGTGTGGCGCAAACTGCCCGCGGGATTCCTTCCCGAAGAGGACCAGGGTTATGTGATGGTGATGGTCTCGACGCCCGAAGCCTCGTCGCTGCAGGTGACCCAGAAAGTCATGGCCGATGCCGACGCGGTAATCCGCACGCTTCCCGAGGTCGCCTCCACGTCGTTCGCCGCGGGATTCAACATGATGGCCGGCATCGCCTCGACGTCGAACGGCATCATCTTCGTCAAACTCGTCGACTACTCCGACCGCAAACTCTCGGCCATGCAGATCGCCCAGAAACTCACCGACGAACTATACGTCGCGGTCGCCGGGGCCGAATGCTACGCCTTCATCCCGCCCTCGATCCCGGGGCTGGGCGTCACCTCGGGCGTCTCGGTCGAGGTGCAGGACCTCGAAGGGCGCGGCACGGCCTACCTGCTGGAAAACGCCGAACGGCTGATGGATTCGCTGCGCAAAAGCCCCTCCATTGCCTCCGTCACCACGCAGTTCGACGCCGGGGTGCCCCAGCGGCGACTGCGCATCGACAAGCAGCAGGCGCTGGCCGCGGGCGTGGACCTCGGAACGTTGTACGGCGAGCTGACCACCCTCCTGGGCGGCGCCTACATCAACAATTTCACGCGCTTCGGCAAACTTTACCAGACCTATATGCAGGCCGCGCCCGACTACCGTCTCGACCGGCGCTCGCTGGACAGCTACTACGTCACCTCGGCGTCGGGCGAGAGCGTTCCCGTAGCGTCGCTCGTCGAAGTCGCGGACACCGTGGGCGTGGAGTACGTCTCGCAGTTCAACCTCTACCGGTCGATTTCGCTGACCGTCACCCCCGCCGCACGGGCATCGACCACGACCGTCATGCAGGAGATCACCGCCACGGCCGCCGACGTGCTGCCCGACGACATCGGCACGGCGTGGAGCGGCACCTCGTATCAGGAGGCCAACGCCTCGAAAACCGGCGGACTGGTCTATGCGCTGGCCCTGGTGTTCGTGTTCCTGGCGCTGGCAGCCTTGTACGAATCGTGGGGACTGCCGCTGGCGATCCTGTTGAGCGTTCCGGTGGCGGTGCTCGGAGCCGTGCTGTTCGTCGGCGGCACGCACCTGATGAATGCGCTCTTTGTCAACGACATCTACATGCAGATTTCGCTCGTCATGCTGATCGGTCTGGCGGCCAAGAACGCCATTCTCGTAGTGGAATACGCCGACCGGCTGTTCCGCGAGCAGGGCGCGTCGCTGATGGATGCGGCCATCGGGGCCGCGAAACTCCGCGTAAGGCCGATCATCATGACCGCCTTCGCTTTCATCCTGGGCGTCATGCCCCTCGTCTTCGCCAGCGGGGTCTACGCCACGGCCCGCAACATCATGGGCGTAGCCCTCGTAGGCGGCATGCTGTTCGCCACGCTGCTGGGCATCTTCGTCTACCCCGCGCTTTACTATTTCGTCGGGAAAATCGGCCGCTTCGAGCAGCGCCGCGAACGTCAAAAAACGGAGGAAGCACAATGAAAACGAAACTTACGATAACCGCCGCCGTCGTGATGTTGGCCGCCTGCACCCCGCGATTCTACCCGCCGCAGGTCGCTGCGCCCGACCGCTACGTCTTCGGCGAGGGCTTCTCGCGGGACACGACGGGCGTGGGCGAACGCTGGTGGGAACTCTTCGGCGACACGACGCTCAACGCGTATGTCGAACGGGCGCTGGCCAACAACCGCGATGCAGCCGCGGCCGCCGCACGGGTCGAGGAGGCCCGGGCCAACCTCCGGACCGTGCGGGCGCAGTACCTGCCCCAGATCGGCGTCGGGGCCTCGGCCGAAGGCGAATACACCCCCGAAACCAAGATCGTGCAGTCGTATGCCGTCGAGCCGACCCTTTCGTGGGAACTGTCGCTCTTCGGAGCCCTGCGCAACGCCCGACGCGCCGCAAAGGCCCGGATCGCTTCGGCCGAATGGGCGCTGGCGGGCGTGCGGCTTTCGCTGGCCGCCGAAGTCGCCACGACCTATTTCACGCTGCTGGAGTACGAGCGCGACCTCTCGATCGCCCGGCAGACCCTCCGGCTGCGGCGCGAATCGGCCGCGCTGATCGACTCGATGTTCCGCTACGGCATGTCCGACGGCGTCGCGCTGGAGCAGGCTCGGAGCCTGGTCTACACCGCCGAGGCCGACGTTCCGCAATACAGCCGCGCCGTGGAGCAGACGTGGCTTTCGATGGGTATCCTGCTGGGCGAAACGCCCTCGCGGGTGCGGCTCTCCGGAGCGGGCCTGCGTCTGCTGACCGACTACCGCCCTGCGGAGATTCCCGTAGGCCTGCCGTCGGAGCTGCTGAAACGGCGTCCCGATATCCGCGAGGCGCATTTCAACCTGCTCCAGGCCGCCGCGCAGGCCGGGCAGGCACGGAGCGACCGCTTCCCGTCCATATCATTGACAGCCAAAGGCGGAGTGGCATCTAATTCGATCAAGGGTTTAACCGCTGCGAATCCCTGGGCATGGGATGCGCTGGGCTCCATCGCCGAACCGATCTTCGGCTTCGGAAAGCTCCGCAATGCCGAACGGGCCGCGATGGCGGCCTACACGCAGTCGGCCAGAAATTACGAGCAGACCGTGCTGACGGCCTTCGCCGACGTCGAAAAGGCGCTGGTGGCCATCACGACCTACCGCGACCAAACTGCGCGCACGGGCGAACTGGTGCTTTCGAACGACCGCATCGCCACGATGACCCGCGCCCTCTACCGCAGCGGACTGTCGGACTACCTCGACGTGATCGACGCCGAGCGCAGTCTTTACCAGACGCAGATGGAGCTGGTGAACCTCGTGGCGCAGCAGTATATCAACTACGTCACGCTCTGCAAGGCGCTGGGCGGCGGCTGGGCGGCAGCGGAAATCCGGACTGAGCGTGCGACGGCTGCTGAAAGCCCCTGAAACACGCTTTTCAGGCGGATACCAGAAAATGGGGATTGTCAATGTCAATATTAAGTCGTATTTTTGGGACGCAAAATAGAAGAAAATGCGTCTATCCGAACTTAAAACCGGCGAATCGGGGACGATCGTCAAGGTGATGGGCCACGGAGGCTTCCGCCGCCGCATCATGGAGATGGGGTTCGTCCGCGGACAGCGGGTCGACGTGCTCCTGAACGCGCCCCTGACGGACCCGATCGCATACAGGATCATGGGCTACGACATCTCGCTGCGGCGCAGCGAGGCCGACATGGTCGAGGTGCTCACCGACAGCGAGGCCAGCGAATACCTCGCAGGCGGACATCACCACCACCATCATCACGAACATAACCGTCACCACGCCCCCGGCGGAGAACCCGGGCAGAACGACGCATTCGGGGCATCGGAACCCGGTGCAGCGTGCTGCACGAGTATCGACGAGGTGGTGACACGCCACACACGGACCATCACGGTGGCGCTGGTCGGCAACCCCAACAGCGGCAAAACCTCGCTGTTCAACGCCATCTCGGGCGGCCACGAGCACGTCGGCAATTACAGCGGCGTGACCGTGGGGGCCAAAATCGGCAGCCGCATCTACCGCGGCTACCGTTTCGAGGTCACCGACCTGCCCGGCACCTACGCCCTTTCGGCCTATACGCCCGAGGAGCGTTACGTGCGACACCACCTGGCTACGAGCACGCCCGACGTGGTGATAAACTCCGTCGTCGCCTCGAACCTGGAGCGCAACCTCTACCTGACCACCGAACTGATCGACATAAATCCGCGTATGGTCGTGGCGCTCAACATGTACGACGAGCTGCAGGCCAGCGGTGCCACCCTCGACTACGAGAATCTGGGCCGCATGCTGGGCGTTCCGATGGTGCCGGTCGAAGCGCGCAACAACCGCGGCATCGACACCCTGCTGGACACCGTGATCGACGTTTACGAGAACCGCGACGAGCGTGTGCGCCACATCCATATCAACATGGGTCCCGTGGTCGAGGAGGGACTGCGCAGGCTCAACGGCGACATGAGCGACCATCGCGGCGAACTGCCCAAGGCCTTTCCGCCCCGCTACTATGCGATGAAGATGCTCGAAGGCGACGCCGAGGCCGAAAAGAGCCTCCGCGAATGCAGCCGTTACCCCGAGTGGGCCGCAATCCGCGACCGCGAGGCCCGGCGCATCACCGAAGCGCTGGGCGAGGACGTCGAAACGGCCTTCGCCAACCAGAAATACGGGTTCATCCAGGGAGCCCTGAAAGAGACCTTCACCCCCGGGCAGCGCGAAGAGGTCACGGCGACGGCCGTGATCGACACCTTCGTGACGCACAAACTGTGGGGATTCCCGATCTTTTTCGCGCTGATGGGATTCATGTTCTGGTGCACGTTCAGCCTCGGGGCCTATCCGCAGGAGTGGATCGACGCGCTGGTGGGATGGATCGGCAACGGCGCGGACGCCCTGCTTCCCGCCGGACCGCTGCGCGACCTGCTGGTCGACGGCATCATCGGCGGCGTGGGCGCCGTCATTGTCTTTCTCCCGAACATCATGATCCTCTATCTCTTCATTTCGTTCATGGAGGATTCGGGCTATCTGGCCCGCGCGGCGTTCATCA
>CATKXN010000072.1 GCA_949840605.1 uncultured Alistipes sp.
CAGGAAGTCCTGGAGGTTCCCGTGGGCGTCATCGTCACCAGCTGGGGCGGCACGCCCGTCGAGACGTGGATGGACCGCGAAACGATGAGCGGGTTCAAGGAGTTCGACCTCTCGTTCCTCGACGGCGAAGCCCGGATCGAGAAACCGGAAATGAAGCCCTGCGGCCTCTACAACGCCATGATCGCCCCGCTCGTGCCCTTTACCGTCAAGGGATTCCTCTGGTACCAGGGCGAAACGAACCGCCTACGGCCCGTCCAGTACCGCGCGCTGATGCCGGCTTTCGTGAAGATGCTCCGCGAACGCTGGGCGCAGGGCGAACTGCCGTTCTACTACGTGCAGATCGCGCCCTACCGCTACGAGAACCCCGACGAGACGGGTTCGGCCCTGCTGCGCGAAGCCCAGCTGAACAACCTGCAGGACATCCCCTCGAGCGGCATGGCCGTGACGATGGACATCGCCAACAAGAACTGCATCCACCCCGCCCAAAAAGAGGAGGTCGGCACACGCCTGGCATGGCTGGCGCTGACGAAAACCTACGGCATGAAGGGCATCGACGCCGACACGCCGGTTTATGAAAAGATGACGGTTGCCGACGGCAAAGCCTATCTGACCTTTCGCACGGGCCGCGACGGCCTCGCCCCGCTGGGCGACACGCTCACGGGCTTCGAGGACGCCGGCGCCGACCGCGTGTTCCACCCCGCCACGGCCCGGATCGAAAAGGGCAAAGGCCGCCTGATCGTCACGTGCGACGCCGTTGCGGAGCCCGTGGCCGTGCGCTACGCCTTCCGCAACTATGCGGAAGCTACGCTGTTCAACAGCTCCGGCATCCCCGCCTCCTCGTTCCGCACCGACGACTGGGAGGTGAAATAACCGCCGACGGGCCGGATTCCGAAAGGGTCCGGCCCGTTATCCGATCCGGTTGAGCGCCGAAAGGATTTTCCGGTTGGCGCAGTCGATCACCGAACTCTCCAGCGAAGAGAGATAGATCCGGGTCGTGCGCTCGGAGGTGTGCCCCATGCCCGCGCTGATGACCGTGATGGGCACGTGGTGGTTGCGCGCCGCCGTGGCCCAGCTGTGGCGCGAGGCGTAGGACGAAAGCCCTTCTTCGAGCCCCAGGAGCAGCGAAAGACGCTTCAGCAGGCGGTTGTAATAGTTCAGCGCAACCTGATACTGCGCATAGGCTCTGCCGGGCTCCTCCGTGGTCAGCAGCGGAAAGACGTAAGGGGTGTTCCGGGTGCGCCGTTCGTACCGCCATACGATCTCGCGCATGCACGCCTCCAGGTGCACGGTCATCTGTTGTCCCGTCTTGCGCCGCACGTAACGGATTTCCCCGCCCGCAAGGTCGCGCTTCCGCAGGAAAGCCATGTCGACGAACGCCATCCCGCGCGTGCAATAGCTGAAAATAAAAAGGTCGCGGGCCAGCGCCAGGGCGGCCGATCCGCTCAGGTCGAGATTCCGGAGACGGACGATAAGCCGTTCCTCGACAGCCCGCTTGCGGGTGCGGTCGATGCCCGTGTAGACATTGCAGAACGGACAGCCCGGTTCGGCCAGACGCTGCCGGACCGCCCGGTTGTAGACGGCGCGCAGGATACGCATGTAGAACGACACGGTGTTGCGCACGACGCCGCGCCGGACGAGGTAGGCGTTGTACTCCTCGACCAGCGGTTCGGTGAAGGCGGCGAAAGGGATGTCCGCCCCGCCGAGGAAATCCGAAAAACTGCTGAGCGTGCGCGCGTAGTTGCGCGCCGTCCCCAGCCGTCCTTCGGAAGTCAGCCGGGTGATCTGTCGGCGCAGGAAAGCCAGCACCGTGGTATCCCGATGCGGAGTGCGGAATCGGTCGACGACCTCCCCGGCCGTGTACGGACGCCCCTCGAGCGTCAGGTCGCGGACGATACGCAGCAGCTGGGCCAGGTCGCCTTCGACGCGGAGACGGATCACCGACGCCTCGCCGGGAAGCGGCAGGATGTGTCCGGCATCGGCGTCCCACCAGGCGGGAACGATGCGGATGGAGGTGGCGATACGGCGGACCTGACGGTCGTGCGTCACCTGATAATAGATGCTCCCGGCTTTGCCCGGGACACGCGACGTGCGGAATTTTGCCTTTACGGAAGTAGTCATAATTTAAGAGATTTGTTCCGAAAGGTCGCAATTATCACACATTTCGCGCGAATGCCGGGCGGGCGGACGACACAAAAAACCCGGAGATCACTCTCCGGGGTTCATTTTCGATGACAGCTTCCTACATGCAAGCCAGTACCAGGACGGCCATCGGCACCGCAGGCCACCAGGCGCGCCGTCGCTCCTCCGCCGGAAACAGCCGCGCGATGTCCTCCGAACGTTCGAAGTAACGCAGCACGCCGAACCACAAGGCGCACATCACGACGTTGACCAACACGGAACGCACGATATCCGTGGCCGCCCAAAAACCGTCGAAAGCCGGACGGAACAGGACGATGAAATGCGCCGCGCTTTTCAGACCGGCATAGAGACCGGCCAGCCGCACGGCATAGGGGCTTCGTTTCAGCAGCAGCCACAGCAATGACAGCGGGAGCAGTGCGGCCAGGAATGTGCCGAGGTCGAGGGCGGCCGTCATCCACGTCGCCGGCAGGGAGCCGGAAACGATTCGTGCGAGCAGCCACCACCACATCCGGGAAACGCCGTAGGCGCCGAACAGCCATACGGGTCCGGGCATCGCATAGAGGGCGGAAAGCAGCTTTTTCATCGCAGTGGGTTATATCAGGTCCGGGGTGTGGAGTGCCGCCGGAAGGTCAGATCAGGGTTTCGAGGATCTGCACGGCGTTGAGCGCCGCGCCCTTCCGGATCTGGTCGCTCACGCACCAGAACGTCAGTCCGTTGTCGCAGGGCAGGTCCTGGCGGATACGGCCCACGCAGACGGGGTCCTTGCCGGCGATGAAGAGCGGCATCGGGTAGACCTTCTCCGCCGGCTCGTCCATCAGCACCACGCCGGGCTCCTTGGCGAAAGCCGCGCGGACCTCCTCCACCGACACGGGGCGTTCGGTCTCGAGCCACACGCTCTCCGAATGGGCGCGCATCACCGGGACGCGCACGCAGGTCGCCGACACGCGGATGTCCGAGTGCATGATCTTGCGCGTCTCGTGGAACATCTTCATCTCCTCCTTCGTGTAGTCGTTGTCGGTAAAGACATCGATATGCGGAATCACGTTATAGGCCAGCTGGAAGGCGAATTTCGCCACCGTGGGCTCCTTGCCCGCACCGATCTGGGCATACTGCGTCTCCAGCTCCGTCATGGCGGCGGCTCCGGCACCGCTGGCCGACTGGTAGGTCGAGACATGCACGCGGGTGATGTGCGAGAGCTTCTCGACGGCGTTCAGCGCCACGACCATCTGGATCGTCGTGCAGTTGGGGTTGGCGATGATGCGGCGGGGCGCATTCTTCGCATCTTCGGGATTGACCTCCGGCACCACGAGGGGCACGTCGACATCCATGCGGAAAGCGCTCGAATTGTCGATCATGACCGTACCGTGTTTGGTGATCGTCGCGGCGAACTCACGCGAGGTTCCGGCCCCGGCCGAGGTCAGGGCGAAGTCGATCCCCTTGAAATCGTCGTTGTGTTGCAGCAGTTTGACCTCGATCTCCTTTCCGCGAAACTTATACTTGCGTCCCGCACTGCGTTCCGAGCCGAACAGCACGAGTTCGTCGATCGGAAGCGCCCGTTCCTCCAAAATTCGCAGAAATTCCTGGCCCACAGCACCGCTGACGCCCACAATAGCAATTTTCATCCTGATTAAAATTAAAAAGTGATCATCGTTCCCGCTCGGACGGACCGTACACGGAAGCTCCGGAGGCAAATATAACGAAATGAATGCGAATTACAAAACCCGCCCGCTTAAGAAGCTGGATTTAAGCGAAAGTCTCCCACAGCGTTTCCGACACCTGTCGGCGCTACCATCTTTCCATAGTACAGACGGAACGGCAGCGCAGATTAGCTCCGGAAGCACCCCGGGCATCGATCGCACCTAAAAGCGGCTTCTTAAGCCGCCGCCCCTGAAACCCATCTCTTAGGTGGGTCAGTCGAAGAAGTCGTCCTCGTCGGAGGTGTCGGGCTTCCCGGAATCGGCCTCCTCGTCGCAGTCGTAATGCGGCATCATCGCCGGACGCAGGAACTGGTCCCCGCGGGTGATGCCGAAACGTCCGTCGTCGTAGACCTTCTTCATGAAATCGCCGACGATCGGCAGAGCCATCACACTGCCCTCGCCGCCGCGGACGAAGTGCACCGACTGGTCCTCGCCGCCGACCCAGGCCCCGGCGACGAGCTTCGGAGCCACGCACATGAACCATGCGTCGCGGTTCTTGTTCGAAGTTCCGGTCTTGCCGCCGATCTCCACGCCGTTGAATCCGAACTGCCATTTCATCCGCCCGGCCGTGCCCGAATTGACGACGCCCTGAAGCATCGTGAGCATCGTATAGGCCGTGCGTTCGCTGACGGCGTCCTGCGACTGGGGGATGAACGAGGCGATCAGATTGCCCTGCCGGTCCTCGATGCGGGTCACGAAGATCGCATCGGTGTGCACGCCCTGGTTGGCGAAGGTCGAGAAGGCGCTCACCAACTCGTAGACATTCGACTCCGAGGAGCCGAGGGCCAGCGCCGGCACCGGATCGATGTAACTGCGGATACCCATGTTATGGATGAAGTCGGCCACGGCCGCCGGCTGCTTGGCCTGCTTCATGATCCACGCCGAATAGTTGTTGCGGCTGCGTGCCAGGCCCCAGCTCAGGGGATGCAGCACGCCGTCGTACTCGACGTTGCCGGCCTCCTTGGGCGACCACGCCGTGCCGTTGGCCGTCTCGATGGTCGTCGGCAGGTTCGGGACCATCGTGCAGGGGGTCATACCCAGATGGTCGATGGCGAAGGTGTAGACGAAGGGCTTGATCGTCGAACCGATCTGCCGCTTGCCCTGCCGGGCCATGTCATACTTGAAATAACGGAAATTGGGGCCTCCGACATAGGCTTTTACAAAACCCGTGCGGGGATCGAGCGCCACCATCGCAGCGCGCATGATCCGTTTGTGGTGGAGGATCGAGTCGCGCGGGGTCATCAGCGTATCGCGTTCGCCCTTGTAGGTGAAGACCTTCATGTCGCAGGGCTTGTCGAATGCGGCCTGTATCTGCTTCTCGCTCGCCCCGGCGTTCTTCATCTCGCGGTAGCGGTCCGAATAGCGGACGGCGCGGCGCATGATGCGTTCGCGCTCCTCGCGGTCGGCGCCGATGAAAAGCGTCTTGGTGCTGCGGTACTGCGCGTCCATCTTGGGCTGAATCTCCTTCTCCATCTGACGCTGCACGGCCTGCTCGGCATAGGACTGCATCACGGAGTTGATCGTGGTGTAGATTTTCAGTCCGTCGCGGTAGATGTTGTAGGGCGTGCCGTCGGCCTTGCGGTTCTTGAGGCACCAGCCGTAAAGCGGGTTCTCGTCGTACTCCTTCACCGCCTGGTCATAGTCCCATTCGTTGTAGAACTGGCTGCGCTTGGGCCGTTCGGCGTTCATCACCAGGCGCAGCATCTCGCGGAAATAGGTCGCCGAACCCTCGTTATGCGATACGGGACGGTAGTTCAGCACGATGGGCAGCGCCGCAATCGAGTCGCGCTGCCTGCGCGTCAGCGCCCCGGCCTCCTCCATGCGCGAAAGCACGAGGTTGCGGCGCGCAAGGGCGTTGTCCGGATTGCGCACCGGGGAGTAGCGCGTCGGGGCGTTCACCACTCCCACCAGCACGGCCGCCTCCTGCACGTTGAGTTCGTCGGGCTCCTTGTTGAAGAACGTATGGGCCGCCGACTTGATACCGTAGGCGTTCGAGCCGAACTCCACCGTATTGAGGTACATCGCGGCGATCTCCTCCTTGGTGTAGTTGTATTCGAGTTTGAGGGCCGTGATCCACTCTTTCAGCTTCGCCGTCACGAGTTTGGCCTTGCGGACGACGGCGCCTCGGTTGCGGGCCGTGTCGCGCGGGAAGAGGTTCTTGGCCAGCTGCTGGGTGATGGTCGAGCCGCCGCCCTGCGAGGTGTTCTGCATCAGCAGCGTCTTCACCGCCACGCGCGCCAGCGAGGGGATGTCGATGCCCGAGTGGCCGCGGAAGCGGATGTCCTCCGTCGAGATGAGCGCCGCGACGATCGGCGGCACCTCGTATCCGCCGAGCCGGATGCGGAGCGTCGAATCCGACGGAAAGAGGTCGGCGTACTGCACGTAGGAACGGTTCTGCACGAAGAAAGTGCCGATGACCTTGCCGTCCTCGGAATAGATCTCCGTGGCGAGGTTGCTGCGGGGATTCTCCAGTTCCTCGAACGAGGGCATGCGCCCGAACACGCCGAGCGCCGTCAGCAGCAGCAGCACGCCCACGAATGCGAAGGGCGCGAGCGCCGCACACCAGATCCATTTTATCGTTTTCGGGCTTAAGCCCTTCTTTTTGCGCTGTGTCATACGACCGAATTTTGCGGTAAAGATACGAATAAGCGAGGGCAATGTCAAATTTATTTGAACATTGCCGAGCGGGAGTATCTAAGGCGCAGCCAAATATACAAATTATTCCTTAAAACGGCAGCCCCACCGACGCCGCGAACCACACGGAACCGTTCGAAGGCTTGTAGCACGACAGCTTGAAGGTCGAGGTGGCCGACGCCGGCTGGCGGAAGGCGTTGAAATCGACGACGAGGTCGCCGCCCGCGGACCAGATCCTCCGCCAGACGTCGCGCCCTGCGTCGCGGAACTGTGCGTAGTCGCCGCCGGCGTTGAGCCGGATGCGCTTGATGTAGATCACCGAGCCGATACCGCCTTCGGGACACCACACCGGCAGCTGGTAATCGAGCGACACGGCCGTGTAGTCGTTCGACAGGATGTCCGCCGAGGTAAACCCGCGGGGAACGAGCCGCGTCGAGCGGTAGCTTAACGGCGAGTAGCCCGAAGGGTATTTGTAGCCTCCGAGCGAGGTCTGGTAGGTCGCGGCGACTTTCACCGAGTTGTGACGCACGAATCCCGGCAGGTAGGCCTGCCCGTAGAACGAGATCAGGTCGCTGAAATGGGAGTTCGCCGGATTGAACGTGTAGTTTGCACTGAGGGTATAGCCCCAGCGGGGAGCGAAATCGCGGTGGGACATGCGCACCTGATCCGAAAATCCCGCTCCGAACGAGAGTTTGTGCAGCCCCCGGCGGAATCCGATGTGCCGGATGTTGGAGATCAGCCCGCCCTGGCCCCATTCGATCTCCCGCATATTGGCGACCATGCCGTTGGAGTAGTTCCAGCCCGCCGAGACGGAGAGCTGGCGCGTATGGTAACCCTGCTGGAAGTAGAGCGGCAGCGTTGCCGACAGCCCCACGGAGTAGTATTTGTCGGGCGCCGGGCGCGACTGGTATTCGTATTTCCCGGTCTGCTGGTTATACTGCCCGAGCGAATAGAAGAGCTGGCTGCCGCCGTAGGAGGCGTCGAGGTCGAAGCGCACGCCCAGCCCGAAATAGCGCACCCCGAGGTTCACCAGCGAACCTTCGCTGCGGTTCCAGCCGTAGGAGGCATAGGCCTCGGTGTTCGACAGGAGGTTCTGCGACAGAAGCGTGAAGCCCAGATTGAGGTCGATGACGTGTTCGTCCACCGCGGCGAACGGGTTGAACGCCACGGGCATCCAGCTGTGGACGTTGACCAGGTTGGGGACCTTGCGGTAACGCTTCGTGCGGAACGCATCGCGCTGCAGCCGGGAATCGGACGCCTCGAAGCGCACCGTATCGAGGTTCACCACGTCCCAGCGCCTGCGGGGCGGATTGACGAGATCGACCGGCAGGCGCGACGGCGCGACGGGGATCAGCGCGCTGTCCGCGGCCTGCTCCGTGACGCGGTAGCCGCGGCGGTCGTAGGTCGTCAGCAGCACGCGGCCGCCGGCCGGGGCCGGCGAGAAAGAGCCGTAGGCCGAGGTCGTGATGCGGTATTCGCGGCGGGCCATCAGGTCGTAGCAATGGGCCTCGTCCCTGCCCGAGGCGATCGAGCCGTAGTAGAGTCTGCCGGCGGAGGCCCGGAGGTTCGAAAGGGTGATGTAGGCCCCCTCGGTGATCGGATGAACCCCTTCGCTGTCGATGCGGCCGATCCACATACCGCTGTCGTCGGTGACGAGGACGTACCACGCCACCGTCAGGTCGTCCCACGCCAGTCCGTGCACCTCGGCCCGGTCGGGCGTCGACAGACGCCGTTCGGGTTCCGGCCCGCGCCGCACGACGACCGTATAGCGTCCGTCGGGATCGTACTCGACCCAGCCCAGTTCATCGGGCGTCTCCACCGGATAGAGCGCCCGGCGGCGTCCGGCGACCGAGCGGGGCACGCTGTCGGAAAGCTCCATATAGCAGAGCTGCGAATTGACGCGCTGTTCGAAGAGTTTCGAACGGCGGTATTCGGTCCACCACACCCGTCCTCCGTTCAGCGAGGGGCGGGTCGAAACCTGCCCCGTGTAGCAGATGCGGCGTTCGCTGCCCGTGCGGCGGTCGATCACGACGAAGCGCGACACGCGGTCGAGGTCGGTCTTGAGCGCCAGCACCGCCGTATCGCCCAGCGGCAGGGGCCACTGATAGGCGGTGTGGTTCTTCGCGGGAAGCTCGGTCAGGGTCGCGGCGCTGTCCTCGGCTGCGGGCAGCGAATCCCAGTAACGTTCCAGTTCGTCGAAGGTCTCGCGGAAGAGCTTCTGCACGTTGGTCCTGTAGAACTTGCCCAAGGCGACGCGCGTGGTGGCCAGCACATAGGGATTGCGCGAACCGTACCACGCGACCCGGTCCCAGACGTTCTCGCCGTAACGTTCCCAGGCATAGGAGCATATCTGATAACCCAGTTCGTAGTGGTCGGGGATGTAGTCGCGGTAGGAGCCGCAGAACCAGCGGTCGATGTTGCGTCGGTCGCGGCCGACGCCGCCCATCGCACGGTAGGCCATCGAGAACGAAGGCTGAAGCCCCCGTCCGAACGACGACATCATCGTCTCGGACATCACGGCGTCGCCCTCCATGGCCCAGATCGGCATGCACAGCAGGCCGATGGTCGAACCCTGCTGGCCCAGCACGTAGCTCAGGGCGCGGATGACGCCCCGGTCGAGGTTGTTGTACTGCACGGCATGGCGGTATTCGTGGGCCACGAGTTGTTTGTACCACGGCATCGAGTAGCTGTCGACGGCCGGCGAGGTGAGGAACTCCACACGCTTCGGAAGATACATCACCAGTCCGTTCGACCGGAAATTCTCGGGGTGCATGACGAAAGGAATGCGCATCGGGCCGTGTCGGAAACCGTAGGCGATGTCGGGCTGCACGGTGCGGATGTAGAACAGCGTGCGCCGGGCGACTGCCGACACGGTGTCGGGATAGATCATCCGCACGTCGGGCGTGCGGATCGTCGACCACTTCATCGGAGGGTCCGAACCCCAGGTGTAATACTGGGCGGAGGCGCGCTCGGCGCAGCAGACGGCGACTACCGCCGCGAGCAGGAGCAACAGCCGGCGCACGTCAGCTGCCGGCTTTTTTGCAGCGGTAACCGCTGCGGGTGAGAATATCGACCACGCGGTCGCGGTGGTCGCCCTGAATGATGATTTCGCCCTCCTTGGCGGCTCCTCCGACGCCGCACCGGGTCTTCAGCAGGCGTGCCAGCTCCTGCAAATCCTCCCCGCGGCCCACGAAGCCCTTGACGAGGGTCACGACCTTGCCGGCCCGCTGCTTGCGGTCGAGCCACACCCGCAGGTCCTGCCGCGCCGGAGGCAGGGTCTCCGCCTCGGGCTCTTCGGCCGTTTCGTATTTGAAGCCGGGATCGGTCGAGTAGACCATCCCGAGCCGCGCTTTCCAGTCGTTGTCCGCCATAGCTGTTCAATGGTTGAAATAAAACGCCGGAGCAGGCGAATTATTTTTCACAAAGATAGAAAAAAGAACGGACGGCTCCAAAACCGAATCGCACGAGGTCCGGCAAAACGCCCCGACCCATAAAAGGGTCGTTACGACACCAAAGATAGAAAATAAAGACGGCTGGATGCAAAACCGAAACGCATGCGGTCCGGCAAAACGTCCCGACCCGCAAAAGGGTCGTTGCGACCCTATTCGGAATACTCCTTTCTGTGAATGGCGTAGAACGCTTCGCGCAGCTCCCCGACCGTACCGATCATCATATACACGTCGTAGGTAAAGGCAAGCCCCTCCGTGACGGCGAAGGTGCGGATCGGCGCGAAATAGGAGCACGCACCGCTCCGGGGACCTCCGGGGCCCGAACCGAACCGGTAGGTCGTCGAAAGCTCCGTGCCGGGCGTGTAGACGCCGATGCCCCATCCCGTGTCGTCGACATACGCCGCCCAGTGCTCCGTGCGGCTGCGCTCCTCGTTCTTGCCGGTCAGGTCCAACCGTCCCGGAACTTCGGATTTGAGTTCGCCGCCCGTCCACGGCCTGTCGCCGTCGTAAAAGACATAATTTTTCAGGTCCCAGTCCACGAACACGGCAGGCACCTCCTGATGCGTCGCGGGATGATCCTTGGCCCCCGTGCCGCGGTTGCTGAACGAATAGCGGATATGCGCGATGCGGCCTTCGAACGAGATCGACTCGATCATCCGGCATTCGGCGACGGGTTTTCCCGTGGCCCAATGCACCGGAATCGTCGTGACGCGCAGCGAATTCCGTTCCGCCTGCTGTTCGATGACCTCGGCTTTCTGGCCCTGCCAGCCGCCGCCCTGGATCGGATTCCACACCCAAGGCTGAGTATTCCAAATACTGCCGTCCGCCTCGCCATAGTAAGACTGCTGCATGAAACGGCCCTCGTCGCAATGGTTCAGCAGGTTGCGTCTGGTGCCGGCTTCCGAGAAATGGAACACCGCACCGCCGCGCTTCATGTCCACGCCCAGCTGGATCACGCCGTTGTTGATGTAGGTGGCGTCCTCCATCCCGGTCTCGGGCCAGGGTTCGACGGGAGGAGTCTCTTTTCGGTCCTCCGAACAGGCCGCGGCGACGAGCAGCAGCAAAAGCAGGGATAAAGCACGCATGGGTTTCATTGTTCCGGTTTTCGGCGAAGATAGTGAAAAAAGCACAGACAGCACCAACTTAATCGATTAAATTTTAATATCCGATAAAAATTCACCCGTCCGCATGCCCCGAATGCGACGAAATGCGCTATCTTTGGTGTCGGTACGGCACGGAAAGTTCCGCCGGACCGGACGCAACGCCGTCCGCTCTTCTCCTATCTTTGTAACTATGGCTAAAAAGTTCCGCGAAAAACTGCGCCGGCTCAATCCCTTCTCGCAGCCGATGACGCTCGACCAGCTGCCCAAGCCCCTGCCCGCCAATCCGGACCAGCGGCTGGTGAAGGTCTATGTCGAGGGCTACGAGGACGTGGCCTTCTGGCGCGGCATCTTCGACCATTTCCAGAATCCCTACCTGCGGTTCGAAATCTCGGTGCCCGACCGCGGCGACCTGCCCAAAGGCAAAAAGGTGCTGATGGGGATGATCCCCCGCTCGTCGGAGGAGCTGATTCTCTGCGTCGATTCCGATTTCGACTACCTCTTCGCGGGGCGCACGCCCCAGTCGAAGGAGGTCAACGGCAGCCGGTTCATGTTCCACACCTACGCCTATGCCACCGAGAATTACCTCTGCTACGCTCCCTCGCTGCACAACGTCTGCGTGAAGGCCACCAAGAACGACACGCGCATCTTCGACTTCGTGCGGTTCATGCACGAATACTCGTGCACGATCTATCCGCTCTTCGTCTGGTACGCCTACTCGGCGCAGCTGGCCTCGGAGAACGTCTTTCCGCTCGCCGACTTCAAGCAGTCGGTGCGCATCGGCTACCTCGACATCGAGAACAACGGCGAAAAGACCCTCGAATGGCTCCGGCGCAACGTCACGAAACGCGAGGAGCTGCTCCGCCGGCGCAACCCGCAGATGACCGAACCGATGAAGGCGTTCGAAGGGCAGCTGCAGGAACGCGGACTGAAACCCGAGAACGCCTATCTGTTCATGCACGGCCACACGCTGATGGACAACGTGGTGATGATCGCCCTGAACACCGTGTGCGAAAAGCTGCGGGCGATGTCCATCGCCAAGATCACCGCGTCGAAGAAGCAGGGCGTGGCGCTGAAGAACGAGATGTCGAACTACACCAATTCGCTGCGCTCGATCCGCGACGTGCTGCTCGACAACGAGAACTACACCAAATGCGCGCTCTACAAACGGCTGGAGCGCGACATCGAACGCTATATCGCCCGCACGATCTGGAGTATGAAGCGCAGCGGCGAGATCCGGGAAAAATCGGTCGTCGGCATCATCCACCGGCTCCGGCAGGGGCAGGACTGATCCCGCACATCCCGAAACGCGGACGGCGGTCTTCCCGATGGGGGAAGCCGCCGTCTGCATTGTATCGCCCGGATTTTCAGTCCCGCTTGCGCACCACCCGCACGGTGGACTGCGTCGCCTGCCGCACGAAGACCTGCGGACCGCGGGCGTATCTGCGCCACAGTTCGTCGGTGTAGCCGCGCACGGTCAGCAGCTCCATCCGCTCGGCCTTCATCACGTCGAAACCCGCCTCGCGCAACGCCTCGATCGCCTCGTCGATATGCCACGAGTTGTCGACGCACAGGCTCAGATTCACGGCCGAGTTGTGGATCAGGTTGGTCTTGATGCGGAAACGCTCCAGCAGCGAGAAGATCGTGGCGAACTTCTCTTCCAGCACGAACGAAAAGTCGCGCGAACGGATCGTCAGCAGCACCTGATCCTTCTTGAGGATCAGGATGGGCACGTCGACCGGGGCCGACATCCCGCGGATGACCGTGCCGGGCTTGCGCTTGTCGCCGAAAGGACGCACGTAGAGCGGGATATTCTTGTTCTGAAGGGGTTTGATCGTCTTGGGGTGGATGATCTGCGCTCCGCTGTAAGCCAGCTCGATGGTGTCGAGGTAGTTCAGTTCGGTGATCTGCACGGCGTCGGGAAACGCCTTCGGGTCGGCGTTCATCACGCCGTCCACGTCTTTCCACACCGACATCGACTCGGCGTCGAGGATATTGGCCACCACGGCCGCCGAATAGTCCGAGCCTTCGCGTCCCAGCGTGGTGGTCGTGCCGTCGGGCGCCCCGCCGATGAACCCCTGACCGATGAAGATATTCTCGTCGCACCCGTCCAGGGCGTTTTTGAGCAGCTTCGCCGAAGCTTCGAGGTCCACCCCGGCGTCCTTGTGGCGCTGCTCGGTGAGGAAGCAGCGGCGCATGTCGATCCAGCGGTTGGGGACCCCGGCGTAATTGAGGTATTCGGAGATGATCGTCGTCGAAACCAGCTCGCCGTAGGCCACGATCGTATCGTACCACAATTCGGCGTCGGCCGGTTTATAGACGGTTTCCGCAGCCACCTGCTCCAGTTCGTCGAACAGCGCGTCGACCGCCGGCAGGCGCGTGGGGCCGTGCCACAGGTCGTCGATGATCTCCGCATGGTATGTGCGCAGCGTCCCGACGTTGTCCAGCGAAAGCTGCCGGTCCCCCTTCTGAACCCCCTCGAACACCTTTTCCAGCGCATTGGTCGTCTTGCCCATCGCCGAAACGATGATGAACAGATTCTGTTCGTCGTCGATGATCTTGCGCAGGTTTCTCACGCCGTCGGCATTCCGCACCGACGCGCCTCCGAATTTATAGACTTTCATGTTATCTTTCGTTTTAACCTAACGTACCTTCTTTACCGCCCAGAGGTAACCGACCGCCTGACTCTCGCGGCGTTCCGCCGCGTATACAAATCGACCCCACCCCAAACCCCTCCCTCGGGAGGGGCTTGT
>CATKXN010000073.1 GCA_949840605.1 uncultured Alistipes sp.
CTCAGCAGCGTGCGGGATTTTTCGTATCGCGGTATGTCCCTATTTCGAGATCAGGTTCTCCCGTTCGATGTCCTTGAAGTAGCGGTAGGTGGCTACGCGCAGCTCCTCGGCGGCCGGATCGTCGCATACGAGGATGCCGTTGGGATGCACCTGCAGGGCCGAGATGGTCCACTGGTGGTTGTACGAGCCTTCGACGCCGTGGCGCACTGCGCGGGCTTTCTTGTGCCCCGTGGCGAGGATCAGCACCTTCTTGGCCGAGAGCACCGTGCCCACGCCGACCGTCAGCGCGGTCTTCGGAACGAGGTTCGTGTCGCCGCCGAAGAAGCGGGCGTTGACCTGGATCGTGTCCTGCGTCAGGGTCTTGATGCGCGTGCGCGAGTTGAGCGACGAGAAGGGTTCGTTGAAGGCGATGTGGCCGTCCTCGCCGACGCCGCCCATGAAGAGGTCGATGCCCCCGGCCTCGACGATGCGGGCCTCGTAGTCGGCGCACTCCTTCGCCAGGTCATCGGCATTGCCGTCGAGGATGTTGACGTTCTCGGGTTTGATGTCGATGTGTTTGAAGAAGTTGTTCCACATGAACGAATGGTAGCTCTCGGGGTGCTCCTCGGGAAGTCCCACGTACTCGTCCATGTTGAACGTGATGACGTTTCGGAACGACACCTCGCCGGTCTTGTGGCGGCGGATCAGCTCCTTGTAGGTTTCCAGCGGGGTAGAACCCGTCGGGAGGCCCAGCACGAACGGCGACTTGGTCACCTGCTCCTTGGCCTTGATCTGTCGGATGATGTAGTCGGCGGCCCACTGGGCGACCTGCTGAGGCGTATTTTCGATGATTAGACGCATGGTTGTAAACGGTTTGTGATTAGAACATTTTTACGAAGACCTCGATGGCCTGGTATTCGGCCATGCCGAGCCGGTCGTAGAGCCGCGCGGTGTTCTGCGTGCGCTCCTCGGCACGCTGCCAGAACTCGCGGGGGTCGCTGCCCGGGAAGGGTATGATGTCCTTCTGCGAGAGGTGACGGTAGATGGCGTGGCGCTTCATGATCAGCTCGTCGGGCGACAGGGGCACGGCCATGTCCACCATGCCGAGGTCCCACTCCATCCACGCGCCGCGGTAGAGCCACAGGTGGCACTCTTTCAGCCATTCGTCGTCCTTCACCACGTCGAGCGCCCCGAGAATGGCCTCCATGGCCGTGCGGTGCGTGCCGTGGGGGTCGGCCAGGTCGCCGGCGGCGTAGATCTGGTGGGGCTTGATCTCGCGCAGCAGCTTGACGATGATGTCGATGTCCTTCTCCGTGAGCAGACCCTTCTTGATGCCGCCCGTCTCGTAGAACGGCAGATTGAGGAAGTGGGCGTTGGTGTCGGGGTTCAGGCCGAACGAGCGCACGGCGGCGCGCGCCTCGGCGCGGCGGATGGCGCCTTTCAGGTCGAGCAGCGCCCGCGGTTCGGGTTCGCCCTTCTTCTTGGTGGCGATGATCTTCTCGACCTCGGCGTAGTGGTTGCCGAAGCCCAGCTCGCGGGCCGTGTCGATATTCTGCAGCACGACGTCGTCATGCACGGCTACGTTGCCCGAAGTTTCGTAGGCGATGTGTACGTCGTGACCCTGCTGGACGAGGCGGATGAACGTACCGCCCATCGAGATCACGTCGTCGTCGGGGTGCGGCGAGAAGACCACCACCCGCTTGGGGAACGGCGACGAAGGCACGGGGCGCGTCGTGTCGTCGGCATTGGGCTTGCCGCCCGGCCAGCCCGTGATGGTGTGCTGGAGGTCGTTGAAGACGTCGATGTTGATCTGGTCGTAGGGACGGCCCTGTTCGAGCAGTTCGCCCAGCGAATTTTCGATATAATCCTTGTAGGTGAGCTTCAGGATCGGCTTCTGCACCACGCCGCAGAGCCATACCACGGCCTTGCGGACGAATTTCGGCGTCCAGTCGCACGGCCCCACCAGCCACGGCGTCTGCTCGCGGGTGAGGAGCTGCGCGGCGTTCTCGTCGATCACCACCTCGATATTCGAATGCGCCTGCAGATACGAGGCGGGAACCTGTCCCGTGATCTCGCCCTCGACGACCTTCTGCACGATGTGGGCCTTCTCCTCGCCCCAGGCCATCAGGATGATGCGGTCGGCGCGCATGATCGTGTCGATACCCATCGTGATCGCCATCTTGGGCGTGTTCTCCAGCCCGAAGAAGGCTCCCGACTGGATCTTGCGGGTGTTGTAGGTGAGCTGCACCAGCCGCGTGCGCGAACGCGAGTAGGAGCCCGGCTCGTTGAAGCCGATCTGTCCGTCCTCGCCCACGCCGATAATCATCAGGTCGATGCGGCGCACCGAGTGGTCGTACGACGCGCAGTATTCCGAAACCTTGTCTTCGGACATCGTGCCGTCGGGGATGTGCACGTTCTCGGGCAGGATGTCGATGTGGTTGAGGAACTCCTCGTGGATGCGGTAGTTGCGGCTCTGCTGCTCGGTCGACCGGATCGGGTAGAACTCGTCGAGACTGTATACGGCCACGTTGCGGAAACTGATCTGTCCCTCCTGGTGGCGTTTCACCAGTTCGCGGTAGAGTCCCAGCGGGGTGCGGCCCGTCGTGAGTCCCAGCACGAACGGCTGCGACTCCTCGTAGACCTCGTTCGAGCAGTGCAGTTCGTTGTAGGTGCGGATCGCCTTGACGATGTTGTCGGCGACGTACTGCACGCCCTCGTATTCGTTTTCATAGACCCGCGTGAGGATCTTCTCGTAGCGGTGGATGATGTCGCGTGGAACCGATTCGGCGATCAGTCCGCCGTCTTTCGGCAGGGAATACTTGTTGTTCATGGTTTGATATTGTTTAGTCTTAGCTACTTTTCAAACGTTGCCTCCCCGAAAAACTCGGGGCGGTGGAAATCGGGGTTTTCCGTTCGGACGGGCCTCCACGACAGGAAATGGGGGTGCGAGAGCTTGTCGCCGCACTTGTAGAGGTTCATCCGCGCCCGGAGGCCGCTCCAGTCCGTCAGCGCATGGCGGAAAAGCGCCTGCGGGGGAATGGCCAGCGTCAGCGACCAGCGGTTGTCGCCCTCGCGCTCGGCGAACGGTTCGCCGAAGGGGTACGTCGTATAGCGTTTCACGCCTGCCAGCACCTCCGCCGGGGCGGGCTGCACATCTTCGGTCCGCGACATGCGTCCCGAGAGAAGCATCCGGCCGATGCACGTGGTCTCGAAATTGTAATACGGCCCGTCGCCGGGGGCGATGAAGAACTCCACGCACGAATCGGTCCACACCGGGCCGTTGTCCTCGGCGACCCGTGCCGCCGTATAGTTCTCCGCCACGTCGAAGCGAAGCATCAGCCGGTCGCCCGTGTGGAACATGCGGAACGATACTTCCGGAGCATAGGGGAACTCCCCGGGCCAGTTGCAGCAGGCCACGGGCTGCGGTTCGATCTCGGCGAAAGCACGTTCCACGGCTTCCCGGTCGTCGGGCGAAACGCCTGTGATTTTGCGAATCTCCATAGCTTACCTGTATTTGGCCACCGTCTCCCGTACGATGTCACACATCGTGCCGTACTGCTCCTCCATGCTGCGGAGCAGTTTGTACTGGGCATGCGTGCGCACGAGGTTGTGTTCCGGGTATTTGATCTTATAATAGGTGTCGCCGTCGATGTAGTCCATCAGGAAACGCAGGACCTGCTCGAAGGTGATGTAACGCGCCGAGAAGGCCAGGTTGTCGATCTCCGGCGCGGTCAGCTGTTTCGCCCGCTGCGAGAGGTAGCCCTCGGTGTAGGCGCGGAACATGTCGAGCGACATGCCTACGCGCGAAAGGTCGCGGTCGTCCTCCTCGCCCGTGTTGGCGTAGGATCGGATGGCGTCGCCGAAATCGTTCAGCGACGTGGAGTTCATCACCGTATCGAGGTCGATGGCGCACAGCACCTCGCCCTCCTTGTTGAAGAGAATGTTGTTGATCTTCGTGTCGTTGTGGGTCACCCGCGTGGGGATCGTGCCGTCCTCGACCTTCGACCAGAACTCCATCATCTCGCCGCGCCGCGACTCGATCCAGCCGATCTCCTCCCCGAGCTCCTTCACGCGGCCAGCGGCGTCGCGCCCGATCGCCTCGTCCCACTGCACGAAGCGGTGGCGGATGTTGTGGAATCCCTTGATCGTCTCGGCCAGCGGTTCGGTGAAGTCCGCCAGCTGGGCCTGGAACTTGCCGATGCCCTCGCCGCCCTTGCGGGCCAGTTCGGGGGAGTCCGCTTTGTTGTAGGCGACGGTGTCGCCGATGAAGACCGATACGGCCCAGTAGTCGCCCTGCGAATCCACGAAATAATAGTTGCCGTCGTGCGTGGGGACGATCGTCATCACTTCGCGCAGGGGATCGCCTCCCTCGGCCGCGACGCGGCGGCGGATGTGGTCCGTGACCTTGCGGATGTTCTCCATCATGGCCGGAACGTCGGGGAAGATGTTCTTATTCTTTCGCTGGAGAATGTAATCCGGTGCGCCGCCCTCCGTGCGGACGATGAAGGTGTCGTTGATAAAACCCTCGCCCAGCGAGTCGATAGCCGCGATAGCGCCCTCCAATGCGAATTGGGACGCGATTCTCTGTAATTCTGCCTTCATAAGGTAGTTTGGATGTTAGGTTCTGGTTGCAACCCCAAAGTTACTGAAAAGAACGCAGACTTGCAACCCGCAGCCGCGAAAAAAGCCTGCGCTTTCCGAAGAAAGGCAGGCTTTCGGGAATTGTGTTATTTGATCGCGCCGTGTCCGGATGCGGACTATGCGATCCAGCTCGTCAGCAGTTTCATCGCGCCGTCGGGCGTGCACGTGAGCGTCTGGGCCGATGCGGGGATCAGCACCGTCTCGCCCTGATGCACGGGAACCGCTTCGCCGCGGTCGTCGGAGATCGTGCCGCGGCCTTCGATGCAGATGGCTGCGACGAACGAGTCGAGTCCCGTGAGGTCCAGCGTCTCGGGGGCGGTCAGGTCCAGGAGCGACGTGGTGAAATAGGGGCACGAAACCAGTTCCGCACGGCTGTTCTGTGCGGCCTCGTAGTGCGTCCGGTAGTCGGGCAGCACGGTGTAGTCGATGGCCTCCTTCGCCAGTTCGGTGTGCAGTTCGCGGGTGTTGCCGTCGGCGTCGCGGCGGTTGAAGTCGTAGATGCGGTAGGTGATGTTCGAAGTCTGCTGGATCTCGGCGATGAACGCTCCGGCGCCGATCGAATGCACGCGGCCGGCAGGCAGGAAGAAGACGTCGCCCGGGTGGATTTCGTAGTCGGCGAGGATGTCGGTGATGGTGTTGTCGGCCACGCTGGCGGCGTATTCGGCAGGCGTCACCTGCTTCGAGAATCCCGAGCGGAGGTGCGCCCCTCGGTCGGCGGCAACGACGTACCACATCTCGGTCTTGCCTTTGGACCGGTGGCGCTCCCAGGCCAGTTCGTCATTGGGGTGGACCTGGATCGAGAGGTCCTGCCGGGCGTCGATGAACTTGATGAGCAGCGGGTACTCCTCGCCGAAGCGTTCGAAATTCTTTGCGCCCAACAGCTGCGCCCCGTGGCGGGCGATCAGTTCGGGCAGCGAGGTTCCGGCCTCGGGACCTCCGGCGACGACGGATTCGTTGCCTTTTACGCCCGAGAGCTCCCAGCTCTCGCCGACCTGCTGCTGCGAGGTCTCGATCTGTTTGTAAGGGGCTATCTTGTCGCCGCCCCAGAGCATCGATTTGAGAATCGGTTGAAACTTGTACATGGCTGACTTATGCGTTTTGTGCGTCCAGCTGGCTCAGGGCGAAAGCGTATGCTCCGACCGAGATGGCCTGGCTGGCGCCGAGCTTCGAGATCGTGACGCCGATGCGTTTCTGCGGGTCGTAGGTCACATAACGGTCCGTGCCGTAGACTTTCAGGGGCTGCATGCCGCCTTTGGCGAACTCCCGGAACTCCGCGTCGTCGTCCAGGTCGTAGACCTTCATCTGCACACGGTTCAGCTCCTCGCCCGCGATGGTGTGCATCTTCGAGCGGAGCTCTTTCAGCAGGCTCGGCATGATCCATTTGCGGGCCGCCGTGATGCCGCCGCCGATGACGATCAGGCCGTCCACCAGCGTCACTGCCGTGGCCATGGCGTCGCCGGCGATCTCGCCCATCTCGGCGAAAGCCTGCCGGGCCGCCTCGACGTTGCCGGGGCGTTTGCCGTCGGCGATCTCGCAGATCTCCTTGGGTTCCAGCCCGTGATCCGGATCGCCCGACAGTTCGCCGTAAACGCGCTTCACGGCGCGCACGGCCACGCCCTCCTCGACGATGATCCCGGGCATCTTCTTGTGCCGCAGGCAGAAGGTCTCGACGCACGAGTTGTCGCCGCGGTTGAGGCGGTTGTCGACCACGACGCCCACGCCGAAGCCCGTGCCGAAGGTGTAGCCCACGAGGTTCCTGTAGCGTTTGGGGCTGTTGAGCGTCTCGAGCCGGGCGTTGACCTCGGGCAGTGCTCCGCCCAGCGCTTCGCCATAGGCGAACAGGTCGCCGTCGTTGTTGATGAAGACCGGGATGCCGAACGTCGCCTCGAGGAACGGTCCCAGCGCCACGCCGTCGCGGAACGACGGGAAGTTGGGGAGGTAGCCTCCGATGATGCCGTTGGGGTAGTCGGCCGGACCGGGGAATGCGAAAGATATGGCTACGGGTTTTTCCGAAAGGCGGCTGATGACGGCCCGGAACCCTTCGACCATCGTCGCAAGGCATTTGTCCAGGTCTTCGGCGTGCGAAGGCAGGGTGATGGGCTCCACGATGAATCGGTTGGCCTGCATGGCTCCGAACACGAGGTTCGTGCCGCCGGCGTCGAGGGTGATCACCACCCGGTTGTCATGGCTGTACATATTGCGTGGTTTGGTTTGGATGTCGGTGTTTCAGAGTACAAAGATACGAATAAGCGAGGGCAAAAGCAAGTTTACTTGCATTTTGCCGAGCGAAAGTATCTTCGGCGCAGCCAAAGTGCGAATAAGCTGAGAGAAAAAAGCAAGGTCGCTTGCATTTTTTCCGAGGCGTAGTATCTTCGGCGCAGCCAAAGATAGGTAAAAAGCTGAAAACGAAAAAGCCGTCGGCGGCTGCCGGCGGCTTTTTCGTCCGTTTATCGGGATCAGTTGTTCTCGGGACGCAGCTTGCGCACCACGGCGCCGGTCTGCCACATCTCGCTTTCGCGCATCTCGCGCAGCTCCTCGTTGAGTTTCTCGCGGTAGTCGGGCTTGCTGTTGAGGTCGATCGAGCGCTGGGCCTCGTTGCCGGCGGCCACCTCCTTGTAGAGCTCTTCGAAGACGGGTTTCGTGGCGTCGCGGAACTTCTTCCACCAGTCCAGCGCGCCGCGCTGGGCCGTGGTCGAGCAGTTGGCGTACATCCAGTCCATGCCGTTTTCGGCCACGAGGGGCATCAGCGACTG
The DNA here is from genome assembly GCA_949840605.1 of uncultured Alistipes sp. The sequence continues at coordinate 7,374 of CATKXN010000073.1, forward strand.
CGTGAGCTCCTCGACGGTCTCGTTGAAGGCCTCCGAGGGGCTGTGGCCGTTGGCGCGCAGCGTGTCGTACTGGGCGGCGAAGATGCCCTGGATGGCGCCCATCAGCGTGCCGCGCTCGCCCGTGAGGTCGGAGTAGACCTCGCGCTTGAAATCGGTCTCGAAGAGGTACCCCGAGCCGACGCCGATGCCCAGCGCCACGACGCGCTCGAAGGCGCGGCCCGTAGCGTCCTGGAACACCGCATAACTCGAGTTGAGGCCGCGGCCCTGGAGGAACATCCGGCGCAGCGACGTGCCCGAACCCTTCGGGGCGATGAGGATCACGTCGACGTCGGCCGGGGGTACGATGCCCGTGCGCTCCTTGTAGGTGATGCCGAAGCCGTGGGAGAAATAGAGCGCCTTGCCCGGCGTGAGGTGCTTTTTGACGGCGGGCCATACGGCGATCTGCCCGGCGTCGGACAGCAGGTACTGGATGATCGTGGCCCGCTCGGCGGCCTCCTCGATGCCGAAGAGCGTTTCGCCCGGCACCCAGCCGTCGGCGATGGCCTTGTCCCAGCTCTTGGAGCCTTCGCGCTGGCCGACGATGACGTTGAAGCCGTTGTCGCGGAGGTTCAGCGACTGGCCGGGGCCCTGCACGCCGTAGCCGATGACGGCGATGGTCTCGTCCTTGAGGACTTCGAGGGCTTTTTTCAGGGGGAATTCTTCGCGGGTTACGACGTTCTCTTCGACGCCGCCGAAATTGATCTGTGCCATGTTTTTCGTGATTTTGGTTTGTTATTTATTGTGAATTACATGCTGTTTTGTACGACCTTTTTTCTAAAAACCGTTTTTCATGCGGTCCAGCTCTTCGAGGTATTCGTTCAGCAGCTCGCGCCGCGACTTGATGATGGCCACCGTACCGCTGCGCACGAACTGCTGGACGCCGTAGGGCTGCAGCAGGCGGAACAGCGCCTGCGTGTCGGCCTTGTGGCCGGTTTTCTCGACGACGATGTAGTCGTCGTCGATCTCCAGGATGCGGACGTTGTGCTTGCGCACGAGCTGTTCGACGCCCCGGCTTCGGGTGACCTTGTAGAGGGCGATCTCCTGCTGCACCACCTCCTCGGGGGTGTAGACGAATGTTTTCAGCACGTCGATCTTCTTCTCGACCTGCCGCACGAGCTTGTCGATCTGACCGGGGTCGGTGCGGACGACGATCGTGAACTTGTGGATGCCCGGGAGCGCCGATTCGGAGGTCGTGAGGCTCTCGATATTGACGTCGCGGCAGGTGAAAACCGTGGTGATCTGGCTCAGCAGACCCACTTTGTTCTCCGAAAATACGGTGATGATGTATTCCTGTTCCATCGGCTGTTACGTTTTATTCGAACCGGATGTCCGCCACCGGAGCGCCGGCCGGGACCATCGGGAAAATGTTCTCTTCGCCCTCGACGCGGACTTCCAGCAGGAAGGCCCCTGCAGAGGCTTTCATCGCGGCGACGGCCTCCGCCAACTCCTCGCGGCGTTCGACGAGGCGGTAGCTGATGCCGTTGCCGCGGGCGATGAGTCCGAAATCGGGGTTTATCATCTCGGTAAAGGAGTAGCGGCGGTCGTAGAAAAGCTCCTGCCACTGCCGCACCATGCCGAGGAACGAGTTGTTCAGCAGGACGATCTTCACTGCGACGTGCGACTGGAAAATGGTCCCCAGTTCCTGGATGGTCATCTGCAGGCCGCCGTCGCCGGCGAACAGCACCACTTCGCGGTCGGGGGCGCCCAGCTTGGCGCCGATGGCCGCCGGAAGCCCGAAACCCATCGTTCCGAGGCCGCCCGAGGTGACCATGCTGCGGCCGCGGCGGAACCCGAAATAGCGCGCGGCGTTCATCTGCTGCTGGCCTACGTCGGTCACCAGCACCGCGTCGTTGTCGTAGGCCCGGGCCACGGCGTCGACCGCCTCGCCCATGCGGATGCGGCCTCCGCCGGGGTGCAGCGCCTTGCGGACGACGGCTTCGTATTCGATGCGGTCGCAGGCCCGGAACTCCCCGATCCAGGCGCCGTGGTCGCCCTTGCGGATGCGTTCGGTGAGCATCGGCAGCGACTGCCTGGCATCGCCCACGACGGGCACGTCGGCAGGGATGATCTTGCCGATCTCCGCGGGGTCGATCTCCAGATGGATGATTTTCGCGTTCTCGCCGAAATGGGCGGGGCTGCCCGTCACGCGGTCGTCGAAGCGCATGCCGACGGCCACGATCAGGTCGCACTCCCGGTTTTTGATATTGGGCCCGTAGTTGCCGTGCATGCCCAGCATGCCCACGTACTGCGGATGGTCCGACGGCAGGGCCGAGAGCCCCAGCAGCGTCGAGGCCGCGGGCATGCCGCTCTTTTCGAGGAACGCCCGCAGTTCGGCTTCGGCGTTGCCCAGCGTCACGCCGTGGCCCACCATCACCAGCGGGCGTCGGGCGGCGTCGATCAACCGGGCCGCCTCGGCGATGCGCTCCGCGTCGGGCGCGGGCGCGGGGACGTAGCTGCGGATGGAGGCGATTTTCTCGTAACGGAAAGGGGCCGTGCCGCACTGGGCGTCTTTGGTGATGTCCACCACGACAGGGCCCGGACGGCCCGTGCGGGCGATGTAGAAGGCTTTGGCGATGGCCGCCGGGATGTCCTCGGTGCGCTTGACCTGGCAGTTCCATTTGGTCACGGCCTGCGTGATGCCGACGAAATTGGTCTCCTGGAAGGCGTCGGTGCCCAGCAGCGAGGAGCCGACCTGCCCGGTGACGAGCACCAGCGGCGTGGAGTCCATCAGCGCGTCGGCCAGCCCCGTGACGGTGTTCGTGGCGCCGGGACCCGAGGTCACGAGGCAGACGCCGACCTGTCCGCTGACGCGGGCGTAGCCCTGCGCGGCGTGCACGGCGCCCTGTTCGTGGCGGACGAGGATGTGGCGCAGCCGGTCGCGGTAGTCGTAGAGGGCGTCGTAGACGGGGATGATGGCGCCCCCGGGATAGCCGAAAAGGGTGGTGACTCCTTCATGGAGGAACGATTCGATCAGGGCCTTCGATCCCGTGATCGTGGGGTCGGAGGCCGTTTGTCGCTCTTCGGGACGTGCCGGTTGGGGTGTATTCATAGTCGGTGCGGAGTTTTATGCGATTATTGTCATACTAACCGGGCGAAGCGTACGCCATCTCCCTCCCTGAGGGCCGTTTAAAAAACGGCTTTTAGAAGTAGACGCGCAGATTTGGGCCGGAGGCGTAGTAACTTTGCATCGCCCCTGAATCCCGGCTTTTAGCCGGGTGGGGTCAGATTTGTATATGACGCCGAAGGCGGCAGGAACGGCGGTCAGTAGCAGCTTGTACATAAAGCATACATTTTATTTTCTTTTCTATTCTTCGTCGATGATGCGCACGGCGCCCTTGTCGGCCGAACTTACGAGCCGCGCGTAGGCCCGCAGCGATGCGGGAACCTGCCGGTCGCGGTCGGCGGGACGGAATCTCTCCTGCGCGGCCATGCGGGCGGCTATTTCGGCGTCGTCGACCGCGAGGCGGATCGAACGGCGGGGGATGTCGATTTCGATCGTGTCGCCCGTGCGGACGACGGCGATCTCCCCGCCTGAGGCGGCCTCCGGCGAGACGTGGCCGATCGAGAGCCCCGAGGTGCCGCCCGAGAAACGGCCGTCGGTGATCAGCGCACAGGCTTTGTCGAGCTTCTTCGACTTGAGGTACGACGTGGGGTAGAGCATCTCCTGCATGCCCGGGCCGCCCTTGGGGCCCTCGTAGCGGATGACGACCGCCTCGCCCGGCTGCACCTCGTCGGCGAGGATGCCGTTCATGGCCTGCTCCTGCGATTCGTAGACCCGGGCCGGACCGCGGAAGACGAAGAGTTTTTCATCGACCCCGGCGGTCTTCACGACGCAGCCCGAGCGGGCGATGTTGCCCGTCAGCACGGCCAGTCCGCCGTCGCGGAAATAGGCGTGCTCCGCATCGCGGATACAGCCCGCCGTGCGGTCGGTGTCGGGTTCCTCGTAATAGGAGTGCTGGGCCCCGAGTTCGCGGCTGTAATGGCCTGCCGGGGCGCTCAGCGCACGGCGACGGGCCGTGTCGGAAGCCGTGGGGGAGAGGATGTCGCAGGCGGCGAGGGCCTCGCCGAGCGTGCGTCCGTCGACGCGCGGCACCGAGGTGTCGAGCAGTCCGGCGCGGTCGAGTTCGCCGAGGATGGCGAAGATGCCTCCGGCGCGGTTGACGTCCTGGATGTGGTAGCGGGAGTTGGGCGCGACCTTGCAGAGCACCGGGACCCGCCGCGAGAGGCGGTCGATGTCCTGCATCGTGAAATCCACGCCTGCCTCGTGCGCCACGGCCAGCAGGTGCAGCACCGTGTTGGTCGAGCCGCCCATGGCGATGTCGAGCGACATGGCGTTCTCGAAGGCGGCCTTGGTGGCGATCGAGCGCGGCAGGACCGTTTCGTCGCCCATGAAGTAGTAGCGTTCGGCGTTGCGGACGATGAGCGCCGCGGCGTCCTCGAACAGCCGGCGGCGGTTGGCGTGCGTGGCGACGATCGTGCCGTTGCCCGGGAGCGAGAGTCCCAGCGCTTCGGTGAGGCAGTTTATCGAGTTGGCCGTGAACATTCCCGAGCACGATCCGCAGCCGGGGCAGGCGCAGCGTTCGATCTGCGCGACCTCCTCGTCGCTGCACGTGTCGTCGGCGCCCATGACCATTGCGTCGATCAGGTCCACGCCGCGGCCCCGGAACTTCCCGGCCTCCATCGGTCCGCCCGAGACGAAGACTGTCGGGATGTCGAGCCGCATGGCGGCCATTAGCATGCCGGGGGTGATCTTGTCGCAGTTCGAGATGCAGACCAGTGCGTCGACCTTGTGGGCCGAGGCCATGTATTCGACACTGTCGGCGATGATCTCGCGCGAGGGCAGCGAGTAGAGCATGCCGTCGTGGCCCATGGCGATGCCGTCGTCGACGGCGATGGTGTTGAACTCCGCGGCGAAGCACCCGAGGGCTTCGATCCGCTGTTTGACGTACTGGCCGATTTCGTGCAGGTGCACGTGGCCCGGCACGAGCTGGGTGAACGAGTTGGCGATGCCGATGATCGGGCGGCCGAACTGCTCCTCGCGCATGCCGTTGGCCCGCCAGAGGCTCCGGGCTCCCGCCATCCGGCGGCCCGTCGTGGTGACGGCGCTTCTGAGTGTGTGTTTCATCTTTCGGTTTCGGTTTCAGTCTGTGTCCCGGCCCGTGCCGGAAATAAAAAGGCCTTTCCCCGGCAGGAGAAAGGCTTTATCATATTCGTCGATCTGTACGCCACCTTTCTCCCGTTATCTTCTAAGGACGACGAGGTGCAGGGTAATGACGATGACGATCGAACGAAGCATGGTCTGTTTTTTGTATTCGTTGCAGTACAAAGATAGGGATATTAAATAATTTGAACAAATAATTTTCTAAAAATATTTAATATTGTGACACTTCGGAAGCAGATGCCGCAATCGGCTTCGTATCTGTTCGCCTGCTGCCCGGTTTGCTTACGATTCGATACCCGCTTTTGTGCTTTGAAATGCGGATTCGGGCCGTATTTTTGCCGGAATGGGCTTTCGGATGTCTTGTTGGGATTTCATTTTTGATCCGGAGACGCTTTTTGACGCTTTTTGAGTCCGCTCCTATATATATAAAAAGGCTTCCGGTATTTTTCGGAGCGCGCTTACGAATTGTTACTCCGATTTGGTTTTTTGAAATATTTGTTTTACATTTGCCGATGATGGTTACCGAACAGCATATCACAATGACCGGACGAGGTTGCGGATTTACCGGCAATCCCGTTGCTTGTGCGTATGCCTTCACGACCACGACGACTGCCACGACGACTACGACCCCTGTGGGGGTTCGATAGTCATTATTCCGTCCGCATACCCGGTATGCACTTCCCGGCCAAGGCTGCCGGAGCGGAAAAAAGGTTACAATCAAATAAATTTAATCGACAAAAGTTACCTGCCGGCGTTCGAGGACGCTACCTTTGCTGCGCAGCTGCACTAAGCCCTTCCCTGAGGGAAGGGTTTGGGATGGGGTCA
>CATKXN010000074.1 GCA_949840605.1 uncultured Alistipes sp.
TGCGGGCGCTGAACGAGGTCGAGGGAATCGGGCGCTACCGCATTTCCTCGATCGAGCCGAATCTGCTAACCGACGAGATCATAGATTTTTGCGCCGCATCACCTAAATTCATGCATCACTTCCATATTCCGCTCCAGAGCGGTTCGGACCGGATACTCGGGCTGATGCGCCGCCGCTACACCACGGCGCGCTTCGCCGAGCGCATCGCCGCCGTCCGGAGGCTGATGCCCGACGCCTTTATCGGGATCGACGTGATCGTCGGGTTTCCGGGCGAGACCGATGCCGATTTCCGCACGACCTATGATTTTCTGGCTGAGTTGAAACCCGCTTTCCTGCATATCTTCCCCTTTTCGGAACGTCCCGGAACGCCGGCCGTCGATCTTCCCGGCAAGGTGCAGCCGTCGGTGGCGACGGCCCGCGTGGCCGAGTTGGAGGCGCTTTGCAGCCGTCTGCACGGTGATTTCTGCGCCCGGGCCGCGGGGACCGAGGATACGGTGCTCTTCGAAAGCACGCGCCGCGGGGGCATGATGTTCGGGTATACGGGCAGCTACCGGCGGGTGAAAGCCCCCTACGACGCCTCGAAGGTCAACACCCTCTGCCGTGTGAAACTCGGCGCAATGGACGAATCTCACGATCTGATGGGGGAAATCCGGGATTAATCACTATATTTGCAGAATATAGGATGCGGTTCGGCAAAGTCCAAACTCGTTTGGCTTTGCGCTCACCTTTCACTATATTTGCCGATAAGTTAATTTTAAACGTTATGACAGGTATGCGCAAACGGGTGACGGTCGGGTTTCTGAGCATCGTCTGCCTGCTGTTTTTTTCGGGTATGGTCTCGTTTCTCGAACTGAGCCACCTGAGCCGCGATACGGGCGAGATCCTCAAGGCCAACAAACGCAACATCGAACTGGCCAAGGAGATGCTCGACGCGGCCCACGAGCAGAATATTGCGCTCATCAAACTCTCGGTCTTCGGCGACCGGTCGTTCGACAGCCTCTGCCGCGCCAGTATGGCACGGCTCGAAAGTACGTTGCTGGTGGCTCAGAACGAGGCCCTCGAAAAGTCGTTCCTCGATTCGCTGGCTTTCGCCACGACCGAACTGCGCCTGCTGACGGACAATTACCTCGCTTTCGGGGCAGTCGGAAACACGGCTCCCGCCCGGACGGCAGCTCCGGCAGCACCGGCAGCACCGGCAGCTCCGGCAGTCACTGTGGTTGCGAACTGTGCCGACTCGCTCGGCAGCAGGTGGTACAGCGACGAGTATCAGGTGCTCTACGGCCGTCTGACCGCCGCCATCAAAAGCTATATGACCTCGACGCAGAGTTCGCTGGTGCCGCGTGCCGAACAGATGAAGAAGAACGCCTACCGGGCTGTCACGCCGGTGCTGATTTCGCTGGTGGTGATGATCGCCATCGTGCTGATGCTCTTCTACTTCATGTCGATCTACTGCGTGACGCCCATCGAGCGGATGAACAAGGGGCTGGGCGACTGGATTTCGTTCCGCGTGCCGTTCGCCGTCAAGGGCGATTACAAGGACGAAGTGCTGGAGCTCAAAGAGAAGATAGAGACGCTCATCAACCTTTCCAAGCAGAACAAAGCCTGATGTCATGCGGGTAGATGTGGTTTTACGATATGTGGGAGTCGTGATGCTCTTTATTGCGACGTTCATGCTGCTTTCGGCGGGGATTTCCTACCTCAGCGGTATGGATTCGTCGTTCTATCCCCTGTTGCTCTCCTCGCTGCTCACGGCCCTGCTGGGCGCGTTCCCGCTGATCTTCGTCGAAAAGCGCGAACAGATCACCAACAAGGAGGGATTCTGCATCGTCGTGGGGGCATGGCTCGTGGCCTGCGTCGTGTCGATGTTCCCCTACCTGATCTGGGGCGGGGAGTTCTCGCTGGTCAACGCGTGGTTCGAGAGCGTTTCGGGCCTTACGACCACCGGATCGACGATTCTGAACGACGTCGAGGCGCTGCCGCGCGGATTGTTATTCTGGCGGATGTGCTCGACCTGGATCGGCGGTATGGGCGTGGTGATGTTCGCGCTGGTGGTCCTGCCGTCGATGGGCCGCAGCAAGATGATGCTCTCCAACGTGGAGCTCTCGACGATGGCCAGGGACAACTACCGCTACCGTTCGCAGATCATCGTGCAGATTCTGCTGGTGGTCTACGTGGGGCTGACGATCCTTTCGACCGTGATGCTCAAGATGGCGGGCATGAACTGGTTCGACTCGCTGTGCCACGCCATGTCGGCCTGCGCCACGAGCGGATTCTCGACCAAGAACGCCAGCGTGGCCTATTTCAACAGCCCGATGATCGACACGATCCTGATCTTCGTGATGGCCACGGCCGGTATCCACTTCGGACTGATCTACGCCACGGTGACCGGCAAGCGCAACAACATCTTCCGTTCGGAGGTGACGCGCTGGTACCTGGGGATGCTGCTGGCCGGGGGTGTGCTGATCGCCGTCAGCCTCTATGCCGCGGACCTCTACCCCACGCTGACGGCGTCGTTCCGCTATGCGATGTTCCAGTTCGTGTCGCTGGTCACCACGACGGGATTCGCCACGGCCGACTCCAATACGTGGACCTCGTTCGCCGTCATCCTGCTGATCTTCGGGTCGATCGTCTGCGCCTGTGCGGGCTCCACGGCGGGCGGCATCAAGATCAACCGGCTGGTGCTGGCCGGGAAGATGATGCGCACGCGTCTGCGTCAGCAGCAGCATCCCAACGCCGTCATCCGCATCAAGCTCGACGGCGTGATCCAGGAGAACGAGGCGCTGCATTCGGTGATGATCTTCATCGTCACCTATCTGATGTTCATTCTCGCCGGCACGGTTTTCGGTACGATGCTCGGCGTCGACCTGACGACCAGCTTCACGGGGGCCGTGGCTTCGATGGGCAACGTCGGACCCGGATTCGGCGAGGTCGGCTCGATGGACAACTTCTCTGCGATGCCCGCGGCATTCAAGGTTTCCAACTCGCTGCTGATGCTGTTGGGGCGTCTGGAGATTTTCGGACTGATACAGATTTTTTTCATTAAATGGTGGAGATGACCCAAGCTATGTTTCGCAAGGTTTTCATATATGTGCTGGGCGCGGCTTTTCTGACTGCCGGTGCGCTGCGTGCCCAGCAGCCGAAGGTGGAGGCCCGCATTGCCGGGCTGGAAGGCAACGCAGAGTATATGTCGCTGCTGCGGGAGGACGCACAGCTGCAGCTGCGCGAGGATTCGATCGTCAATGCCGTGGAGCATATGCGCCGGCGGCTGCGCGAGGACCCCTCGCGGCGTCAGGAGTTCTCGCAGGAGATTCTGAAGTTGGAGAGCCGGATCTTCGAGATCCGCAACGCCAAGGGCCGCCTGATCGACCGGATCAACACCATCGAGCAGGAGTGGGTGCTGGCCAACCTGAACGGTGCGGCGCAGCAGCCTGCGGGGCCCGCTGCGGCCGATCCTGCGGCGGCGGTTCCCGATTCGCTGAAGGTCCGCAACCTGGTGGACAACCTCTATTTCCGCGAGCATCTTCCGGCCGGGGACTACGAGGCCCTGCGCAACGCCCAGCGATTGGAAATGCGGGCCGTGGACTGCGTGAACCGCTATTTCGCCAACTACGGGACGCTCTCCGAACTGGCCGGTGCTTACGCCGCGGTGCAGACCGAGGCCGAGGCGGTCGAGATATACGAACGTTACAAAGCGCTGGCGGGGATGAACGGCGTGCTGGCCGACTCGCTGGCCGCGACGTGGAACTACATCTTCGACAACAAGAACTACGCCTACGGTTATCTGCTCGACAAGCTGGGCAAGGAGGATATGCTCGCCCGCGAGGAGGAGGCCCTCTCGGAGGCCGTGCGGGAGTTGTCGGCCCTGCAGGGCGAGACGGCTTCGGACGCCGTGGCGGACTACCTCCTGCGTAAGCGGGTGATGGTCGACTACGAAGCCTCGGTGGCCGGCGTGCTGGCGCTGGACGCCGCGCGCGACTCGCTCAAAGGCGTGGCGGCGCAGTTGGAGGCGATCGATTACCGCCTGCCGCGGGTCGATGTCGCCGAACGCTATTTTCTCGACTACGACAGCGTGGCGTTCTCGTCGACGCCGAAATACTCCTACCAGCATCCGATTCCCGAATGCAGGGTCTACGCCAACGGCACGATCTACCGCATCCTGCTGGGAACCTTCAATACCAAACGCGCCGCGGCGACGTTCCGGGGGGCTTACCCGCTCTTCTACCTGGTGAACGACGCCGGCAAGTGGTGTTACTATACGGGCGGCTTCGCCACGCTGGACGAGGCCGAGGCGGCGCAGGCGCTGCTGAAAAAACGCGGCTTCGTGCGGCCCGAAATCGTGGTGTGGACCGACGGCGTCTACCGCAATCTGTCGCTCGAACCCGATTCGCAGAAGCTTCTCTACCGCGTCGAGATCACCGGTACCGACGCCCTTTCGGACGAGGTGAAGCAGGTGATCGCCGCCACGGCCGAAGGATACGAGCTGTCCCGCGTGGGCCAGCAGCTTTTCATCGTCGGGTCGTTCGACGACAGGGCCGTCGCCGACCGTCTGGCCGACGCCATAAGGCAGACGGACGCCGCATTGGAAATAAAAGTCGCGGAGATAGCGGAGTAACCGAAAAATTTTCCTATCTTTATTGCAATATTCTACAGCCTTATGGAGATATTCTATATCGTACTGCTCGTTTTCTTCGGCCTGCTGTTCCTGGTGGCCGAACTCGTCCTGCTGCCCGGCGTGTCGGTCGGCGCCCTGCTGGCGCTGGTCTGCTACGGAAGCTCGGTCTACCTCGCCTTCCGCGATTTCGGAACCGGGGCCGGAATCCTGGTCATCGTCATTATTCTGGCGCTGTCGCTCGTCGCCACGGTCATTTCCCTGCGGGCGAAGACGTGGCAGCGTTTCTCGCTCAAGCAGGAGATCCGCTCGTCGAGCACGCCCGTCCTGCCTGCCGAGGAGCTGCAGGTCGGCGACCGCGGCGTCACCCTCTCGCGCCTTTCGCCCATGGGCAAGGTCGAGATCGGCGGACGCACCTACGAGGCCAAGTCGCTCGGGGCCTACGTCGATCCGCAGCGCGACGTCGAGGTCGTGGGCTTCGAGAATTTCAGCGTCATCGTAAAAACTATCAAATAACACTACACTATGGATTTACAGGCAGGAATGATCGTATTGATCGTCTTTGTGAGCCTTTTTGCGATCTGGCTCCTATTCTATTTCATCCCGGTGGGACTGTGGTTCTCGGCGCTGGTGTCGGGCGTGCGCATCAGCCTGCTGCAACTTGTCCTGATGCGTTGGCGCAAGGTGCCGCCCTCGGTGATCGTCTCCTCGATGATCGAGAGCACGAAAGCCGGTCTTTCGCTCAATCCCAACGAACTGGAAGCACACTACCTCGCCGGCGGTAACGTGACGAGCGTGGTGCATGCCCTCGTTTCGGCGCAGAAGGCCAATATCCTGCTGGACTTCAAAATGGCGACGGCCATCGATCTGGCGGGCCGCGACGTCTTCGAGGCCGTGCAGATGTCCGTGAATCCGAAAGTCATCAATACGCCTCCCGTGGCCGCCGTGGCCAAGGACGGCATCCAGCTGATCGCCAAGGCCCGCGTTACGGTGCGCGCCAATATCAAGCAGCTGGTCGGCGGTGCCGGAGAGGAGACCGTGCTGGCGCGCGTCGGGGAAGGCATCGTTTCGTCGATCGGTTCGGCGGCGTCGCATAAGATCGTGCTCGAGAATCCCGATTCGATCTCGCGCGTGGTGCTCGAAAAGGGCCTCGATGCCGGAACGGCATTCGAAATCCTCTCGATCGATATAGCCGACATCGACGTGGGCAAGAACATCGGCGCCCAGTTGCAGATGGACCAGGCGCAGGCCGACAAGAACATCGCCCAGGCGAAAGCCGAGGAACGCCGCGCAATGGCCGTGGCCCTCGAGCAGGAGAACAAGGCCAAGGCGCAGGATGCCCGAGCCAAAGTGATCCTCGCCGAAGCCGAGGTGCCGCTGGCTATGGCCGAAGCCTTCCGCAACGGCAACCTGGGTATCATGGACTACTACAAGATGAAGAATATCATGGCCGATACGCAGATGCGCGAGACCATTGCGAAACCGGATAAGAAATAACTCCGAGGGGTTTGTTATCAGGGGTGCACGTCATGTGTTCCCATTTTTTGTGAATTATTCCGAACGCTATGAAAAAATACTCTCTGATCCTCTGCTTCCTCTTCGCCGCGGCGACCGCCTCTGCGGCGAGGATCGACACCGTGGCGGTTTTCAGCGCGAAGATGCAGCGCGACATTCCGGCGCTGGTCGTGGTTCCCGACACCGGCATCGGGAAGCGCATGCCCGTCCTCTACCTGCTGCACGGTTACAACGGCTCGCACATGAGCTGGCAGCGCGACATCACGGACCTGCGCCCGCTGGCCGATGCCTACGGCATGATCATCGCCTGTCCCGACGGCAAGAACAGCTGGTACTGGGACAGCCCCCTCGATCCTGCATCGCAGTTCGAAACTTTCGTGTCGCAGGAGTTTCCCGACTGGATCGACGCGCATTACCTGACGATCCCCTCGCGCGAGGGGCGCGCCATCACGGGTCTCAGCATGGGCGGTCACGGAGCCTTGTGGACCGCACTGCGCCATAAGGACCGTTTCGGAGCCGCAGGTTCGACCTCCGGAGGCGTGGACATCCGTCCCTTCCCCGATTCGTGGCATATGAAAAAACAGTTGGGTGAACTGAAAGAGAACCCCGAACGTTGGGATGCGCATACGGTCATCAACCAGGCGGACGGGCTCAGCGACGGCGAACTGGCCCTGGTGATCGACTGCGGCTACCAGGATTTCTTCTATCAGGTGAATGTGAATCTGCACGAGAAGCTGTTGCGGCGCGGCGTGAGCCACGATTTCCTGACGCGGCCCGGCGGGCACGACTCGGCCTATTGGTCCGTGTCGCTCCCCTATCAGGTGCTCTTTTTCCACCGCTACTTCCAGCGGCAGTCGCGCCCGGAGGCGGTGGCCGTCGCAACGGGACGGCGGGTGGTCTTCATCGGCGACTCGATCACCGACGGCAACTGGGGCAAGGCCGACGGAAAACCCTCGTCGCAGCGGAACCTCTGGGACCGAAACCACCTTTTCGGCAGCGGATACATGTACCTCTGCGCCACCCATTACCAGGGCTATTTCCCCGACCGTGACTACCGGTTCTTCAACCGTGGCACGGGTGGTAATACGCTGGGTGACCTGGCGGCCCGCTGGCAGGAGGATGTTCTCGACCTGCGCCCCGACGTGCTTTCGGTGTTTATCGGGACCAACGACGTGGAACGCCACCTCGGTCGGTTGCTGCGTGCCGACGATTCGCAGACCGTTCCGGATTTCGATTTCGCCGGCTGGGAGAAGACCTACCGCCGCCTGCTCGATGAGGCCCGGCAGGTGAACCCGGCGCTGCGGATCGTGCTCTGCACGCCGTTCGCCGCGCCCTCGGGGAAGATCGTCGAAGGGGCGCTGGGGGCCTATTATCCCCTGCGGCAGCAGATGCTGGCACGGTGCTGCGAGGCGGTCGAACGGATCGCTGCCGATTACGGGGCTACCTTGGTGCCTTTCCATCGGTTGGTCGCCGGTCTCGAAACGACGCTGCCGAACGGCGACGCGACCTACTGGGTGTGGGACGGCATCCACCCCACGCCCGCCTGCCACCGCCGGATGGCCGACTGTTGGATCGAAGCCGCCTCCCGGAGCGGGGCGATGGAGTGAAACGGAAAAAAGAGAGCCTTGCGGGCTCTCTTTTTTAATAAACCTCTTCGGGCAGCGTCTCGCCGACGGGTTCCCCTTCGAGGTTGTCGCGCCATTTGATTGCGGCGTGCGTACCGTCGCAATAGGGCTTGTTCGCCGACTGTCCGCAGCGGCAGACGACTGCGCGGTTGCGGATTTCGTAGGTTTTGCCCGTTTCGCGCCGCAGGGCGATGCCGCCGCGAAGCCACAGTCCCCCGCTGCTGCCGATGGTGACGTCCTCGATCAGCCCGAGACTCGGCTCGAAGCGGAATTCGAAAGGCTTTCCCGAACTTTTGTCCCATGCCGTGAGCCGACCGCTGGGGCACATCGACGCTTCGCGGATCGCCATCCGGCGCGCTTCGGGGTCGGACGACCGTTCGGTGAGCGTCCATGCGTCGCCCTCGGGGTGGCAGAAGCGTGCGAAGACGCAGTATTTGGGATTGTCGGTCATTTCGAGCGTACCCCCTTCGATCACTTCGGCGCTGTCGAGCAGCGATTCCGAAGGCGACGTGAGGGTCGGGTCCCATGCGGCTTTCTCGTGGCTTCCGTCGCAGTAGGGTTTGCGCTGCGACGCCCCGCAACGGCAGAGTGCCGTAGGTTCGGCCTCGGTCGAGAAGTGGCGGCCTTCCTGAAAATACCAGCTCTCGTTGTTCTCGTTGGGCATGATGAACTGCTCGGCCAGGGGCGGCCGGCCATAGACCAGATAGGGTCCCTTTTCGGTCACGGTGATGCTGAAACGTTCCCCGGCAGGAGAACTTCCCGTCTCGATTTTCAATTTCGACATACTATATGCGTTTCTGGTTCGTTAGTGAACCGGACGGCAATAATTGTTCCCAAATGCAATTATTCGGGTTCGGTTTTGCACCCGGCTGACTTTTTATTACCTTTGTAACGGATTTTGAAACTGATATAAAGTAAAAATGAACTATATGAAAAGATTCGCAGGGTTGGTTTGCGCTGTCGCGGCCATCGCTTTTTTCGCTTCGTGCAGCAAGGACAAGGAGACAGGCAGCCTCTCGTTCGACTCTCCTGCCGTATTCCTCGCCAAGGGCCAGCACATGACGGTGGGCTTCAAGGCCGTCAATCTCCAAAATCTCTCGGTGACCAGCAAGCCTACGGGATGGTCCGAACCGAAGATCGACCTTGCGTCGCAGACCCTGACGATCACGGCCCCCGCGACGTTCGACGACGACGAGGCGAAGACCGGTTCGCTGGTGCTGGCCGGATCGCCCAAGGGCGGTTCGTCGGTCTCGGCGACGCTCTTCGTGGGCGTGGTCGACAGCGAAGATCTGAGCGGCAAGTCCGCCAACAGCTATATCGTCAGCAAGCCCGAAACCAATTATCTGATCAGTTCCATGTTCCGGGGCGACGATATGACGGTACTCCCGGCATCGGCGGACGTCGTGTGGCAGAGCAAGTCGGGGCTGATCCAGTACACGGAACTCCGGGAGGACGGCAAGGTGTCGTTCTATGTGGGCGCCGACAGCGACGACGAGACGAAGATCAAGGAGGGCAACGCCGTGATCGGCGCCTACGACGCCGGCGGTACGCTGATGTGGAGCTGGCATATCTGGGCCGTGAATTACGATCCCGAAGCGTCGGCGGTCGATTTCAACGGTTTGAAGATGATGGACCGCAACCTCGGTGCGCTGGCAAACGACAATTCGACGGTCGAGAAGATTCTCGCCTCCTACGGACTTTACTACCAGTGGGGCCGCAAGGACCCGTTCATCGGCCCGAGTTCGTACAACGCCGCCAACGGCGCGTCGGCCGGCATGTACAACGGCGGCGGCAGCCGCGTCTACATGAAGACCGAGGCGTCGAGCGCCGAAACCGGAACGAAGGATTACGCCGTGCGGAATCCGCTGACGTTTATCGCAGGCGTTTCCGGTTCGGAATACGACTGGCTGTGGAGCGCCCATTCCGACGACCTTTGGGGTGATACCAAGACCGTCGACGACCCCTGCCCCTATGGCTGGCGCGTGGCTCCCGCGGCAGCTTTCGACGGGTTGTCGATCCTGAATACCCCTGCGGCGGGTGATGCCGACAAGTTCGGCTGGACGCTGGGCCGGAACGGCATCGAGTCGTTCTTTATCGGTGCGGGACGCCGCCGTTATGACAACGGCTCCATTCTGAACGTCTACAACCCGGTTCCGGCCGGGCGCAGCGCCGAAGAGGCCCAGCCGTGGGAGGGGCTTTACTGGACCGCGAACGCGCAGTCCGGAACGAAATCGTCGGCGTTCCATTTCTGGTTCGAGAAGAAAACGGCGACGGGCGGCCTGGAAAACAACGCGGCTTACGCGCGTGCCAACGGCATGCAGGTGCGTTGCGTTAAAGAGAAGTAACGCAAACTGACGAAGAAACCCAAAACGTCGGGCCGGCCTTGTCGCCGGCCCGTTTTGTTTGGTATAACAGTTGCGGGGTCGGGGTTACCAATAATCTCCGGTCATGAAAATCAAAACAGGAAAAGGTTACATATCGCTCGTCGTCCTGCTGGCTATTTGGTCCGTGTCGGCCATCGCCTCGCTGCCCGGACTGGCCATATCCCCCATTCTGGGCGATCTGAACAGGGTATTTCCCAAGGTCACGGACCTCGAAATACAGATGCTCACGTCGCTGCCCTCGCTGCTGATAATTCCTTTCGTGCTGCTTTCGGGAAAGCTCTCCGAAGGCCGTGACAAGATTACGATTCTGACCGTCGGGCTCTCGGTTTTCTTCCTGAGCGGCGTGGCGTGCCTTTTCGCCCGCAGCATGACGTGGCTGATCGTCATCAGCTGCATCCTCGGCATCGGGGCCGGCATGGTCATCCCCCTTTCGACGGGCCTGATCGTCGATTATTTCACGGGCGATTACCGTGTCCGGCAGTTGGGTTACAGCTCAGCAATCAACAACCTGACACTGGTCATAGCCACCGTGGTTACGGGCTATCTGGCCGATGTCAACTGGCACCTTCCCTTCCTGGTCTACACCCTGCCGGGCATTTCGCTGGCACTCTCTTTTTTCCTTAAACGGCGGCGTTCGGCCCCCGAACCCGAGCAGAGCATCCAGCTGCGCCACAAACGCATCGACCGCGGCAAATTGACGGGGCTGATGCTGTTCTATTTTTTCATCACCTACGCCGTGCTGGCCGTGGCATTTTATGCCGCGTTCCTCGTCGACGACTACAAGATACACAGCTCCTTCTCGGGTGTGCTGATCTCGCTGTTCTTCCTGGCGATCATGCTTCCGGGGCTCTTCATCGACCGGATCATCGGCCGGTTGAAGCAGCATGTCAATCTCGTGTCGCTGGGGCTGGTCTGCGCAGGGCTGTTGTGCGTCGGCATTTTCCGCGACCGGACGATGCTCGTCGTCGGGGTTCTGCTCGCGGGATTCGGCTACGGGGTGATGCAGCCTGTCATTTATGACAAGGCCGCCACCATCGCCCCGCCCCGTTCGGCGACTCTCGCATTGTCGTTCGTCATGGCGATGAACTACCTGGCCGTGATGATCTGCCCCTTTATCGTCGACCTGTTCCGGCACCTGTTCCATACCCGCAGCGACCGCTTCCCGTTTTTCTTCAATGCCGCGCTGGTGCTTGTCGTGGCCTTCGTCACCTGGCGCCGCCTCGGCAATTTCACGCTCGGTCTCGACGAATCGTATTATAAAAACTGACAATATGTTTTGAAATGATATAAAAAGTTTTATTTTTGTACTGAAAAGTTGTAACGGATAAAACTCTTTATATTGTCATGAACAAAACTTTGCTCGCAGCTGTTTTGGCTGTAAGTGCCGTCATGTCCGGCTGTGTTGGGAAACAAGATGCGCATCCCACTGTGAAAATTGCGCCGACGATCAAAACCCGCGTCACGGGCCTCCATTTCGACAACGGGGACCAGATCGGGCTTACCATCCTCAAAGGGTCGGAACCCTACGCCGAGAACCGGCTGCTGACTTATGACGGCTCGGCTTTCTCGGGTTCGGGACTGCTGTGGTACAACAACCTGAACGAGACTTCCACGCTCACGGCCTATTATCCCTATTCATCGGAGGGTGCGCCTGCCGAATTCACCGTGGCGGCGGACCAGACCGGCGGATGCACTGCTTCGGACCTGCTTGGAGCCGTGAAACGCGACGTGACACCCGTCAGCGCCCCGGTGGGTATGGTTTTCTATCATCTGATGTCGCAGCTCACCGTCGTCCTTGCGAACAACTCCGATGCAGCGGTCACCTCTGTCACCGTGGGCGGGCTCGTGCCGACGGCGACCGTGGACCTGACCGTGCCGACGGCTGCCGCGAAGGCGGGCGTTGCCGCGGCGGAGATCAGAGCCTTCGAGGTGACGCCCGAACTCTCGTACCGCATCATAGCGGTTCCTCAACAGACGGCGCTGACCGTCACGGTCGGGACCTCCGACGGCAAAAGCCGCAGCAAGACCATCGCATCGGCGCTGCTCGAAAGCGGTAAGCAGTACGATATGTCGGTTACGGTGACCAATATCGATATTTCCGTTTCGCTGAGCGGCGACATCAGCGACTGGGGTGACGGCGGGTCGCTCGACGACGGTGGCAGCGGGGCCGATGCCGGGGAACTGACTTATGATGGCGAGACCTATCCCACGGCGAAAATCGGCGGACAGGTGTGGATGGGTGAAAACCTGCGCTATAAGCCTGCGGGAGCTGTAATGGAGACGGATATGTGGCCTGCCAAGGACGGACTTTCGCTGGGGATGCTCTACAACTATGCCACGGCGACGGGCAATGCCCGGACGGCCGCCGGTGCACCCGTACAGGGCATCTGTCCCGCCGGATGGCATATTCCCACCGCCGCGGAGCTGGAGGCGCTGGCGGCCAGCGCGGAACGGCCTGCCGATTTTCTCACCTACGCCGGATTCCGGAATGACTCCAGGTATAGCGACGGTTCCAAAGGTTACCTGCTCAGCAGCGACCTTGCCGCCGAAGGCAGGGTTCAGTGTCTCTCGTTCTCGGTCGGCACGGAACCCGCCATCAAGGATATGGAGGCCGGATTCTATTACCCGCTCCGCTGCGTGAAGGATTGAAAAACGTCAGGTCCCGCTCCGAGAGCGGGACCTGCTTGTTTTCAGTCGCGGTTCAGGAAGAAGATCGGGATATTGGCCAGGAAAACATCCCTGCCCGAGAGCTGCGACCTTTTCTCGAGCAGCTCGCTCAGCAGGATGTCGCCGATCACGTAATTGCTCTCTTCGCTCGTGAACTGCTCGTGGATTTTCGAGAAGTTCAGGATCTTCTGCACATCCGTCTCCTTGTAGCGGGCGTAGATTTTCAGCGTGATGTCCGTCGTGTAGTCGGGCTTTTCGATGTAATTCATCTTCTTGTACTCGTAGCGGTAGTTGTTCAGCCGCGCCATGATGTCGCTCAGGATCGACGAGGCCGTGGGCAGGCTTCCCGCACCTTTGCCGAACATGAACTGGCGGTCGTAGCATTCGCCGCGGATCACCACGCCGTTGTATTCGTCGTCGACGCTGTAGATGTATTTGC
>CATKXN010000075.1 GCA_949840605.1 uncultured Alistipes sp.
TTTTTTTGTTCACGATATTCCGAAACGGTCGTTTTTTGCAGGGATCGGGCCGAAAAAAATGCAGGCGGTTTTTCGGCGGATTCCGAACGCCCGACATGGCGGAAAGCCGTTTCCGGTCCGGATCGGGACGGCGGAAACGGCTTCCACGCTGCCGGGGATCAATTCCCGGGTGAGAGCGTCGTGGTGAATGTCGCCCATTTGTCTGCGGGCACGGTCGCCTCGAAACCGACCAGATAAATGCCCGGATTGGGGTCGTCGTAGCTGTGGACGGGATCGGTGCTGAACGTCTTGTAGACGATCTTCGTTCCGCCCGGCTCCTCGGCGGTCAGGTACATGGTCTTGCCGCGGCTCGTCAGCACGATCCGGTCGTTCTCCACGGTCGGGACGGCCGGCGTGACCATCGTCCAGCGGATTTTGGCGCTCCGGTCGGTGCGGGCATGGATGGCGTCGATGACTTTCAGGTCCCTGTCGTCGACGATCTTCACGGTGCGCATCGCCGAGGCCACCTGGTCTTCGAGCACGGGCGAGAGGTCGTACGTGGCGCCCTGTTCCGTCGCCGTGTTGATGGTCTGTTCGAGCGTTGCGAAGCCCTCCACGTTGTGTTTCGAGTCGTTGACCGTGAGCGTGCTGTGGAAGAAGTTGTTCAGTCGCGACACTTCCCAGCGCATCGACGCCTGGGTATAGGTCCAGAGGTTTCCGCCCAGCGCCTTGAGGGCCACTTCGAGCGTCGCGTAGTCCTGACGGCCGAGGTCCATCGACCAGCGCACGCCGTAAGCGTCGTAGACGAACGATCCCGAGTCCATGTGGGCATGGCTGGTTCTCGCCTTGCCGCCCTTGACACCCAGGTATTTGTCCGTTTCGCCCCAGCTCCAGTCGGTGTGGACCAGCACGACGGGCGTCGCGCCCTCCCCGGCCCAGACCTTCTGGGTCGGCGGGGTCACGCTGTTCAGGTCGACCCTGCTGGCGAAGACCATGATCATCGGCAGCAGACGGTGGTTCCAGATGTAATAGTCCGTGGTCGTCCCTTTGAGACACTCCATATTATAATAGAGCAGCGAAGGCTTCTTGAACTTGTCGGCGAAATACCAGCTCGGAATATCGGCGCCGACCGTGGTCTGAGGGTAGTCCGCGTAGTTGTATCCCTGACGGGTCGTGCCGACCATATAGAGCATCCATTCGGCCGTGCGGTCGAAACCCGCTGTGGCGGAGATGTTGGCGTCGGACCCGGCGGCGGTTTCGAGCGCCGTAAGCATCAGCACGTTGAATACCGTACCGTACTCCCAGTAACCGTACCCTTCGGGATAGTTTCCGTGGGGCGCGTAGAGGGCTTCGATGGCCGTGCGGTTCGATTCCAGCGATTTCTCGATGATGGCTTCGGCCTTTTCGGGGCAGGTCTCGTAGACGGCCAGCGCGCCGCAGACCAGTCCGGCGTTGCAGACCTGGTTCCAGTTGGAAACCTTATTGTAGAAACTCGATCCGTAAGGCTCCGCCGTATCGAACGCATACTCGCGCAGCGCCCTTTCGGCGTTCGCCCGGGTTTCGGGTTTCAGGTCGGCATAGAGCCAGTCGTAGCCCAGCGCCACGCCCGCGGCCATTTCGCCGACGTCGAGGTAGTGGCGGTGTCCGTTCCAGTCGGGGAAGTTGCAGACGGCGTTGATGTCGTTCTCGGCATGGTCGAGGTATTTGCGGTCGCCCGTGGCGCGGTAGGCGTAGGCGCAGGAGAAGATGCGCAGCAGGGCGTTGCTGGAGATGTGGAGAATTCGTTTCTCCGCGGCGTCGAGCTGGTAGACGAGGGGTGCGGCGGCCAGTCCGGAGATGTCGGCGTTGCGCAGGTTGGTTGCGTGCAGCCGGTTCAGCACCTGGTTGTTTCCGGCGCGGACCTGCTCCATCAGCGACTCGAACGCCTCGTCGTCCATCAGCAGACGGGGGTGATTGTCGGCCGTCAGCCGGGTGTAATCCGGATGGTCGAGGAGCCCGGGCCGGTTCGAATCCGCGCGGAATGCGGCGATGCCGTAGAGGAACTCCTGTTTGCCGCGGACGATGAACAGTTCGTACTGACCGTCGATGAAATTGCCCGGAAGCGTGATGACGGCGCCGGCGTCGTCGATGACGGTTTCGACGCGATAGGTGTTGTGCGAGATGCCGGTGTCGGTCAGCCGGACGACGTCACCGGTCTGGAATCCGGTTCCCGGCAGCCGGACCTTCCGGTCGGAGGGGATGCGGTAAGCGGTTTCGACCGAGACGTCGCCGATCTCGAATCCGGGGTCGGAGGTAGTTTCGCTGGAACAGCTTACATTGCAGAAGAACATTAAAAACAGCAAAAGACAGTTGGTAGAGGAAACGATTTTTTTCATGAACATGTAGTTTCGGTTGATTCACAAAGAAACGGATTTCCGCGGATTGATTTTTGACTCTCCGTGTCAAAGATTTTCCTTTCGGTCTAAACAGTCCTTCTCACGGGCTCCTGACCTCTCTTTTCGTGCTGATTGCTGTTAACCCGACGCCCCGGCCGGGGAGGCTGATCTCGTCGCCGGCCCCGAACGAAAAGCGAGACCCCGCAGAGGTCTCGCTTTTGTCGCAATAGTTTGTCCGGCGGGGCGGGAAGCCCCGCTCCGCGTCGCTTCGGCTCAGTCCAGAAACCCTTCCCGGACGAGCTGTTCCCGGATGCGGACCCAGTCGGCCACGGGACGTTTCACTCCGTCCACGAACCGCAGGGGACACCCCAGGCTGCTGTCGTCGATGTAGAGGTCGGCATGGACCTTCGGCGAGGAGGTCCAGCGATGCTGCCCCGGGTTCTCGTTCACGGCGTAGAGCGGAATTCCGTTCCGGCGGAACCACTCCGCAGCCTGGTCCAGCAGTTTGCCGTGGCGCATCGAAAAGAGGATGAGCCGGCATCCGTTGCCGGTGAGTTCTTTCAGTACAGGGACGGCTCCCGCATCCTCCCCGATTTCGGGGTAGGCGTGCGTTACCACCGTGCCGTCGAAGTCGATCGCTATCGTAGCGCCCTTGATTGCCATGCGTCGTTATCGTTTTACTTTGTGGAACAGCGAGCGGAAGAACGACTTGATGCGCTTGCGGTAGCTTACCTCCTTGTATTCGTCGCCGTAACCGTACCCATATCCGTAGCCATAACCGTACCCGTAGCCGTATCCATATCCGTACCCGTGCCGGCGCGAGCGGGTTCCGTTCAGGACGATGGCCATGTTGTGCAGTTTCTTTTCGCGGTAGAGGCGTTCGATGTCGGGCAGCTGGCGCCGGTCGAGCACGCCTTCGCGCACGATGTAGATGCAGAGGTCCGAAAGCCGGTCGGTGATGATGGCGTCGGCTACCGACATGGCGGGCGTGCTGTCGATGAAGATGTAGTCGTACATTCCGCGCAGCTCCGCCACTAACTTGTCGAGTTTGTCCGAGAGGAGCATCTCCGTGGGGTTGGGCGGCTGGATGCCGGCGTAGATCACGTCGAGGTTGTCGTGGAACCCGGTTTTTTCGATCAGTTTGCCGAGATCGGTCTCCGTCCCCGCGAGGTATCCGGTGATGCCCTTTTTGCTGTTGCCGTGGCCCAGCATGGTCGAAAGGGCGTGGCGCCGGAAGTCGAGGTCGATCAGCAGCACGTGCTTGCCGGCCATGGCCAGCGTCGTCGCCAGGTTCGTCGCCACGAAGGTCTTGCCGGCATGGGGATCGGACGAGGTGAACAGGATGGTGCGTATTTCGTTGCCGGCCGAAACGTTCATGAACGTCATGTTCGAACGCAGCATGCGGAACGCCTCCGAGAGGGCGTCGCGCCCCGACTCGCGCACCACGATTCCCGAATCTCCGCCGGCTCCGCTCTCGGAGTAGGGGATGTCGCCCAGGAACGGGGCGCTGATGTTGTCCTCCACGTCCTTGCGGCCGCGGATGGTCGTATCGAGCATGCCGATCAGGTAGAGCAGTCCGAACGGGATCGCCAGACCCACGATCAGGGCGATGGCCAGAATCAGCATCGGGCGCGGCGACACGGGCGCGGCGTTGCCGTAGGCCAGGTCGATGATGCGGGCGTTGCTCTCGGCGACGGCGTAGTTGAGCTGCGTCTCCTCCTGCTTGTTCAGCAGGTAGAGGAACAACTCCTCCTTGATCTTCTGCTGGCGGGTGATGCCCAGTATGACCTTCTCCTGCGAGGGCATGGTCGAGATGCGGCGGTTGGCCTGCGTCTCCTCCTTGCGCATGGCGTCGCGCTGGATGACGAGCGTCGATACGTGCGAATCGAGCGATGCGATGATCGAACGGCGCACGGAAGCCAGCAGATTGTCGAGGTCCTGGATCACGGGGCTGCGGTCCGAGCTGTTCTCCATCAGTTTTTCACGCCGCAGAATGGCGTTGTTGTACTCCTCGATCTGCGACGAGATGCCCTGATTGGTCACCGACGCCATCATGGGTATCAATTCCCCGGCGTTTTTGGGATCGTTCAGGTAGGTGCGTATGAACTCGGCGACGTTGATCTGGTTTTCGAGCGAAAGCCCTTCGGCCTTGTATTTGCTGCTTTCCGAAACGCTGCGTGCGGCTTCCGAGGTGATGTCGACCATCCGGTTGTCCTTCTTGATGTCCTCGATGTCGCGGTCCACGTCGCCCAGCTCGCGGCCGATGACCGCCAGACGGGCCTTGATGAATTCGCCCGTCGCCACCGACACGCGGCGCTTGTCGTCGATGGCGTCCTCGTTGTAGACGGCGACCAGCGTGTTGATGACATCCTCGGCGCGCCGGGGCACGGAGTTGTTCATCGAGATCGTCACGACCGAAGCCTGCTTGTTGGCTACGTCGCTCTTCACGATCTGGCGGTAGGCGTTTGTCGTCCGCGACAGCGAGCTTTTCACCACGCGGATCGGCACGCCCGCATATTCGGGCTTCATGTAGAGGCTCTTGCTGACGACGACCTGCCCGACGGGGGTCTGGATCGTGTCGCCGTATGCGGCCGTGACGACGCTGCGGCTCTCGGCCTTGGTGACGAACTTGTCGTCGAAGCCCGTCAGCCGGACCTTGTCGCCTTCGAGGGGCGTGACCTCCATGGCGAGCGACTGGTTGTCGCTGTCGTTGACGAACGCCACCTCGATCGGCGACTGTCCGTAGAGGTCGCGTCGGCGGAGACGTTCGCGCACGGAGTAGCTGACCGTGAGGTCGAGGCGCTTGACGACTTCGGTCATCAGGCGGCGCGACTGGAGGATGAAGACCTCGTTGTCGACGCTGCGGCGGTTCTGGAATCCGGTCAGGTCGCTGAAAGCCGTCAGCTCGAGGTCGCCGCCCTT
Source organism: uncultured Alistipes sp. (assembly GCA_949840605.1). The sequence goes on from CATKXN010000075.1 coordinate 5,277, forward strand.
GCGGCTGTCCTTGACGAGGATGGTCGCCGTGCGGCTGTATATCTTGGGGGTGCTTGCCAGGTAATAGTAGGCCACGCAGAGGCATACGAATGCCGAGAGCACGAACCAGTACCAGTTGGCTATGACCATTCGGATGATGTCGTGCAGCGTGACGGCGCCGGTCATTTCATCGCTGCCCGGCTGCTGGGAATTGATCTGCTGTTCGGTCATGTCGGGCGGTTATTTGGTAAGGGTTACGATGAGCGTGGCCACCGAGATGGCGGTGCCCACCAGCGAAAGGTAGAAATTGCGGTTCTGGCTGATCTCTCCGGCCTGCGCCTTGTATTTGTTGGGCTTGACGTAGACCACGTCGTTCTGCTGGAGGTAGAATGCCGGGGAGTCGAAGATCTCCTTCGAGGTGAGGTCCAGGACCTGTATCGTGCGCACTCCGTCGACCTCGCGCGTCACGATCACCTCCGAACGCACGCCGTAGACGGTCATGTCGCCGGCCATGGCCAGTGCGTCGAAGATCGAGATCTTGTCGCGCGTCACGTCGTAGAATCCGGGCCGCAGCACCTCGCCGATCACCGAAATCTTCATGTCGGCGAACTGCACGTTGACCGTGGGGTCGTTGATATACCCGCCTTCCCGGATTTTGTCGGCGATGGCCTGGGCCAGTTCGCTGCGGGTTTTCCCGGCGCATTTGACCTTGCCGATCACGGGCATGTCGAGCATGCCTTTCTCGTCGACCGTACGCATCTGCAACGCCTGCGAAGTGGCTGCGCTGCTGATGTTGGCTCCGGTCAGCGAGTTGTACGACGTCGACGAATTGAACGGCACGGCCAGCTCGGGGTCCTTGCTGTTGACGACGATGGTCAGGCGGTCGAGGGGCTTGATGCGTATCTGACCGTTTTCGGCGATTTGTTCGGGGGTAGACGGCTGTGCGTCCTGCAGATACCACACGCGTTTCTGCGCCGAGCAGGAAACGAGCAGGATAGCGAGGAGCGTGCTCCCGATCAGAAGACGGAGTTGCTTCATGTTGAAATAAGGTCTGATTAATGAAATTACGATCGCAAAGATAGTAATTATTTATAGAAATAAAACGACGTCGCGCACAGTTATTTTACAAGTGTGTGCGCGATGGGGATGGATATCGGGAAAAAATAGTATCTTTAACGTCCGAAATTTGGAAAAATGATTGCTTGTTGTCTGTTCGATCTCGACGGAGTTATCGTCGATACGGCCCGCTACCACTACCTGGCGTGGGCCTCGCTGGCCCGGGACCTGGGCTTCGAGTTCACTCCTGCGGCGGGTGAAGCCACCAAGGGCGTGAGCCGCATGGCCTCGCTCGACATCGTGCTGCGCGCCGGAGGAATGGAAAACCGCTTCTCGCCGGCCGAAAAGGAGCGTCTCGCCGCGGAGAAGAACGCCCGCTACCTGGCCTATGTCTCGGCCATGACGCCTGCGGAGGTGCTTCCGGGAGCCGTCGCCTTCCTGCGCGACGTGCGCGCCCACGGGGTGCTGACCGTGCTGGGCTCCGCGTCGAAGAACGCCGGGACGATCCTCGACCGCTGCGGGATTCGTCCGCTGTTCGACGCCGTGGTCGACGGAACGGAGGTCACGCACCCCAAACCCGACCCCGAGGTCTTCGCGAAAGGGGCGGAAGCGGTCGGCGTGCGGCCCGAAAACTGCGTGGTGTTCGAGGACGCCGCCGCGGGCATCGAGGCTGCGGCGCGCGCCGGCATGCGTTCGGTGGGCATCGGCGGCAGCCCCCTGCTTGCGGGGGCTGCGATGCAACTGAAAAGTTTCGAAGGATTTACGTTTGAACTGTTATGCAAGGAAATAGACTGAATCTGGTGATCGATCCCTGGCGGATCGCCGAGGCCGATTTCGACCCTGCGCGGGTCGAGGCCGCCGAATCGCTTTTCGCGCTGGGCAACGGCGTGATGGGCGGCCGCGCCAATTTCGAGGAGCGCTACTCGGGCCCGTCGCTTCAGGGCAACTACATCGGCGGGGTGTATTATCCCGACAAGACCCGCGTGGGGTGGTGGAAGAACGGCTATCCGGAGTATTTCGCCAAGGTGCTCAACGCGGCCTTCTGGATCGGTGTCGACGTCTGGGTCGACGGCGAACCGCTCGATCTGGCGACGGTCGCGGAGGTGAAGAGCTTTTATCGCGAGACGGACATGCGCCGTTCGGTGCTGACGCGCCGCATGACGGTCGCGATGCGCAACGGCGCCGAGGTCGCCGTCGAGGCGACGCGCTTCCTGTCGCTGCCGCGCCGCGAACTGGGCGTTGTCCGCTATGCCGTCACGCCGCTGAACCGCGCCGCCGAGATCACCTTCTCGCCCCATATCGACGCCGACGTGCGCAATGCCGACGCCAACTACGACGAGAAATTCTGGGAACCGGTCCTCACCGACGGCGATGTTACGCAGAGCCGCACCCGGAAGAGCGGTTTCGAGGCCGCATGGGCGCAGGCCGTGGTGCTGGAGGGCGCGGAGTTCCGCTGCGAGACGCAGCCCGAAAAGGTCCGCCATACCGCCGCGGTGCGCTGCGACGCGGGCCGCACGGCCATATTATATAAATATGCGGGCATCTGCTCGTCGCTCAACCATGCCCCTGCTGAACTTGCCGCCGCCGCGCGCGCCGTCGCCGCCGACGCCCTGCGGACGGGCTTCGACGCCCTGCTGAAAGAGCAGGAGGAGGCCTGGGCGGCCCGCTGGCACGGGTGCGACATCGCTATCGGAGGCGATCCTGCGGCGCAGCAGGGCATCCGCTTCTGCATCTTCATGCTCCTGCAAACCTACACTGGGGTCGACACGCGTCTGAACATCGGCCCCAAAGGCTTCACGGGCGAGAAATACGGCGGCGTCACCTACTGGGACACCGAAGCCTACTGCCTGCCGTTCTACCTGGCCACCGCCGGGCAGTCCGTGGCCCGCGAACTGCTGGTCTACCGTTACAACCAGCTGGACAAGGCCATCGAGAACGCCGCCAAACTGGGGTTCCGCGACGGGGCGGCGCTCTATCCGATGGTCACGATCAACGGCGAGGAGTGCCACAACGAGTGGGAAATCACCTTCGAGGAGATTCACCGCAACGGCGCCGTCGCTTATGCCATACACAACTACATCCGCTATACGGGCGACGAACAGTACCTCGCCGACTGCGGGCTGGAGGTGCTCGTGGGTATCGCGCGCTTCTGGGCGCAGCGCATCACGTGGTCCGAAGCGCGGCGGAAATACGTCATGCTGGGCGTCACCGGCCCCAACGAGTACGAGAACAACGTCAACAACAACTGGTATACCTCCTATATCGCCTGCTGGTCGATGCGCTACGCTGCCCGGGCGGCCCGGTGGGTGCGTGAGAACCGCCCTGCGGACTACGCCCGCATCTGTGCGAAACGGGCGTTCGACGAGGCCGCCGAGACGGCTGTGTGGCACCGCATAGCCGACAATATGTATCTCGGCGAGAACCGGGAGCTGGGCATCTTCCTCCAGCAGGACGGCTACCTGGACAAGGAGCAGACGCTCGTGCGGGACCTCGATCCGGCCCAACGCCCCATCAACCAGAAATGGTCGTGGGACCGCATCCTGCGCTCGTGCTTCATCAAGCAGGCGGACGTCCTGCAGGGACTCTATTTCTTCGGCGAGGAGTTCGACCTCGACACCCTGCGCCGCAATTTCTATTTCTACGAACCGCGCACCGTCCACGAATCGTCGCTCTCGCCCTGCGTCCATGCCATCCTCGCCGCGCGCCTCGGCGACATGGACAAGGCCCGTGAGATGTACCTGCGCACGGCGCGGCTGGATCTCGACGATTACAATTGCGAAGTCGCCGAAGGGTGCCACGTCACCTCGATGGCCGGATCGTGGCTCTCGGTGGTCGAGGGCTTCGGGGGCATGCGCGTCCGGAACGGGGTGCCGACGTTCGAACCGCGGCTTCCCGAAGGGTGGGAGCTGCTCGCTTTCAAGGTCAACTTCCGGGGCCGCGTGCTCACCGTGAAGGTCACGCGAACGGCCGTCGAGGTCTCGAACGAGGGCGATCCCCTCGAGATCGAAGTCCGCGGCACGCGTCAGTTGGTTGCGGAGCGGATAATTGTGAATTGTGAATCATGAATCGTGCATTGAAAACCCTGCATCCCGAATGGAGCTATCAGGCCGTTATCTATGAGATGAACGTGCGCCAGCTCACGCCCGAAGGCACGCTGCGTGCCGCCGCCGCGAAACTTCCTTTCCTGAAAGACCTCGGCGCCGACGCCGTCTGGCTCATGCCCGTCTATCCCATCGGCCGGGTCGCGCGCAAAGGATCGATGGGCTCCTACTATTCGATCCGCGACTACTGCGCCGTGAATCCCGAGATGGGCACGATGGCCGATTTCGACGCCTTCGTCGCCGAGGCCCACCGCCTCGGCCTGAAGGTGCTGCTCGACTGGGTGACCAACCATACGGCCCGCGACGCCCGGTGGATCGACGAGGCGCCCGCCTCGTGGTACGAACGCGATGCCGCGGGAGAGCCCGCCGTGCCGTGGGACTGGTCCGACACCGCCAAGCTCAACTACGCCGACCGCGGCGTGTGGCGGGCGCAGGGCGACGCCATGGAGTTCTGGGTCGCGCGGCACGCCGTCGACGGCTTCCGCTGCGACATGGCGATGCTGGTGCCCGTCGATTTCTGGACCGAGACTTCCCGCCGTCTCCGGCGCATCCGTCCCGACCTGTTCCTGCTGGCCGAGGCCGAGGAGCGCAATCTGGTCGAGGAGGGGGGCTTCGACGCCTGCTACGCCTGGGAGATGCACCACCTGCTGAACGACGTCGCCCGGCAGCGGGTGCGGGTCACGGCGCTGCGCGACTACATCTATGCCGACCGCGGCCGCTATCCCGATTCGGCGATGCGGCTCGTGTTCACCTCCAACCACGACGAAAATACGTGGAACGGATCGGAATTCACCCGCATGGGCGACGCCCGCGAGATCATGGCGGTCTTCACGTTCGTCGTTCCGAGGGGCCTGCCCCTGATCTATACCGGTCAGGAGATCGGCTACGACCATTCGTTCGCCTTCTTCGACCGCGATCCGATACGGGAATACCGGGCCAACGGTTTCACCGACTTCTACCGCCGCCTCACGGCCCTGCGGCATGACAATCCGGCCCTCGCCGCCGGAGAGCGGGGCGGGGCGATGATCGAGATCCGCAACAACGCCGAGGACTGCCTGATGACGATGGTCCGCGAGACGGCCGGCAACCGCGTCGTGGCGGTGATGAACCTCTCGCCCTACGCCATCCATGCCGACTATTATACGGGCATCTACGCCGGGATGTACACCGACGCCATGACGGGCGAACCCTTCGAGCTCCGAGGGCGCGTCGAGGAGGACATGGCGCCGTGGAGCTACCGGATACTGACACGCTGAATGAAAGAACAAACCGATCGAACCATGCGAAAAACATTTTGTCTGCTGGCGGCTCTGCTGCTGGCTGCGGGGCCTGCGGGAGCCTCGGGCGACGGGTCCGGAAAGAACCGGGAAAGCGCCGCCGGAATGAACCTCGTACAAAATCAGTGGTCCGGCAAACGGGTCGCCTTTCTCGGCGATTCGATTACGGACGAGCGCCATATCGGCACGACGAAAAACTACTGGCAGTACCTGGCCGAGATGCTGGGCATCGTGCCTTTCGTCTACGGGATCAACGGGCACCAGTGGTCCGACGTGCTGGGGCAGGCCCGGAAGCTGTACGCCGAGCGGGGCGACGGCGTCGACGCTGTCGTCGTCTTTGCCGGGACCAACGATTTCAATGCCGGCGTGCCGCTGGGCGAGTGGTACGAGGTCCGGGAGACGGAGTGCCCGATGCCGGGTCCCGCCGTGGGAACGCGGATGCGCCGCACGCCTTCGGCGGACCCCGGGACCCTCTGCGGACGGATCAACGCCGTGCTGGCCTTTCTCAAGGAGCACTATCCGACCAAGCAGGTCATCCTGCTCACGCCGCTCCACCGCGGCTATGCGCGTTTCAGCGACCGGAACGTCCAGCCCGACGAATCGTACCCCAACCGGCTGGGGCTTTATGCCGATGCCTACGTCGCGAAAATCCGGGAGGCCGGTAGCGTCTGGGCGGTTCCGGTGATCGATCTTCACAGCATCAGCGGTCTTTATCCCGTTGCCGATTCCCAGGTCCGCTATTTCAGCGACGGGCAGACCGACCGCCTCCATCCCAACGCCGCGGGTCACGAACGGATGGCCAAAGCCCTGGCCTGTCAGCTGCTGGCGTTCCCGGCCTGTTTCGACTGACGCCGTCGTATTCTGGGCTGCTGCGGAAAAGTTTTTGCAGTGACGGATGCAGGTGAACTTGCTTTTGCCTTCGCTTATCCGTAATTTTGGCTTCGCCGAAGATACTTCGCCTCGGAAAAAATGCAAGCAAACTTGCTTTTGCCTTCGCTTATTCGTACTTTGGCTTCGCCGAAGATACTCCGCCTCGGAAAAAATGCAAGCAAACTTGCTTTTTTCTCTCGGCTTATTCGTATCTTTGCAGGGACCGAAGCAGTGCCAGTGTATGTTTTACGTCGCAAAATATTCTCAGGATCAGGACCGTCGGACGGTCCGGGACCTTCTGCGCCGTAATTCCCCCCCCCGAATCTAATTGACACCCACCGTGCCGGCCCTGCCGCCGGCGTTCCGCGGATGATTCGTTTCATCCGCGCGTTTCCGCGTGCCTTCTGTTCATCCATCTTTTCTATAATCTCAAAAATGTTTATGCAAATGAAGAAACTCTTTTTTTGTACGCTGGTCCTATGCGCCGTGTCTTATGGAGCGTATGCGCAGGAATCGGCCCGAACCGACGGGGATTCCCGCCGGCTGGACTCCTTGCAGCAGGTAGTCGATGCGCTCTCTTCGCGTGTTGAGGATACGGAGAGGTCTGAATTGAACCGCGCCGTCTGGAAGGACCGCGCCAAGTATTTCAACCTGGGGTATGTCCGGCAAAAGCTTGCGGACAAAACCTACGGCGGGGAGCTCGAAAGCGATTTCGGAGCCTCGCTGTGCTGGGGCAAAACCTACTATCTGCATCGCAAGCCGCTGTTCGGGATGCTGAAATTCGGCCTCGACTGGTCGTGGATGGACATCAACTACGCCAAGTCCGCGATAGAGATGTTCGACGAATCCTCTGCCGAGGATATCTCGTCCGATGTGCACCAGGCCGAGATCGGCATGCAGCTCGGACCTTCGGTGACGGTCAACCCCGTGCATCATCTGAAAATCGGTGGCTATTTCCGCGTCACGCCGTCCTATTCGCTCCTCTATATGGAAGAGACCGTGCACCATCATTACGTGACCTTCTGCAATGCCGGCTGCACCCTTGCCTGGAAGGTCGTTTCGCTGGGCGTCGAGTGGCGCTGGGGCACGGCCAAATACGACGGGCTGAAATTCGACGAGTCGGCTTTCGACGAAGACGACCTGACGGACGGCGACTCTCCCTCGATGGGCGATGTGATGGACCGGATGAAAGTTCCCGACCGCAAGTTCAGGACCAGTTCCGTCCGGTTCTATCTGGGATTCCGGTTCTGAGATCCGGCCCGGCGGACAGACGGTGCGGCGGCATACCTGCGGGGTGTGCCGTCGTTTTTTTCGCTTTTGCGGAAAAGTTTTTGCAGTAACGACACTAACATGAAGGCGCGGAATAGGACGGACAGTGGCTTGACGGACTGTTCGCAGCCTAAAACCCGTCTTTTAGCGGGTCGGGAGGTTTTGCTGAACCGGAATAGGTTCGTTTTGCACTTGTCCCGCTTTTTACTATCATTGTTTCGAGGTTATGAGAAAGATCGCGATCCATTGCCAGCTGCTCGCCGGCACGCTGTCCGTCCTTGCGGGAACCTACCGCCCGGACGAGATTCCCAATGTCCAGCGTATGGACCGGCGGCGCTATGTCTCCAATCCCGACGGTATCCTTTCCGCGGGGGCCGT
>CATKXN010000076.1 GCA_949840605.1 uncultured Alistipes sp.
AGGGGCTGTCTAACAAGTCCCCGAAAATGAAAATCACCCCTGCCAGAGCTTGTTCTGACGGGGGTGAAATCGTAAAATTCGGACTTGTTAGACAGCCCCTTTGTTTCAGGCATTCAGCATCCGATAATCATTGGGGGTACATCCCGCTATTTTCTTGAACCAACGGCTGAAATGCTGCGGGTAGGGAAATCCCAGTTCGTAGGATATTTCACTGATGGATTTCGATGTGTCGAACATCCGCTCCTTCGCCACGTCGAGCATCTTCTGCTGAATGTGTTTCAGGGCGGACATTCCGGTCTCCTTCTTCACGAGGTCGCTGAAATAGTTGGCCGAAAGGCAAAGCGTGTCAGCACAGTACTGTACCGATGGCATCCCTTGTTCGGCGGCCTTGCCCGAGGCGAAATAGTCGTCCAACAGGTTCTCGAAGCGGGTCAGGATATCGTGGTTGGCATTTTCACGGGTGATGAACTGACGATCGTAGAAACGGATGCAGTAGTCGAGCAGCAGTTTGATGTTGTCGGCGATCAGCGATTTGCTGTGCTTATCGACGGGATATTGCAGTTCCGTGCGGATTTTCGCCATGCATTCGATGACCGTGCGCCGCTCCTGCTCCGAGAGGTGAAGGGCTTCGTTGGCGTTATAGGCGAAATAAGAATACTCCTTCATCATGCCCGCCAGCGGCGTACCGCGCAGAAATTCGGGATGAAAGGTCAATATCCATCCCTCGGGCTGGTGCAACTGTCCGTCGTCTTCCGAACCCAACACCTGACCGGGAGCGAGAAACAGCATGGTTCCCCGCTGGTAGTCGTAGATGCTCTGCCCGTATTTCAAACTGCCGCACACGGCATCTTTCAGCAAGACGGCATACAAGCCGTATAACTTCCGGCCATAACGCAGCGGCTTCGCCAGGCTTCCTTCGATGACGCTGACCAGCGGGTGGCAGGTCTCCACCCCGAAATAATCGTTGTACTGCTGGACGGTGTCTATTTTCATGATGTCGCTCATAATCCATTCTCTTTAATCCGATTACAAATATAACGTATTTTCACAACGGATCTCCATTCCGCTTTCAATCATTGCAAAGGTACGAACACCCGCCGGTACGGCATGTATCGAAATCACCTGTCAGATGACCAATTTCACAGATATGCCGACGGCATATTCCCGCAATCGGTAAAATTGGTTATACAAACCGTAGAATTGATACCGGCGGGATGGAAGGGACGCTGTAATTTTGCAATATGAAAAAAGAGCGGAACAATGAAATCCGTCCGAAGATGAGCTGCCGGGGATTTCTGAAATTGGCGGCAGTTACGGGTGCTGCCGTATGTATGGAACCTACTTTGAATAAAGTTTCGGCAGCCGAAAAGGCTCTGACCGGACACAGCATGAAAGAGATTCCGGCAGGCATGGCGGCGGTACGGGCGCAGCGCATGTTAGGTAACGGCAAGGCGGCTTTCACCGTCTCGGCAATGGGCTTCGGCTGCATGGGGCTGAACCACCACCGCAGTCAGTCGCCCGACGAGAAGGCGTGCATCCGGCTGGTTCACGAAGCCGTCGAACGGGGCGTGACGCTCTTCGACACAGCCGAGAGTTACGGTTATCACAAAAACGAAATCCTGACGGGAAAGGCGCTGAAAGGTCATACCGACCGGGTATTCGTTTCGTCGAAATTCGGACATAAATTCGTGAACGGCGTGCAGGTCAAGACCGAAGAGGACAGCTCGCCTGCCAACATCCGCCGCGTGTGCGAAAACTCGCTCCGCAACCTCGGCGTCGAAACGCTCGGCCTATTCTATCAGCATCGCAGCGACCCGAATACGCCTATCGAGGTCGTGGCGGAAACATGCGCAGAACTGATTAAGGAGGGAAAGATACTGCATTGGGGGATGTGCGAGGTCAATGCGGAAACGATTCGCCGGGCGCACAAAATCTGCCCCGTCACGGCGATTCAGAGCGAATACCACCTGATGCACCGCACGGTCGAGGAGAACGGCGTACTGGCACTCTGTGAGGAAATGGGTATCGGTTTCGTGCCGTACAGTCCGCTCAACCGGGGATTCCTCGGCGGGCTTATCAATGAATACACGCAGTTCGACGCAACGAACGACAACCGCCAAACGCTGCCGCGTTTCCAGCCCGACGCCATCCGCGCCAACACCCGTATTGTGGAGGTGCTGAACGCTTTCGGCAGAACGAGGGGCATCACGCCCGCGCAGGTGGCGTTGGCATGGCTGATGAACAAGCGACCGTTCATCGTTCCCATTCCCGGCACGACGAAACGCTCGCACCTCGAAGAGAACCTGCGTACCGGCGACATCGTGTTTACGGCGGAAGAAATGGCGGAACTGGAACAAGCCGTCGCCGTCATCCCGGTAGTGGGCAGCCGTTACGATGCCTTGCAGGAATCGAAGATACAAAAATAGAGACTGCTATGAACAAGACGATTCTTTTCTGTATAGTTACGGCGGCTTGGCTGGCGGGATGCGGAATGCAAGAGGACAGCATCCTGCGCATCGAGGAACAAGGCAGTTTTGCCGTAGGCGGCACGGTGCTGACCGATTCGTCAGGACGCACCTTTCACGGCGACCATGCCTACGTGTTCTATCAGAAGCCGGTCGGTGCGCGGCGGTATCCGCTCGTATTCGCCCACGGCGTGGGTCAGTTCTCCAAGACGTGGGAGACGACGCCCGACGGACGCGAGGGATTTCAGAACATCTTCCTGCGGCGCGGTTTTACGACCTATCTTGTCGATCAGCCCCGGCGCGGCAATGCCGGACGGAGTACGGAGGAGGCGACGATTTTCCCCGCTTTCGATGAAGAAGTATGGTTCAACCGCTTCCGGGTGGGGATTTGGCCCGATTATTTCGAGGGCGTGCAGTTCAGCCGCGACGAGGAGGCTTTGAACCAGTATTTCCGCCAGATGACACCCAATGTCGGTCCGGTCGATTTCGAGGTCTATTCCGATGCCTATGCCTCCTTGTTCGACAAGATAGGTCCGGCGATATTCGTCACCCACTCGCAGGGCGGTCCCGTCGGCTGGCGGACGCTGCTGAAGACGGACAATATCCGGGCGATCGTTTCCTACGAGCCGGGCGGCGGCATTCCGTTTCCCGAAGGGCAGGTTCCCGAGGAGGGCAAGGTGCTGACCCTCTCGAAGAAAACGGAGGGCATGGAGGTTCCGATGTCCGATTTCAGGAAGTACACCGAAATCCCCATCATCGTCTATTACGGCGACAATCTGCTCGAGACGGACGAACGCCCCGAAATCTACGAGTGGACGCGCCGCCTGCACCTGATGCGCCGGTGGGCGGAGATGCTCAACGACTTGGGCGGCGATGTGACAGTCGTTCACCTGCCCGAAATCGGACTGCACGGCAACACCCACTTCCCGATGTCGGACCTGAACAATGTCGAGGTGGCAGACCATCTGTCGAAGTGGCTGCATGAGAAAAAGTTGGACTAAAAAACAAAGTGCGATATGAAAAAATGGTTATATATCCCGCTCCTGTTGCTGACTTTGCTGTCGCAAACCGCCTGCGGAGGCCATGACGAAGAGCCGATTATCCCGGAACAACCCGAAACGCCCGAACAGCCCGGCGGCGGTGACAACCACGATACACCGACTCCCGGAGGCAACGGCAAGTATCTGGTACTCTACTGCTCACGCACGAGCAACACCGAGCGTGTGGCGCAACAGATTCGGACGACGCTCGACTGCGACATGCTGGAGGTCGAACCCGAAACGCCCTACGACAACGATTACCATTCGATGCTCTCACGCGCGCAGGCCGAGTTGGCGGCTATCCGTCAGGGCGATTATCCGCCTATCAAAACGTCGGTCGAAAATTTCGATGCCTACGACATCGTATTCGTAGGCTATCCCATCTGGCACGGCAGCATGGCAACTCCCATGCAAACTTTTCTGCATGAGCATGCGGAAAAACTTGCCGGCAAGCGGATTGCCCTGTTCGCCACGAGCGGCAGCAGCGGCATCTCCACTTCGGTCCGTGAAGCACGCACTCTGTGCTCCGATGCAACGGTAATAGAACAGGCATTGTTATTGACCTCTTCGACCCTCTCCCAAACGACAACCCGTGTTCCGGCATGGCTCGAAGCAATCGGAGCGAGCCGGAACGAATCGGAGGCGACCTCCCTGAAAGTGAACATCACGGTCGGCGACCGCACGATTACCGCCACCATGGAGGACCATGCCGCAGGCAGGGATTTCCTATCCCGTCTGCCGTTGGAGGTTACGCTGAGCGACTACAACAACACGACCGAAAAAATCTTTTACCCCACGCCGGCGCTGACGACCGAAGGAGTAACGCGCGGTTGCGCTCCCACGCCCGGCGACATCACGATTTATGCCCCTTGGGGCAATGTGGCGATTTTCTGCAAGAGCTGGCCGCACAGCAATGATTTGATAAAGATAGGTCGTATCGACAGGAACGGCATCGAAACCTTGACTGTCGGCGGCGATATACGGGTAAAAATAGAATATCAGCAAGAATTATGAATATCGAAGAATTCAAAGAATATGTAAATACGAAGCAGGCACTCGACACGGAAGAGATACACCGCTTCATGGACGAGATGAGCGACGAGGCGCGCCGCGTCACGTTCCGTTTGAATACAGCTTACCATACGCCCGATGAAGTGCGCGGATTGCTCTCCGAACTGTTCGGCTATCGGGTGCCGCAATCGCTGCGTGTCTTTCCTCCGTTCTACGCCGATTTCGGCAAGAACATCGTCGTCGGCGAACATGTGTTTATCAATGCCTGCTGCCATTTTCAGGACCACGGCGGCGTGACGATTGGCGACGGATGCCAAATCGGGCATAACGTTGTATTCGCCACACTCAACCACGGACTTGCCCCCGAAGACCGCAGCCACACCTATCCCGCGCCCATCGTGCTGGGCAGGAACGTATGGGTAGGTTCGAACGCCGCGATTCTGCAAGGCGTGACCGTCGGCGACAATGCCGTCATTGCGGCGGGTGCCGTCGTAACGAAAAGTGTGCCGGCGAATACGGTCGTCGGAGGTGTTCCGGCAAAATTCATGAAGTCAATCTAAAGAAATATGTCAAGAATCGCATTGAGTGTGCTGCTTCTGTTCGGGCAGCTGTCTTGCGGAACGGCAGAGAGAAACAAAACAAACAGCCCCAATATCATGGAAACAGAAAAGAAGAATCTCGGAAGCCTGCAGGCTCTTTACTTTGAACGATCAATTATTGCAGACGTATTTATAAAATATTCGTTATCATGGAAACAGTAAAATTACACAACGGCGTCGAAATGCCGATTCTCGGCTACGGCGTCTATCAGGTGACACCCGAGGAGTGCGAACGGTGCGTCGCAGATGCTCTGAGCGTCGGTTATCGCTCGCTCGACACGGCGCAGGCTTATTTCAACGAACAGAACGTGGGCGATGCCATACGCAAGAGCGGTATTCCCCGCAGCGAAATCTTCCTGACCACGAAGGTCTGGATAACCAACGCCGGCGAGGAGCGGGCGGCACGTTCCATCGACGAATCGCTGCGCAAGTTGCAGGCCGATTACGTGGATCTGCTGCTCATCCACCAGCCGTTCGGTGACTATTACGGGACGTGGCGGGCGATGGAGGCCGCCTACAAGGCTGGAAAGGCACGCGCCATCGGTGTGTCGAACTTCTATCCCGACCGCTTTATCGACCTGGCCGAACATGTGGAGATCAAACCGATGATCAATCAGGTAGAAACGCACGTGTTCAACCAGCAGCGCAAGGCGCAGGAGATCATGGAGCGCTACGGAACCCGCATCATGTCGTGGGGACCTTTCGCCGAGGGGCGGAACAATCTGTTCACGAATCCCGTGCTGGTAAACATCGGTGAGAAATACGGCAAGAGTTCGGCGCAGGTCGCTCTGCGCTATCTGATTCAACGGGGCGTCATCGTGATTCCGAAATCGACACATATCGAGCGGATGCGTCAGAACATGGAGGTGTTCGACTTCGCGCTTGCGGACGACGATATGGCGGCAATCGCTGCTTTGGACAGCGGAAAAAGCCTTTTCTTCTCGCATTATGACCCGGAGTTCGTCAATTATCTACTGACTTTCAAAGCGGATTGATTTATGAAAAAGATAATTCTTATATTCACCGTGATGCTTGCGGTATTCAATCATACGACACTTATGGCACAGGAAAAAATCAGACAGACCGCCGGGCGCACCCTGCTCGGCGAGTTCGCTCCGAAATTCGCGGAGCTGAACGACGATATTCTTTTCGGCAAGGCCGTCTGGAATGATTCGACGCTTTCGCTGCACGACCGCAGTATGATTACCATTTCGATTCTGCTCGGCAAGGGGCTGATCGACTCTTCGTTCCGTTCGCATCTCGAAATGGGCAAACGGCACGGCATCACCCGCCGGGAGATTGCCGCACTGCTGACACAGGCTGCCTTTTATGCCGGCTGGCCCAATGCGTGGGCGGGGTTCCGCGTAGCGAAGGAGGTCTGGGCGGACGACGATGCGGCGACTGAAAAAGAACGCTTTCAGCAGGAGATGATTTTCCCCATCGGCGAACCGAACACGGCCTACGCCCAGTATTTCATCGGCAACAGTTACCTCGCACGGATTTCGACCGGGCAGATTCCGTTCTCGAACGTGACTTTCGAGCCCCGCTGCCGTAACAACTGGCATATCCATAAAGCCACGAAAGGCGGCGGACAGATGCTCGTAGGCGTTGCCGGTCGCGGCTGGTATCAGGAGGAGGGCAAGCCCGCGCAGGAGATTCTGCCCGGCACGGTTATCCACATTCCGGCAAACGTGAAGCACTGGCACGGTGCGGCGGCCGACAGTTGGTTCGCACACCTCGCTTTCGAGATTCCCGGCGAGAACGCCTCGAACGAGTGGCTCGGACCCGTCACGGACGAGGAATACGACAAACTGCAGAAATAAACCGGATTTCCCATGTATAAATGCTTATTGGTATTGTTGTCGGTCGTCGGTATGACGACCGCAACTTTCGCACAACAAAAACAGGATATGAACAGCAATCTATCGAATCATAAAATTCTCGTCGCCTATTTTTCCGCGACCGGAACGACGGCCCGTGCAGCCGAAAATGTGGCGGCTGCTACGGGCGGGGAACTCTATGCCATTATCCCCACACAACCCTATACCGATGCCGACCTCGACTGGAACGACAAGCAGTCGCGCAGTTCGGTGGAGATGAATGACCCGAAATCGCGACCAGCTTTGGGCGGCAAACGGTTGGACGTATCGGCTTATGACGTCGTTTTCATCGGTTATCCGATCTGGTGGGACCTCGCCCCGCGCGTCATAAATACATTCATCGAAAACCATGATTTGAAAGGCAAGACGGTCGTTCCGTTCGCCACGTCGGGCAGCAGTTCGATTGCCAACAGCGCGGCCACGTTGAGACGCACCTATCCGGCGTTGGACTGGAAAGAGGGCCGTTTGCTCAATCGGGCCGACGAAAAAACCGTCCGCACATGGATTGAGCAATCTGTTTTCCTCTAAATGGCTTGTTCACAACCTTCTTGTACCGATCTGCTTTAATTCTCGTTTTTTATCCGTATCTTTGGCACATCAAAAACGCAGACAGATTTATGAAATTCTCCCGGTACATCATACTTGCGCTCAAAGGGTGCGCCATGGGTATGGCCGATGTCGTCCCCGGCGTCTCGGGCGGCACGATCGCTTTTATTTCAGGCATTTACGAAGAACTGCTCGACTCGATCCGCCGTGTCGACGCCACGGCGTTCAGGCTGCTGTTACGATTCCGCCTCGCCGAGTTCTGGCGCCATATCAACGGATGCTTCCTGCTGCCCGTGCTGCTGGGCATCGCCGTCGCGATCTTCTCGCTGGCCCGGCTGATGACCTACCTGCTCGTGAACCACCCCATCGCCATCTGGTCGTTCTTCTTCGGACTGATCGTAGCCTCCGCACTGCTCGTCGCCCGGCAGATCGGACGCTGGGACTGGCGGACCGTGCTGGCTTTCGCCGTCGGGGCCGCCGCAGCATGGTGGATCACCGTCGCAACGCCCGCCGAAACACCCAACGACTGGTGGTTCGTGATGCTGTCGGGCGCTGTGGCCATCTGCGCCATGATCCTCCCCGGCATCTCGGGAGCTTTCATCCTGCTGCTGCTGGGCAAGTACCAATACATCATGCACGCCGTCGGGGTGTTCGATATCCCCGTCATCGCGGTCTTCGTCGTCGGGGCTGCGGCAGGCATCATCTCGTTCTCGCACCTGCTGTCGTGGCTGCTCAAACACTGGCACGACGTGACGGTGGCCGTGCTGATGGGCTTCATGGTCGGGTCGCTCAACAAGGTGTGGCCGTGGAAGGAGACCGTGGAGACCTATCTCGACAGCCACGGCGTCGCACAACCGCTCGTGCAGAACAACATCGCTCCCGGGACTTTCGAACAGCTCACGGGACTGCCCTCGCAGCTCGTGCAGGCCATTCTGCTCGGCATCGTGGGATTTCTGGCCATTTACGGCATCGAGCTCATCGCCCGCATCGTCGTCAAAAAACAGGAGGAATAGACCATGCGGCGTTTCGGATTGATCGGCCGGCCGTTGGGCCATTCGGCCTCGGCGGCCTATTTCACGGAGAAATTCAGGTCGGAGGGAATAACCGACTGTGAGTATTCGCTTTACGAACTGCCGTCGATCGAGGCTCTGCCTGCCCTGCTGGAGCGTATGCCTGAGCTTTGCGGACTGAACGTCACGATTCCCTACAAACGCGAGGTGATGGCCTTTCTGGATGCGGTGTCGCCCGAGGCGCAGGCCATCGGGGCCGTCAACTGCATCCGCCGCGCAGCGGACGGAAGCCTCACGGGGTATAATACCGACATCATCGGCCTGCGGGCCGCGCTGGATGAACTGCTGGGTGGCGCACAACCCGCGGCGGCGCTGATTCTCGGCACAGGAGGCGCTTCGCAGGCCGTGCAATACGCCCTCGCCGAACGCGACATTCCCTTTGCGCTGGTTTCACGCGACGCATCGAAAGGCAACTACACCTATGACGATCTGCCGTGCGAGGTCGTGGAGGAGAGCCGGCTGATCGTCAATGCCTCGCCCGTCGGGACCTTTCCCCGCGTTGACGACGCTCCGCGCATCCCCTACGGTTACGTCACGCCGGAACATTATTTGCTGGACCTGGTTTATAATCCGCCCCTGACGCAGTTTCTCGCCTACGGGCAGCAGCGCGGGGCGCATGTGCTGAACGGTCGGACGATGTTCGTCGGGCAGGCCGAAGGGGCATGGCGAATCTGGAACGAATGATGAAAATGAAATTGTTGCTTATCACCTTGTTTGCGGCTCTCTGGACCGGGGCTTCCGCCCAGCAGGAGCTGACGCCGCCCAAATTCAACGGCGCGGACGTAGAGTATTTCATGCGCCGCCTCGTGGGCGAATTCGAAAAGGTAGCCGCGGATCGGCAAATTCCCGCCGCGGAGATCTCGCCGCGCGTAGCGGTAGCGTTCAAAGTGGACAGCGCGGGCGGCGTCAGCGAATGGCGGTTCCGCGACAACGCCTCCGAGGGGCGTGACCGCACGGACCTCCCGGCAGCTAGCGAAGCGACCCGCGAGGCGCTGACCGAGGCGTTCTCGCACCTCAAGGGCTGGATGCCTGCGGTGGATGCCGCGGGCCGCAAGGTCGATTATACGCTGCGGCTGACGCTGCGCCTGCCGGTCGAGAAGATCGTCCGCAAGCAGGACCCCGATCCCCTGCTCTTTCTGGGCGAGGACCCGAATACCAATTTCTTCGAGTGGGTGCGCACGCGCGTGCGTTACGACGACCGGTTCAAGCATGTCGGCGGCGTGGTTCACGTCCGCTTCTACGTCGAGCCCGACGGCCGGATCACCATCGGCGATGTCGTCGAATCGCCCGACGAGCGTCTTACGAAGGAGGTGATCCGCGTGATCCGCAACAGCCGGGGCAAATGGACGCCCCGCAAGGTCCGCGGCGTGCCCCAACGCACGGCCTACCAGTTCCGCTGCAACTACATCCCCGAAAGCCACTGACCGGCTTAAAAGCCGGTTTTAGGGGCGGCCGACGGTCCCGGAGACAATCGAATATAAAAAGGCTTCACGCTTGCGGTGAAGCCTTTCTTCATTCCCTTACCTGTGGCGCAGCATCGTGCGGGCCTTTTCGAAGTCTTCCTCGCGGACGACGACCTGGGCGGGCATGGTGCCGATCGGATAGATGGCCGACATGTATTCGTTGCGGATCGTCGACCAGATGCCGGCGCTGTCGAGCATCGACTTGGCGATTTCGGCCTCTGTGATGGTGTTGTACTCCGCCAGTACAACCAACGTGTCGTCTTGCATAATTTCCCGGTTTTGGTTGGATAGTTAAAGTTAAGCATTTTGTTGATAAAATGCAAGAGCCCTGCCATAGAAATTACCGGAAAAATGGCTACCTTTGTTTTGCCATATTAACAGTGACGCAACTATGCCGCAATTCGTACACCTTCACGTACACACCCAATATTCGATCCTCGACGGGCAGGCCAGCATCCAACGGCTCGTGGACAAGGCCATGGCCGACGGACAGCCGGGCATCGCCGTGACGGACCACGGCGACATGTTCGGCATCAAGGAGTTCTACAACTACGTCCAGAAGGTCAAGGGGAAATTCAAAGGCAAGGCTGCCGAATGCGAGGCCCGGATCGCCGCCCTCAGGGACGGCACGGAAACCTGCGCCGACCCCGCTGCGGAGATCGCCCGGTGCGAGAAGGAGCTGGAGGAGCTGCGCCGCAAGCTGGCATTCAAGCCCATCATCGGCTGCGAGGTCTACGTGGCGCGCCGCCGGCTGTACGACAAGGAGGGCAAACCCGACCAGAGCGGTTACCACCTGATTCTGCTGGCCAAGAACCTCAAAGGCTATCACAACCTCATAAAGATCGTTTCGAAAGCGTGGACCGAGGGTTTCTACATGCGTCCGCGAACGGACCGCACGGAGTTGGAGAAGTACCACGAAGGGCTGATCTGCTGCTCGGCCTGTCTGGCCGGCGAAGTGCCGCGCGCCATCACGGCGAACGATCTCGAAAAGGCCGAAGAGTCGATCCGATGGCATAAAAAAATCTTCGGCGACGACTATTACCTCGAATTGCAGCTGCACAAGGCCACTGTCGAACGGGCCAACCACGAGGCCTACCCCATGCAGCTGCATGTGAACAAACACCTGCGCGAACTGGCCGCGAAGCACGACGTGCGGATGGTCTGCACCAACGACGTGCACTTCGTCGACGAGGACAACGCCGAAGCGCACGACCGGCTGATCTGCCTCTCGACGGGCAAGGACCTCGACGACCCCAAGCGCATGCTCTACTCCAAGCAGGAGTGGCTGAAAACGACGGCCGAGATGGCTGCGATCTTCGGCGAAACCGACCCCGAGGCGATGGCGACGACCGTCGACATCTGCAACCAGGTCGAGTGCTACTCGATCGACCATGCGCCGATCATGCCCAACTTCGAAATCCCCGCGGAGTTCGGCACCGAGGAGGAGTACCGCGCCCGGCTCACGGAGCAGGACCTCTTCGAAGAGTTCACGCGCGACGAGAACGGCAACGTGGTGATGTCGGAGGAAGAAGGGATCAAAAAGATTCAGAAGTTAGGAGGTTACGACAAACTCTACCGTATCAAGTTCGAGGCCGACTACCTCGCCAAACTGACGATGGAGGGCGCACGCAGGCGCTACGGCGACCGGCTGACCGAGGAGCAGGAGGAACGGCTGAAATTCGAGCTGCACATCATGAAGACGATGGGTTTCCCGGGCTACTTCCTCATCGTGCAGGACTTCATCCGCGCCGCCCGCGAAGAACTGGATGTCTCTGTGGGTCCGGGCCGTGGTTCGGCCGCAGGATCGGCCGTGGCCTACTGCCTCGGCATCACGCAGATCGACCCCATCGCCTACGACCTGCTGTTCGAGCGTTTCCTGAACCCCGACCGCATCTCGCTCCCCGATATCGACGTGGATTTCGACGACGACGGCCGCGGCCGCGTGCTGAACTGGGTGACGCAGAAATACGGCAAGGAGAAGGTGGCGCACATCATCACCTACGGCACGATGGCCACCAAGCTGGCCATCAAGGACGTCGCGCGCGTGCAGAAACTCCTGCTGTCGGAGTCGGACCGCCTCTGCAAACTGGTTCCCGACAAGATTCCGGACAAGAAGCTCAACCTGCAGAACGCCATCGACTACGTGCCCGAGCTGAAAGCCGCCGAGCAGTCGGACGATCCCGTGCTAAGAGACACGATCCGCTATGCCAAGATGCTCGAAGGCAACGTCCGCAACACGGGCGTGCACGCCTGCGGCACGATCATCTGCCGCGACGACATCACCGACTGGGTGCCCGTCTCGACGGCCGACGACAAAGAGACCGGCGAGAAGATGCTCGTCACGCAGTACGAAGGCTCGGTGATCGAGGACACGGGACTTATCAAGATGGACTTCCTGGGTCTGAAAACCCTCTCGATCATCAAGGATGCCGTGGAGAACGTCCGTCTGACCAAGGGCGTGAAGATCGACATCGACGACTTCACGATCATCAACGACCCGGCGACCTACAAGCTCTACGGCGAGGGCCGCACCGTCGGCACGTTCCAGTTCGAGTCTGCGGGCATGCAGAAATACCTGCGCGAGTTGCAGCCCTCGACCTTCGAGGACCTGATCGCGATGAACGCCCTCTACCGTCCGGGCCCGATGGACTACATTCCGGACTTCATCGCCCGCAAGCACGGCCGCAGCCCCATCGAGTACGACATCCCCGTGATGGAGAAGTACCTGAAAGACACCTACGGCATCACGGTCTACCAGGAGCAGGTCATGTTGCTGTCGCGTCTGCTGGCCAACTTCACCCGCGGCGAGTCGGACACGCTGCGCAAGGCCATGGGCAAGAAGCTCAAGGACAAGCTGGACCACCTCAAACCCAAGTTCATCGAGGGCGGCAAGAAAAACGGCCACGACCCGAAAGTACTCGAAAAGATCTGGGGCGACTGGGAGAAATTCGCCTCCTA
>CATKXN010000077.1 GCA_949840605.1 uncultured Alistipes sp.
CCCCTCGGGCGCACCGCCCCACAGCCGGTCGTTGCCGCCCGCTCCGACGTACCACTCCTTGGCTGCCAGCAGGCGGGTCTGCGGGTTGCGCGTCGCATAGGCGATGGTTCCGGTCGCCTCCGTGGCGTCTTCGGTCTTCACCAGGTCGCTCGAAGCGCTTTCATAAGGTGTATTGCCCGGACGCGTCGCCGTCAGGTTGCGGGCGAACGGGTCCTTGCGGCCCCACTGGTAGAACAGGCCGTAGGCGTTGCGGTCCTTGGGTGTCGTCGACGTGGCCCCCAAGTTGCGGTCGAGCATTTCGAAGGAACCGGCCTCTTCGAAACGGCACGCTATGTCCTGCGCCTCGCTGACCCAGACGTGGTACGACCAGAGGATGGTCCCGTCGGCTTTGCATACGGCTACGATGGCGTTGCCCTTCGTGCCGGTGACGGGCACTTTCAGCGTCGCGCCCTCCATTGCCGGGGCGTCGACCACGCTGCCCGAAGCCCCGTTGGCAGGCTGCTGCCAGACGATCTGGGCCTTGGCCGGGACGCCGGCCGGCGCGCCGGAAGCGTCCGTGCAGCGGATTCCCTCGTGCACATAGTTCGGACTGAACGTGTAATAGGGCGTGGCGTCGATGGAGAGGGTTTGGGCCGAGGCGTCCGCCCGGTAGCAGTTCGCCGTGCCGTAATAGCGCGTCAGCGGCAGGCTGTGCAGCGGTGTTACGACGCCGGCCGTCACGGTCACGGCCTGTGCCGTCTCGATCTCGTAGAGGCAGCCGTCGGTGTCGGTGATCCGGAACGAGAATCCCTGCTCATAGGTGCCCGCGGGCAGGAAAACGAGGAATCCGTCCGGTTTCGAGAGGTCGCCGTTCGAGGAGATGTTGGCTCCGTTGCCGCAGTCCACCGTCACCGAGGTCCCCGTCGTTCCCCGGCTCAGCTGCGGGGTTCCCGTCGCGGCCTCGACCGTGATCTTTCCGGCGATCTGCTCCCCGCCGCGGGCCGTCACTTCGATACGCGCGATTTTGATGCCCAGCGCCTGGTAGTCGTTGACGCGCAGCAGCAGGCCGCCGCAGACGTTTTTGAACTCGAACGTATTGTCGCCGGTCGCGGCCACCATCGGCAGCGCCGCGATGTCGGAGCCTGCGCCGAGGGCCGACGCATAGGATTGTCGGGCCAGCGCCGACAGTCCGATTTCGAACGTGTCGCCCGAGAGCCCCTTCGTCAGGGCGTCGGCCGGATAGACGGCATAACGCTGTGCGTCGGTGACGGTTTTCGAGCTTTCGACCGGATCGAAAATACCGGTGCGGGTGTTGTCCGAGGCGGTGACATACGGGGCTCCGGAGGGATTTCCGGTGCTGAACACCTGAATGCGGTCGCCCGATTTCCAGACGACGTTGCGCTGGTTGTCGAGCGTCGTGCGGGTTTGCGCGATGGGCTCCGCGACGACCGACCGGATCGACAGGTCCGTCTCCGGCTGCTGCCGCAGGTCGGTTTCCTCCTCGAACTGCGAACATCCGAACGATGCGCATAATGTGGCCGCAAGGGCGATGATATGGTGTGTTTTCATGATGTTTTCGGTTGTTAACGGTTATTTCCAGGGGTTGACTTCGTCGCCGTTGCTCCATCCGGGACCGCGGCCGTTGTCGTCGTCTCCCGGTTCGGGTTCGGGAACGGGTTCTGCCGGCACTTTCAGCTCGACGGGCAGCCATTTGTCGTAGTTGGCGGCGGCCAGCCCCGTGAAGGTGTCGTCGCCGGCGGCGTCGTGCAGCACGGCGTTGAAGAGTATGCGGTCTGCGGCCACGGTGATCCGGTCGCGCGGGATGGCGAGTTCGACCACGTAACCCCGGTCGTTGTCCGTCTCGTCGAAGGTGCCGAGCACGGTCGCGGCGCACTTCACCGCCGTGTTGTCGCATACGAGCGTGCCCTTGGCCGCGTCGGGGGTGATTTTCAGGATCAGCGGGTCCCCGGTGGCGTTTCCGCTCTGGATCATCAGGTCGATGCCGTCCGCCGCGTCGAGTCCGCTGTCGAGGCGTTCCACGAGGCAGTAGAGGTTTTCGTCGTCGTAGGCGAAGCGGAAAACGGCCTGGGCCTGCGAGACGCTGCCGATGAACAGGGCGTCCTGCACGTCTTTCCAATGGGCGCTGCTGCCGACGAGGGCGGGGGTGAACTGCGTGGCGTTGATGCGGTGGTTCAGGACGAATTTCGCCAGCTGGATGCGGGCGCTGGCGGTTTCCTTACCGTCGATCGTCTGCGTGAATGCATCCGGGAATACTGCGGCGAGCGTGTGGTCGTCGACCGGTTCGATCGAACCCCACGAACCCCTGCCTGGGAATCCCGGCATCGGATCGCTGAACGACCATGCCTTCGCATCCCCGATTCGCATGTTGAATACGCCGCTGATGTTGCATGAAAGAACGGTCTCTCCGGAGCGGAACTGCCGTAGATAGGGCGCCGCCTGATTCAGGAAGATGTTGTTCTGCCGCTCGGCGGGGCTGTCTTCGTCGCCTGCCGGAGGACCTGCCGCCCAGTTGTCGTTCGAATAGGCCAGTCCCAGGTGGTATTTGTCCTCGGAGGTTCCCGTGCGTCCGAACCGGGACTCGAACGCTACGGCGATTCGTTCCGATCCGTTCAGTTGGATGGCCACGGGCATTTGGTCGGTGAAAATCACCGTTCCCGATCCGTCTGTGGCTGTTCCGGCCTTTTGGCGGATGACTTTGCCGATGGTGGTCCAGGTCGCTCCGCGGTCCGTCGAACGGAGCAGCGACGTGCCCGAATTGCCCGTCGTGGTGTTCGCATCCGTGAAATAGACGTGTACCTCTCCGGTCGAAAGCTGGAGGGCCGACGGCTCCCAGGTGGTGCCGCGGTAGATGATCTGAGTGTCGCTCCAGGTCTTTCCGTTATCGGACGAACGGCGCATCATGATGCCGTTATTCAGCGGGTTGAGCCTGTATCCCTTGTTGAGCCGGAACGAGGCGAAGGCAAGAATGTCTCCGTTGTCGAGCACTATGGCATCGGCCGAAGTGAAAAGCACGCGGTCGTCGACATTGCTTTCGTACTGCTTCATGTCCGTCTTGGCGAAGAGCTGTTCGTCGGCGTTCTGCCACGTGATGAAATTCTTGCTGCGGGCGTAATAGACATCATGGGCCGACGGTCCCTGCTGGTAGATAAGCAGGAAGGTGTTGTCTTTGAGCTTCTTGATGCGGGGATAGCGGGCGTTCACGGCCGAAAGCAGGGGTTTTTCCAGCTTCATGAAGGAGCGGAAATCCATTTCGAGCGAACTGCCCTGCCATTCGTTGGCGTGCGAATTGAGGTATCCCAGCGTCGCGTTCAGGTCGTGGATCGAAGTGATCTCCGTATCGACGGGCGCGGGGTCGCTGCCGCCCGTACCCGGTTTGGGATTGGGGTTTTCGTCAGCCGACGGCTTGGAGCAGGCGGCCGTCGAGAGGGCCAGCGCAAGCAGCAGCAGGCTGGATATGTTGTGTCGAAGATTCATATTCGGTGGAATTAGCGGTTATTCATGGTTTTGTCTTGCGTCATGGAACGGATGAAGTCTACCTCCCGCTGGCTGTACGGGGTGCCGTCGAGGCGGAAGATGTCGTGGAACCAGATCTCGGGTTCGGGATCGCCGGCCTTGCTCGACCACTGGAGATGGAAGTTGCACTTTCCGGCGGTGAGCCCCCAGCTGATGGCCCCGACCTGCTCGCGTTTGAGTATGGGCATGATCTCCTCGAAGGTCGAGCGCGGACGCCCCATGTACTCCTGGCAGATCATGGGCCGCCCGAACTGCTTCATCATGGAGATGAAGGTCTCCATCTCTTCGGGACCGTAGTAGCAGTGGAACGTCATGATGTCGCAGTTCTCGCCGAGGAACGAGACGATCGGGAAATTGCTGCGCGTGCCGTGTACGCCGGGGCATATCCAGAGCGGCGACGAGAGGGGCTGCGAGGGGTTCGCCTCGCGTCCCCATTTGAAGACCTCGCGCAGCAGCGGCAGGCTGCGGGCGCCCTGCTTGAAGTTCTCCGGTTCGTTGTAGAGGCACCAGAACAGGATGCGGTCGTCGTCGCGGAACGTCGTGATGATGTCCTTGACATAGCGTTCGAGGCGGGGCCACGAAGCCGGATCGTTGACCGACGGGGCTCCGGGGCTCTGTATCCACTGCGAGTTGTGGATGCCCTGGATCGATTCGGGCTGCTTGCCCAGCTGCGGGTTTTCGAACCGGCCGCCGTTGGTGAAGAAGGTCACGATGGTTTTGATCCCGTGCTTGCGGCAGATTTCGAGGAATGCGTCGATGCGCTGCTTGAATCCTGCGGGATCGGCCTCCCACACCATGTCGTGCAGGAAAATGCGGACCGTGTTGAACCCGAGTTCCTCGGCCTTGGACATCTCGTAGTCGATGGTCTTCGGATCGAAACTCTCCGCCTGCCACATTTCGAACTGGTTGATGGCCGTGGCCGCGACGTAGTTGAAGCCCACGGGCCACTCCTGTTCCGCATACCAGGCGTTGGCGCGCTCCTGCGACCAGCGCTGCGCCGGGGCCGGGGTTTCCTTGCCGCAGGAGGCTGCGGCGAAAAGTGCGATCGTGAAATAGATAATCAGTTTTTTCATGGTGTTCTGTCAATATCCGGGGTTTTGATCCTTGGTCGGATCGAGTGAAGTGTTGTAGTTGAATTCGTCGGCGGGTACGGGCCACCAGTAGGCTGCGGGTCCCACCTCCGATTCGGCCTTGACACGGCCCGCCCTGACGGCGTATTCGGCCAGTTTGCCGCAGCGTTTCAGGTCGCAGTAGCGTTTCCCTTCGAAGGCGGTTTCATAGCCGCGTTCCTGAAGCAGCAGCTCCATGAACTTGTCCTGCGTGGCGTAGTCGGCCAGCTTGAAATCGGAACCCTGCGGACGCGTGGGTTTCAGACCGTAGGCGCGGCGGTGCACCTGGTTGAGGGCCTCCATAGCGGTTTCGTCGGGCTTCCCGTCGCGGCGGCAGATCGCTTCGGCGTAGTAGAGCAGCGCGTCGGCATAACGGTACACCGGAAAGTCGTTGGCGGCCCCCGTGCTGTTGTAATCGCGGAATTTCAGGCAGATCATGCCCGTTTTCGTCAGCGAATTGAGCGTACCGTTGCCGGTCTGAATCCAGAGGCTGTACTGGTAGCGCAGGTCGGCCTTGTCCCAGTTCTTGACGAAGACGTTTTTCTCGTAGTCGGTGTAGATGCCGACGTTTCCGCCGTCGCGCACCGGGTTCGGACGGCAAAGGTACATCGCCATGAAGTTGTTGCCGTCGTCCTGGTTGTATTTGAAGTAGAAGATCTCTTCACGGGTGGCGTTGGCGGCCGTTCCGTAGAGGTTTTCGAAATCGTCGGCTTTCGAGACTTCCACCAGTCCGTAGCGTCCCGAGTCGACCACCTTGCCGGCGGCCGTAGCGGCCTCGCCCCAGCGTTCGAGGTAGAGCAGGGCTTCGGTCTCCAGCATCAGCGCCGCATAGCGGGCGGGGCGTCCTGCCTGGGCGACGCTTTCGGGCAGCAGGCCGGCCGCATCGGCGGCTTCCCGGGCGACGAATTCCCAAATGTCGCGTTCGGGCGTGCGCGGCTTGTTGAAGTCGCTCATGTTGTGCTCGTCGAAGAAGGGCACGGCGCCGTAGTAACGCGCCAGGTACGAGTAGCTGAAAGCCCGCAGGAAGCGTGCTTCGCCGCTCAGATGGTCGTATTCGATCTGCGAGAGCTTCGCATCGCCGATCTGCGAGAGTATCTCGTTCGAGAAGCGGATCGCGCGGTAGAGAACGGCCCACGTGTCGTTCGTGAAGGTCACTCCGCCCGAGGTGAGGCCCGTGGCGTAGGAGGTGGCGTAGTTTCCCCGTCCGTAGCAGTAGTCGGCCAGGCTTTCGCTCAGCACCGAGAGGTAGCGTCCGAATCCCACCTGGCGGCGCAGCTGATAATAGATCGAGTTGATGACGCTCTGCACCTCTGCCGCATTGGACATGAAGGTCGTGGCGTCTACCTTTTTGGGATGCTCCTCGAGGAATTCCCATTTTTCGCACGACGGAAGCGACGTGGCGATACCGGCGGCGGCCAGCAATATGAATAGGATGTGTTTCATGGTTTACGGTGGTTAGGTCGTTAGAAAACAAGCCGGCATCCCAGGGTGAAGGTCCGGGCGCCCGGGTAGCAGCTGGCGTCGATGCCCTGGGCGAGCGACGTGCTGCCGCCCTTGGCGTTGACGTCGGGGTCCCAGAAGGGATACGACGTGATCGTCCAGAGATTCTGGGCGCTGACATAGACGCGGGCCTTGCTGATGGCGCGGCTCTTGCCGCACGGGATGTTGTAGCTCAGTTCGAGGTTTTTCAGACGCATGTAGGTGCCGTCGTAGACGAAGCGGTCCGACATCTTCAGCGCGATGTCCTGACGCAGGTTGGGATATTTGGCATGGGGCGTTTCGGGGGTCCAGTGGTTGTAGAGCACTTCGCGCAGGGTGTTGGCGTTCGAGCTGTAGTCGTAGGCGGCCGAGGCCATGCTGAGCGAGTAGATGTCGTTGCCGATCGAGCCCTGGAAGAATGCGCTCAGCGTGAATCCCTTGTAGCTGACCGCCGTGTTGAAGTTGAGCAGGCAGTCGGGGTTCGGGTTGCCGATGATCGTCTTGTCGGCCGGCGTGATGCCGTCCACGCCGTCGAGGTCCTTGTAGACGAGCTGTCCGTTGTCGTCGTATCCCTCCTCGACGTAGCCGTAGAAGACGTACATCGGTTCGCCGATGCGCATCAGGTTGAGCTGGTCGCTGATGATGGTGTTGCTCACCGTGCTGCCGAAGATGTCCTTGTCCTCGGAGAGCGAAAGCACCTTCGACCGGTTGACCGACAGGTTGACCCCGAAATCCCATTTCACGGCCTTGTCGATGATGCGCGTGTCGAGCTGCAGTTCGACGCCCGCGTTCCGGATGGCTCCGACGTTGCGCAGGGCGGTGGTGTAACCGCTCGACCGGGGCATCTCGACGTCGTTGAGCAGGTTGGTCGTCTTCTTGTGGTAGTAATCGGCCGTCAGGCGGATGCGGTTGTTCAGCAGCGCCAGGTCGAGACCCACGTTCCACTGCCCCGTGGTCTCCCAGCGCAGGTCGCCGAGATAGGTGTTCTTGGGGGCGTAGCCTACGGTGGTGGTCTTGTCGAACACGACGTTGACCGATTCGAGCGTGTTCTGCGTCGAATAGGGCGAGATGGCGGTGCTGCCGGTCACGCCGTAACCGACGCGCAGCTTGAGGTCCGACAGCCAGTCGGCCTGCCGGAGGAACTGCTCCTGCGAAATGCGCCAGGCGACGGCCGCCGAGGGGAAATAGCCCCATTTGTTGCCCTTGCTGTAGCGCGACGAACCGTCGGCCCGGAAGTTAACGGTGAGCAGGTAGCGGTTGTCGAAATTGTAGTTGATGCGCCCCAGGAACGAGAGCATACGCCAGTCGGAGTAACCCGATGTGGGCAGGCCCTTGACGTCGGCGGCGTCGAGGTCGTAGGATTCCACCACGTCGCTCAGGAATCCCGATGCGGTTCCCGTGCCGACGGACTTGGATACGCTCTGCTCGTAGGTGATGCCGCCCATGACGTTGAGGTGGTGCCGGCCGAAGCCCTTGTCGTAGGTGATGATGTTGTTGCTGGTGATGTCGACCACCTCGTTGAAGTCGATCGACGCCGCGCCGTCGTAGTTCGGATAGGCGAGCGAGCGGGTATAGTCGCTCCGCGCCTGGCTGTTCTGCACGTTGGCGGCGACCTGGATCGAAAGCCCGTCGACCGGTTTCACGGTCAGGGCGGCGTTGGCCAGCAGCCGGTTCGCATACCGCCGGTTTTTCACCTCGTGCAGATAGGCCACGGGATTCATGCCGGCGGTGGGCTGCGTCTGGAAGTCGTTCCACGAACCGTCGTCGTAATGCGGCGTGGCGAGGGGCGAGGCCGTGAGGGCCGAGTTGATCACCGTCGTGCCGCGGCTGCCGCCCTGCGAGTTCATCTGGTCGTGGTTCGACCGGCTGAAGATGATGTTCGCCGAAGCGGTGACGTATTTCGAGATGCTGTATTCGAGATTCGTGCGGATCGAGATGCGCTCGTATCCGCCCTTCTTGACGATGCCGTCCTGATCGAAGTAGCTCAGGCCGAGCGATCCCTTGAAAGTCGGGCCGCCGCCCGTGATGTCCACGGCGTGGTTGGTGATCACGGCCGACCGGAAGATTTCGTCCTGCCAGTTGGTGTTCCACACGTTGGCGGCGATCTGTTCGGGCGTGAAGACCTCCGGCTGCTTGTTGATGCGGGCCTTCTCGTTCAGGTAGGTCATGTATTCGTCGCCGTTGAGCACGTCCATCTGCTTGTAGAGGGTCTGGATGCCGACGCTGCCGTCGTAGCTCACCCGGATCTTACCCTCCTTGGCTCCCTTCGTCGTGACGATCACTACGCCGTTGGCTCCCCGCGAACCGTAGATGGCCGTCGCCGAGGCGTCCTTGAGAATCTCCACCGACTCGATGTCCGACGTGTTGATCATGTTGATGTTGCCGGGGAATCCGTTGATGATCCACAGGGGTTCGTTGTCGCCTTTGATCGAGTTGGCGCCGCGGATGCGGACCTGGATGGCCGCTCCGGGCTGTCCGTTGAGCTGGTTGATCTGCACGCCCGAGACACGTCCCTGGAGCGCCTGCGCCACCGAGACGTTGGCGAATTCGTTGATCAGATCGCCCTTGACCTGGGCTACGGCTCCCGAGAGATCGCGTTTGCGCTGTACGCCGTAACCGACTACGACCAGTTCGTCCATCACGAGGCTGCCCTGCGAGAGCCTGATGTCGAATGCCGAACGGCCGTTGACCGGCTCCTCGCGGTCGTCCATTCCGAGGTAGGTCACCAGCAGCGTGGCGTCGCGCGGAATGCTGCGGAAGCGGACGTAGCCTTTGGCGTCGGAGATTTCGCCCGTATTCGAGCCTTTCACGACGACGGCGGCGCCGGAGACGGGATTCCCGTCGTCGTCCAGAATACGGACCGTACAGGCGTGGTCCGCATTTTTTTGCGTTTGCGCACACAGGCTTTGACAGCAGAGCAGCGTGAAGCAGGCGGCGAAGAGCCATCGGGCTCCGGTTCCTGCTGCACGGAATAGTTTGAGATTTTTCATAGAGGTTGATGTTAGGTTGATCCGAATTCCGTTCGGTCGGCTGCATGAAAGCGTTGAGGTCCTCATCGGCAAATGTAGGAGCTTTTGTTTTACGACGGAACGGGGCGGACCGGGAATGGAAAAATCGTCGCATCGGTTGGAAAAATCGTCTTATCGGCGATTTTACGGCAGCCGGGGACTACTGTTTCTGATATTCGGCCGGCGATACGCCGAACTGCTCCTTGAAACATTTGGCGAAATAGGAGGGGGAATTGAATCCTACGGAGAAGCATACTTCGCTGATCCGGCACTTGTTCTGGGCGAGCAGCTGGGCCGCGATCGAGAGCCGTTTGGACCTCAGGTAGTCGTTCGGGGTGGTGTCGAGCAGCGCCCGGACCTTGCGGATCAGGGTCGAACGGCTCAGGAAGAGCGCCTCTTCGATCTGTTTGCTGGAGAAAGCCGGTTCGTTGAGGTGCTGCATGATCAGTTCGTCGATCCGTCGCAGGAATTCCTCGTCGGCGCTCTGCAGTCCGAACTGTTTCGGATCGAGCGGTTCCTGGGTGTTCTGGTAGCTCTCCTTCAGCCGGGCGCGCTTGTCCAGAATGGCCCGGATGCAGGCCGCGAGGTAGTCGAGTCCGAAGGGCTTTTCGATATAGGTGCTGGCCCCGGCCTCCATGCAGGCGATCTTCGTCGCCGTGTCCGAGATGGCCGACGTCACGATGACGGGGATGTGCGAGAGATCGAAATCCGTGCTGACCGTGCGGCAGAGATCGATGCCGTTCGTGCCGGGCAGGGCGATGTCCGTTACGATGATGTCCACCTCCTGTTCCCGCAGCACCTCGACGGCCTTTTCAGCCGCGTGTACGGCGATGACCCGGTAGTCGGCGTCGAGTTTGTGCTTGAGATAGGCCGTCAGCTCCCGGTTGTCCTCCACGAGCAGCAGCAGCGGCAGCGACCGGTCCTGCGGCGCCGGCACTTCCTGCGGCGCCGGCGTTTCGGGAACGGATGCCGCGGCCGGGAGCGTCAGCACGAACGTGGTGCGGAGGGGGTCGTCGGCGAGTTCGAGCGTCCCGGCGTGCATTTCGGCGAGCGACCGCGCGAGGGGCAGTCCGATGCCGAAGCTCCGGGACCCGGGGGCGTTGTCGTACTGCACGAAAGGTTTGAATATCTCGGAACGCTGTTCGGGCGAGATCGCCTGTCCGTCGTTGGTGATGGCGACCGTCGCCGTCCCGTCGTGCGGCCGGACGTTTACCTCGATGTAGGATTCCGCATATTTCAGGGCGTTGTGCAGCAGGTTGCTGAGGATCTTGATCAGGGCCGACTCGTCCGCGTCGATGCGGATGTCGTCCGTTTCCGCCGAGAACGTGAGCCGCAGGTTGCGCGCCTTGGCCGTCTCCCGGAACGTCGAGCAGAGGAACCCGGTGCGCTCGACGATGTTCATCGGTTTGATGTCGAGTTTGTAGCCGTGTTTTTCGACCCGTACGAAATCGAGGAGTTCGCGGACCAGCTGGTCGAGATAGTGCGTGCTGCTGCAGATCGCCTGCAGGTTGTCCCGATCGGCCTGACTGAGGTGCTCCGAGGCCTGTATCTGCTGCAGGGGCGTGTGGATCACCGTCAGCGGGGTTTTGATCTCGTGTACGATATTCGAGAAGAACGAGAGTTTCTGCTGGAAGAGTTCCGCCTCCTTCTGTTTCTTGTAGTTTTCGTGTTTGCGTTTCTCGCGGGCGATAGCCCGTCTGTAATGCACTTCGAACAGGGCGATGAACACGCCGGCGAGCAGCAGCAGGTAGAGCCCGACGGCCGCCGTGCTTTTGTAGAAGCGCTGTTCCACGACGATCGACACCGTGTCGTGGCTCACGAGCCGTTCGGTGCCCGATGACTGGCAGCGGACCTCGAGCGAATAGGTTCCGGCCGGCACGTTGTAATAGAATATCGTGTTGTCGGCGACCGTGCGGCGCCATTGCGTGTCGTAGCCGACGAGCCGGCACTCCACGGTGTTGAGCTGCGGGAGTTTCGAGTTGAGGACGGCGAATCCGAATCCGAACGAATTCTGCCGCGGGGAAAGGCGGATGGACCGGGTGTGATCCACGTTGCGGTCGAGGGGCGAACGCCCGTCGTCGGAGGGGACGACCCGCTCGTTGCCGATGCGGAATTCGGTGACGACCAGCCGGGGATTTCCGCTTTCGCGGTCGAACTTCTCGGGGTTGAAACGGATGAAACCGCTGCGCGAGCCGAAATAGAGGTCGCCGTCCGCCGAGCGGAGCCCGCAGTTTTTGAACCCGTTGTCGAGCAGTCCGTCGAAGACCGTAAACCGGCGGATGGCTTTTGTCTGCGGATTGAAGGCGAAGAGCCCCTTGTCCGAGCTCGCCCATACGGTGCCGGCGTGATCTTCGAGCACCTGGAAGAAGATGTTCGTGGGCAGCAGGTCGCAACGCCGGGTGTCGTAGCTCTCGAAGCGTCCGGTCGCGGCGTCGAGACATCCGAATCCTCCGTTGAAACTCGTGGTCCAGATGCGTTCCCCGGAGCCGGCGAATACGGAGAAGAGCATGTTGAGCGGACCCGGATCGTCCTCCGTTCCGATGTGGTTCGCCGTGATCCTGCCTTGCTGCAGGTCGTAGCATATCAGTCCGTTGGCATAGGTCGAGACCCACAGCCGCTGCCGTTCGTCTTCATCCATGCCCGTGACGAAGACGCCCTCGAATCCTTCGATCGGGTCGAATGCCTCTTTTCGGCGGTCGTAATGCAGCAGCCCTACGGTCGTACCGACGAACAGTTCGCCCTTTGCCGTCCGGTAGATGGCGAATACGCGCTGGTCCAGCATCGTAGCCGAATAGCCGAGCGTTTCGTATTCGCGCACGGCCCGGGTCCGGGTGTCAAGCCGGTAGAGTCCCTTGTCGGTTCCGAGCCACAGCGCGCCCGGTTCGCAGCAGACCGAGAATTGCGTGTTGGGGAGCTGGTCGTGTACGATCCGCTTCAGCGTGCGGCGTTCCGTGTCGTACAGCAGCAGCCCGTCGTTTTCGGTGGCGATCCAGATGCGTCCCGCGTCGTCGGCCGCGAATCCCCGCACGAGGCAGTCTTCCAGCGACCGGCCGTCGGCCGCGTAGTACTTTTCGAACTGTTGCTGGAAAGCGCCGCAATAGTTCACTCCTCCGACGTTCGTGCCGATCCAGATGCCGTCCGAGGCGTCGACGAAGACCGCGAAGGCATGGCTGTCCGAGAGTGAAAAACGGTTATGGCTGTCGCATGCGAGTTTGAGGGCCGAATCCGTCCGGGGATCGTAGCGGTACACGCCTTCGCTGGTGGACATCCAGACGATGCCTTCCCGGTCTGCATACAGGTCTTCGGGCGTGAATCCCCGCGACGGGACGGGGATCAGCGTCCGGATCTGGTCGCTGTTGCGGTTCAGCAGGCAGAGCCCCCGTCGGGCGCTGGCTACGTAGACCGTCTCGCTGTTGCCCGGGGCCGAGCAGACGGCCGCCACGTTGTCGTTGCGGAACGCCGTGATTTCCCGGGCGTCGTCTCGTCGGGGATGGTCTGCGCTGTCGTGGCCGATGTAGAGGAACGAATGGTAGAAAAGTCCGATCCACAGGCCGTTGTCGTCGTCGACATACAGTGCGCGGATGTTCACCGGGAGTGTTTGCCGGCCGTTCTCGAAGAAGTGGTTGCGCAGGGTCTGCGTGCGGGGGTCGTAGGCGATGAGCCCCTGGTTGTTGACCGATATCCACATCACGCCGTCGGGGCCCCGGCGGATGACGTTGGCCTTGTTGCGGATGACCGTTCCGATGTCGCTTTCGCGGAGGAACGGTTCGAAACGGTCTCTTTC
>CATKXN010000078.1 GCA_949840605.1 uncultured Alistipes sp.
AAGAGTAAATCGAGACGTAAAGTCATTGGAAGAAAAAAGACTTAAACGTAGAGATCGGATAGAAAAATGGATTCAAATTCTAATTATTCCAATTTTATTGGCTATTTTTTCTGAGATGATAAGAGAAAAAACAGACATATCTGTTTTGATAGCTTATGCGTTGGTTTTATTGGTTTCGTTAGGATCATTAGCCTTGGCTTTTTTGTGTTGTTACAATATAATTGATTTTTTTCAAAAAAGGAAACTGGAGCAGTTAAAAAGTTTTTCAAAAGACTTACAAGGAGTTATAGATACACAACTTGAGAAAAAACTGCTTAAAGATAACAGAAAAAAGAAAAAGGCTATTGTTAAACAAAAGGGTGAGTGACAATGCCCTTAGAGATGCTGATTATCAGCGTCGTGGAAAAAAGAGTAAAAAATAAGATTGCAAAGGGCGTCGCAGAAATGCGGCGCTTTCGCTTTTATATCGAAAAACGCTGGACTTGTGGGAAGTGTTGTGGTATGTGTTTGTGTTGCAAAAGGAGGTGCAATGCACATGACAACACTTGAAGATCTGTACTACGGCAATATCAGTCCGCACGAAAGGTACATAAAGCGCGGTTCGAGAGTCGATCAACTCGTAAAGCTGATATGCAAAAACGAGGAGAGCCTAACGGCAACGCTAACTGACCACCAGAACCAAACCTTCCAAAAATACAAGCCCTGCCACCGCGAACTTGCGGGGGGGGGTCGGCGCGAAAATATCCTTGCTGTAATCGAAATCGTCGTGCGCGACGCCCAGCTGGGCCAGCAGCGTCGCCGCGATGTCGATCTGCGCGGCGTAATCCTCCACGACGCGCGGTTCCGCAACTGCTCCGCCCGTCCAGATCATCGGGATGCGGTGGCGCAGCGGCTCGTTGTAGGTCAGCGTCCGCGGATAGGGGTAGCCGTGGTCGGCGACCAGCACCACGAGCAGGTCCTTCCACGCGGGAGACGCTTTCAGGCGGTCGATCATCTTCCCGACGCACTCGTCGGAGAAGGCCATGGCGTTCAGCACCTTGTCGTCGAATTTCGAATAGGGGACGTCGAAAGGCGTGTGGCTGCTCAGCGTCAGCAGCCCCGCAAGGAACGGTTTTCCGGCGTCGCTCAGCGCGATCACCCGGTCGGCGAACCAGTCGCACATCAGCGCGTCGTCATAGCCCCAGTCGGCCGCGGGGGCGTCGAAGCGCAGGTCTTTCTGCCAGATCAACTCCTGCCATCCGGTAGCGTACATGTAGGAGGACTGATTCGTGAAATTGAGGTCGCCGCCGTAGGCGAAGCTCGTGGCGTAACCCTCGCCGGACAGTGAACGGGCTATCGAAGGCAGATTGCGGCTCTTGGCGGGGAGTTTCATGATCGACATGCGTGTCTGAGCCGGGAATCCGCTCAGGATCGCCACCTCGCCGCGGTCGGTGCGGAACGAGTTGGCGAAGAAATTCTCGAACCAGATGCCCTCCCGCTTCAGTCGTTGCATATAGGGCATGACCGGCTCGCCGTCGACCTCGGCGTCCATGACCGTGCGGGCGAAACTCTCCAGAATGACGATCACCACATTGGGACGTGCGGTGTTCAGCACCGGCTCCGTCGGACCTGCCGCCGGGGCGTTGCCCCGCAGGGCGTCGAACTTCGCAGCACGCACCGCCTCGTCGAAGAACGGGTATTCGTCGGCATAATCGGCCCGGTCGCCCAGACTGGCGAGGAACGAAAAGACGGGGTTCGTGGCGGCATGGTTCAGAAACTGCGTCGGACTGAAATAGACCTTCGAGACATTGGCCACCGAAGCCCCCGTGCCGCCGCGGATGGCCAGGAAATCGAATCCGGCGAGCATCACGACGGCGATGCTGCCCAGCGAAGCGACCCGCCAGCCGACCGACCGGCCGTCGAAAATGCAGAGAATGCGGCGGTAAACCCAGATCATCCCCGCGGCATAGACCACGGCCAGCAGCGTCTGCCGCACCCCGAGCCACAGATCGACGCTCGCCATCGCCTCCTCGGGATCGGCGAGGTAGATCAGCACCGTCGAGTCGATGCGGAACCCCCAATGCTCGTACAAGGCGACGTCGACGGCGAAAATCACGGCCGTCGTCACGGCGACCAGCACGAACCAGGCCGTCAGCACGCCCCGCCATACCTTTTCGGGCAGGCGGAGCCACAGCGAGAACAGTGTCACGAGGATCGGCAGCGCGGTGACATACCCCGCGACGGTCATGTCGAGCGTCAGGCCGTGCCGCAGCACGTCGATCCACCCGCGCAATCCCGCCCCGGCCGCCTCCGCGGCATAATAAGCCATGAACACGGGTTTCTGCACGGCCATCATCACAACGGTCGCGGCAAATACGGCTGCCGGAAAAGCGAGTTTTCTGCGCATGAACTATTTATATGCTTTTTTGATTTTAGGCTGGATAGTTTCGGGCATCGCGCCGCACGGGACGGATGGGTAGTACCGGTGTACGTCCCATTCGTCACGCGCAAGGGATGTGCGAAAATATCCGCATAAAATCGAAAAATCAGATTTTTTCGCCGTAAGCCAGGTCACCCGCATCGCCGATGCCGGGAACGATGTAGGCCCGCGAGGTCAGCTCCTCGTCGACGACCGCCGTCCAGATGGTCGTGGTCTTGTGCGGCATGTTCTTCATCGCATAGTCGAGACCCTGCTCGCTGGCGACGACCGCCGCAACGTGGGTATAGGCAGGGGTGCCGCCCTTCTCACACAAGGCATTGTAGGTCAGCACGAGCGACGACCCCGTGGCCAGCATCGGGTCGACCAGCAGCAGCGTCTTGCCTTCCAGGCTGCCGCACGAGATGTACTCGACCTTCACGGTGAACTTGCCGTCCTTGGTGCTCTTGCGGTAGGCCGACACAAAGGCGTTTTGCGCGTCGTCGAAGTAATTCAGAAAACCCTGGTGATAGGGAAGCCCCGCGCGGAGAATCGTCGCAACGACCAACTGGTCGTCGATCATCTCGACGGTGGCTTCGCCCAACGGCGTCTCGACCACACACGGTTTGTAATTGAGTGCCTTCGAAATCTCGTAGGCCGTGATCTCGCCGATACGCTCCATGTTGCGGCGGAAACGCATCGAGTCCTTCTGAATCTGTTTGTCACGGATCTGGGCGATGAACTTGTTGAGAACCGTGTTCTGCTCGGAGAGGATATGCAACGTCATAAATCGGGTGTAGGTTTGGTTGTCAATAGAGGAAATTGTTGAACGGGTAGCGTCCGGCATGAATCTCGCGCACCATGCCGTACAAATCCGAACGGAATTTTTCGAGGTTGGCCTTCGTCCGCGCCGAGAGGAAGATGCAGGGAGTATTGGCCCGTGCGATCCAGCTCTGCTTCAGTTCGTCCAGCGAACGGTTCTCGCGCGTAGGGGGCGTCAGGTCGTCCTCGTCCTTTTCAACATACGTATAGGCGTCGACCTTGTTGAAGACCAGGTAGACGGGCTTGTCGCCCGCGCCGATCTCCTGCAGGGTCTGTTTCACCACGTCGATCTGCTCCTCGAACTGCGGATGCGAAATGTCCACCACGTGCACCAGCAGATCGGCCTCGCGAACCTCGTCCAGCGTCGATTTGAACGACTCGATCAGCTCCGTAGGAAGTTTCCGGATAAACCCTACGGTGTCCGACAGCAGGAAAGGCAGGTTATCGAACACCACCTTGCGGACCGTGGTGTCCAGCGTGGCGAAGAGCTTGTTCTCGGCGAAAACCTCGCTCTTGGAGATGAGGTTCATCAGCGTCGATTTGCCCACATTAGTATAGCCCACCAGCGCCACGCGGACCATCGCGCCGCGGTTCGAACGCTGCACGGCCATCTGGCGGTCGATCTTCTTGAGGTCCTCCTTCAATTTCGAAATGCGGTTGCGGATGATGCGCCGGTCGGTCTCGATCTCACGCTCGCCGGCGCCGCCGCGCGTTCCCGTGCCGCCACGCTGGCGTTCGAGGTGGGTCCACATGCCCGACAGCCGGGGCAGCATGTATTCGTAATTGGCCAGCTGCACCTGCGTCTTGGCATAGGCCGTCTGGGCCCGGGACATGAAAATATCGAGGATCAGACGCGTGCGGTCCAGCAGGCGGCAGGGCATCTCCTTCTCGATGTTGCGCGTCTGCGAAGGGGACAGCTCGTCGTCGAAGATCACCACGTCGATCTCGTTCTCCCGGCAATATCCGGCGATCTCCTCCAGTTTGCCCGGCCCGACATAAATACGCGACGAGGGCTGAGGCATACGCTGGGTGAAGCGTTTCACCGCACGGATGTCGGCCGTCTCGGCCAGAAATTCGAGTTCGTCGAGGAACTCTTCGGCCTGCCGCGGGTCCTGATTGTCCCGGATGACGGAGACCAGCACGGCGCGTTCGCGGCCGTCGGCCGGCGCCGAGGCATCCGCCGCAGGATTATTATTCTTGTTCTCTTCCAAAATCGTTTTTACCATTTGAATCCGTTTATTCCGGTCGCACCGGAACTTCTTCTGCCTATTGCAAACACGATGCTACAAATAAGGGTATCCGCCCGAAAGCAGGATACCCTCAAAAAGTCGAGCGATACGCATCAATTCTGCACGCGGAAATCTACCGGGAGGGTGTACTTGACACGAACCACCTGGTTACGCTGCTTGCCCGGGCTCCATTTCGGAGACTTGTTCAGCACGCGGATAGCCTCCTCGGAGAGCGAACGGTCGGGGGTCTGCAACACCTGGATGTTGGTCAGACGTCCGTCCTTCTCGATCACGAACGACAGAACCACGCGGCCCTGGATACCGTTCTCGAGTGCGATCTGCGGGAATTTCACGTTCTGCTGAACCCAGTTGCGGAACGTATTGAGGTCTCCGCCCTGGAACGAAGGCATGGTCTCGGCGATCAGGAACGGCTGGTCGTCCTCGATGGTCTCCTCGGCCACCTCGACCTGCTGGATCACCTCGGTATTCTCGTCGAACTCGGCGAAATCGACCTCGGTGGTGATCTTCGTATCGTTGGTCACAACCTGCAGCAGGTCGGTGATCACCTTCAGCTCCACCTTACGGGGTGCCTCGGGCGGCTTCTGGTCCTGACGGGTGATCTCGGTGATCTCCTCCTCGACGATAGCCGTCTGCAAATCAACTTTTTCAATTCGATGCTCCTTCGGCGTATAGGCGAAAGCCCCGATCACAAGGCAGAGCGCAACGACAAGACCGATTTCGAGCAGAAGACCCCGCTTGTTCTGAAGGTCCGCTTTGGGTGATTTCTTGATTTCCATCTATTATAAAATTTTTTAATTGTTCGGGTATAAGCGCGTACAGGCACGCTATGCACCACAAATATATGGATAAAAATTCAAAAATGCACGGCCATGCGCAAAAATCTTCGTTTTTTGCCTACTTTTGTGGGGTAAAAGAGCTTCAAAAACGGTAAAAATGGCTGACCGAGAAACGTTATACGGCAAAACGCCCGGAGAACTCGCCGCCTTATGCGACGCGATGGGCATGCCGCGTTTCGCCGCGCGGCAGATCGCCCGCTGGCTCTACGTCCGCCATACGGAAGACCCTCTGCGGATGACCGACATCGCCGCCGCACACCGCCAGCGGCTCGCAGAACGGTTCGACCCGGCGTTCCGTGCCCCCGAACGGGTCACGGAGTCGGCCGACGGAACCAAAAAGTACCTGTTCCGCATCCCCGGCGGCCACGCCGTCGAATCGGCCTACATCCCCGACGGCGAGCGGGCCACGCTCTGCGTCTCGTCGCAGGCCGGATGCCGCATGGGGTGCAGATTCTGCGCCACGGGACGGCAGGGGCTGCAGCGGTCGCTCACGGCGGCCGAGATCCTCAACCAGATCGTCTCGCTGCCCGAGCGCGACAAGCTCACCAACGTCGTCTTCATGGGCATGGGCGAACCCCTCGACAACACCGGCGAGGTGCTGCGGGCCCTCGAAATACTCACCTCCGAATGGGGTTTCGGCTGGTCGCCGACACGCATCACCCTCTCCACGGCGGGCGTCGTCCCCGAACTACGGCGGTTCCTCGACGCCACGAAGGTCCATCTCGCGGTGAGCCTCCACAACCCTTTTCACGAGGAGCGGGCCGAAATCATGCCTGTCGAACGGGCGTGGCCCGTCGCCGAGGTCGCCGCCATCCTGCGCCAATACGACTTCACCCACCAACGGCGGGTGTCGTTCGAATACATCGTCATGAGCGGGCTGAACGACTCGCCGCGCCACATCCGGGAGCTGACGCGGCTGCTGAACGGCATCAAATGCCGCATCAACCTGATCCGGTTCCACCGGATTCCCGACTCGCCCTACTTCTCGCCGGACGACACGGCGATGGTCCGCTTCCGCGACGCGCTGACGGCACGGGGCATTCAGACCACGATCCGCGCCTCGCGGGGCGAGGACATTCAGGCCGCCTGCGGGCTGCTCAGCACCCGGTTAAAAGAAGGGCTCGTTTAAGAAGCGGGCTTTAGAAGTGCCCGGCAAGAGCCGGCCTTAGGGGCGCCCGGTTAAAAACCGGGTTCTAAGGGCGGAGAAGCCTTATCCGGCTGTCGGGCCAGTTCTGCGCTGCCACCCCCGAAAACCGTTTATTAAACGGCCGGTGCGGTTTTTGTTCCCGTCACAAAAAAATACGCATGTTATGAAAAAACTGTTTTTGCTGCTTCTGCTGGCGCTCGGTGCGGGCGCGGTGCAGGCCCAGGTGAAATTCGAAACCAAATCGACGGACGCCGTGCGCGAAATGGCCGTCCGGCAGGGCAAGCTGGTCTTCATAGACCTCTACGCCGACTGGTGTCCCCCGTGCCGGATGATGGAACGGGAGGTTTTCTCGCGCAAGGACGTGGGCGAATTCATGGACCAGCGGTTCGTGGCCGCCAAATACAACACCGACAAGGCCACGGGCCGCGAACTGATGAAGAAATACGGCAGCGGATCGATCCCGCTCTACCTGGTGTTCGACACCCAGGGCGAACTGCTGGGCCGCATCACGGGCGCCGCCGATGCCGAGACCTTCATGGACAACCTCCGCACGATCATCGCCCGCCAGAAGCCGTCTAAGAATCGGCCTTAAGGGCGACGGGACGGAGGTGTGGCGGTGGAGAGTTCCGCAGTTTTTGATTATCCCGGAGCAGGTTTCGGGCATCGCGAAGCAGGGCAAGGCAGGAGCATACTTGACGTATGTGACTGTCTTGACATGCAAGGGACGTGCGAAAGATGCCCGGTAGAATCGATAACTACCTCGGGGTATAGACCACTTTCTTGGTCTCGAAGAAATCCTCTTCGAAAAACCGCGGGATGTCGTAGATATACCACCGTTTGCCCGTCAGGGCGAGCTCCTCGGCCAGATCCCCGCCTTTCAGGTAGAGGATGCCGTTCGGCAGCGAACCGTGCTCCCCGCGTTCGATCAGGGGCCAGACCCATTTCACGAACTCCGGCATGGCCGTCACAGCCCGCGAAACGACGTAGTCGAAACGCTCCTTCAGCGTCTCGACCCGCACGCAGCGGGGCGTGAGGTTTTCCAGCCCGAGGCTCGCCGCGACCCCTTCGACCACGGCAATCTTCTTGCGGATGGAGTCCGCAGCCATGAAACGCGCTTCGGGAAAGAGGATCGCCAGCGGCACCGACGGGAA
Source organism: uncultured Alistipes sp. (assembly GCA_949840605.1). Next base: position 7,602 of record CATKXN010000078.1, read on the forward strand.
TCCCCCGCCGCACCCCACGTCGAGGATGCGCGCGCCGTCGCCGAACGTGCAGACTTTGGCTATGGCCAGCGAGTGCAGCACGTGGCGCAGGTACAGCTGGTCGAAATCTTTCCGCGAGACGACGTTGATCTTCGCGTTCCAGTCGGCGTAGAGTTCGTACAGCGCCGCGAACCGCTCGCGCTGCACATCGGTAAGGTCCGGGAAATATTTGAGAATCGTTTCCAAATCAATAATTAACTTTTCAAAATGCTAATTTTGCCGTTTGCGGCACCAAGTCCCTCCCCGGGGGAGGGATTTAGGGTGGGGTCAGATTTGCAAACGACGCCAAAGGCGGCGACTGCAACCGACCGAAACGGAAATCCATATAAAGTTCGTTCGGCCCTCATTCGCCCTTATTTGTTTTCGCCCGCGGCGATCAGCCGGCACATCTGCTCCCGGGCGCGGTGTATCTGGGTTTTGACCGTTCCCAGCGGCAGGGCCAGCTTCGCAGCGATCTCCTCGTAGGAGTACTCCTCGAAGAAACGCATCAGGATCAACTGCCGGTAGCGGGGCGTCAGCCGGTCGAGGTACTGCTCGATCTGCGACCGCTGCTGGAGGTTGATGACGCTCTCCTCGGGGGTCGGGGCGCTCGACGCCGGGGCATGGAAGCGGTCGTCGATCGGCAGGTCGTCCTGACGCCGCCGCACGAAGTCGATGAAGGTGTTGCGGGCGATGGTGTAGACCCACTGCCCGAAGGTGTATTCGGAACTGTAACGGTGGATGTTGATATAGACCTTGATAAAGGTCTCCTGCAGCAGGTCGTCGGCGCCGTTCGCACCGCCCAGACGCTGCACGAACAGCCGGTGGATCGCATCGCGGTAGCGGTTGAAGAGGTACTCGAAGGCGATGTTGTCCCCCTCGAGCACCCGGTCGACCAGCTCCCGGTCACCGGCTACGATATAGTCGGCTATCTCCATACGCGGTCGTCACGGCGGAGCAGCATGACCCACAGCACGGCAGCCAACAGCGGGCTCAGCAGGTCGTAGATGAAATAGCGTCCCATGATCCCGCCCTCGCCCAGCCGCCGGGCGACGCGACGCACTTCGAGGGCCACGGCGACGTAACGGACGATCACCAGCACCAGCGCCGCGATCTTGTATTCGACGGGCATCACCGCCAGGGCGCAGGCCGCCGCAGCGAAGAAAAGCACCCGCGACCAAAGTTCCCAGCCGACGTAGGTGCGCACCTCCTGCGGGTAGAAGCGGAACGCCGAACCGTAATAGCGCAGCTGGCTCATCCACCAGCCCATGCCGCCCCACGTCTTTTCGCGCAGCGTGGCGCGCGGCGAGAGGATGACGCTCACGTTGTCGCGGGTCATGACCCGCTGCATGAACAGATCGTCTTCGCCGATATTCATATTGAGGTGACTGAATCCGTTGGCTCCGAAGTAAATGCGCTTGGTGAAGCCGTAGTTGTGCAGCGTTCCCCGGTAGGCGCGGCGCTGCACGGCGCGGGCGATCCACGCCGCGGAGTGCATCATCCGCCAGGCGCGCATCATGTAGTTCGCCAGTCCCTTCCCGCGTTCCACGCCGCAATACCCCACGACGATCTCCCCGCGCATGAATCCCTTGGCCATCAACGACAGCCAGCGGTCGGTCTGCGGCACGGCGTCGGTCGAGGTGAAGACCATGCACTCGTAGTGCGCCGACTTGATGCCCACGTTGAGCGCCATCTTGCGCGAGATCGGGAACCGCGGGTCCAGCTGGATCTTCGTCGTGGCGATCTGCGGGAACGATTGTTTGAGCCGCGCGAGGTCCTCGTAAAAATCCGCGTCGTGGCCCACGTAGACGATCACCACCTCGAAATCGGGATAGTTCTGGGCCAGGATCAGCGGCAGGCGCTCCTCGACGAACGAATAGTCCTCGGAAAAGAGCGGTACGACCACCGACACGGGCGGTTCGGCGTCCAGCTCCGCCGCACGCCGGTTGTTCTTGTACCCGGGGATGCGGCCGTAAACGAAAATATAGTAATGGAACTGCACGCCCAGCAGGAGGAGCATCGACCCAGCGAGGGCCGCCCCTTCCCAGCCGTAGCTTGCCAGAAAATCATCGATGAATTGCATATTGGCGAAATATGCGCAAAGATAGAAATATTTTGTGTATTTTTGCCGAATAGTTGAGTATGAAATTTACCCTGCAACATAAAGACCCGTCGTCCCGCGCCCGCGCGGGCGAACTCCAGACCGACCACGGCACGATCAGCACCCCGATCTTCATGCCCGTCGGCACGGCGGCCACCGTCAAAGGCATCTTCCACCGCGACGTGCGCGACGAGGCGCGGGCACAGATCATCCTGGCCAACACCTACCACCTCTACCTGCGTCCCGGCACGGAGATCATCGAGAAGGCCGGCGGCGTACACCGCTTCTCGACCTGGGAGGGCCCGATGCTCACCGACAGCGGCGGATTCCAGGTCTTCTCGCTCGCGGCGTGCCGCAAGCTCAAAGAGGAGGGATGCCATTTCCGTTCGCATATCGACGGCTCGAAGCACCTCTTCACACCCGAGAGCGTGATCGACACCGAACGGACGATCGGCGCCGACATCATGATGGCCTTCGACGAGTGTCCCCCGGGCGACGCCCCGCGCGAATACGCCGCCCGGTCGCTGGACCTCACGGAACGGTGGCTCGACCGGTGTTTCGACCAGTATCACCGCACCGCACCGAAATACGGCCACTATCAGGCGCTGTTCCCCATCGTGCAGGGATGCACCTACCCCGACCTCCGGGCCCGGGCCGCCGAAAACGTGAAACAATACGACGCGGACGGCTACGCCATCGGCGGACTGGCCGTCGGCGAACCGACCGAGGTGATGTACGAAATGATCGAAGTGGTCGACGCCATACTCCCGGAGGACCGCCCCCGCTACCTGAGGGGGGTGGGTACGCCGGTGAACATCCTCGAGGGCATCGCCCGCGGCGTCGACATGTTCGACTGCGTGATGCCGACGCGCAACGGCCGCAACGGGCAGCTGTTCACCGCCGAGGGGGTCATCAACATCCGCAACAAGAAGTGGGAGGACGATTTCTCGCCGATCGACCCCGCAGGTACGGCCTTCGTCGACACGCTCTACTCGAAAGCCTATCTCCACCACCTGACGGTCTGCGGCGAGATGCTCGCGGCGCAGATCGCCTCGCTGCACAACATCTCCTTCTACCTGCGGCTGGTCGGGGCGGCCCGCGAGCACATCCTCGCCGGGGACTTCGCGGCGTGGAAGGAGGGGATGGTCGCCAAACTGCAAAAAAGGCTCTGACCGATGAAAATGCGTTTTCCGGGGTTCAAGATCTTGGACCGTTACATACTGGGGAAGTTCCTCACGACCTACTTCTTCTCGATCGCCATGATCATCGTCATCGTGGTGGTCTTCGACTATGTGGAGAAGATCGACGACTTCACGGAACTCCATGCCCCCCTGAAATCGGTCATCTTCGACTACTATCTCAATTTCATACCCTACTTCATCAACCAGTTCAGCGGTCTGTTCACCTTCATCGCCTGCATCTTCTTCACCTCGAAGATGGCCTACCAGACCGAGATCGTGGCCATGCTCTCGGGCGGCATGTCGTTCCGAAGGCTGATGTGGCCCTATTTCCTCGGGGCGTTCATCATCGCCTCGCTGTCGCTGACGCTCAACCTCTGGCTGATCCCCATTTCGCAGCGCCACATCGTCAATTTCGAACAGCAGTACATCAAGCGCAAGCAGAACACCAAGTTCAACCGCCACATCTACCGCCAGATCGAACCCGGCATCTTCGCCTACATCCGCGGCTACAACGACGGAGCCCGCCAGGCCTCGTTCTTCGCCCTGGAACGCTATTACAGCGGTACGATGACCCATTCGCTCGAGGCCTCCGACGTGAAATTCAACCCCGAGACCAGACGCTGGACCGCTCCGCGCTACACCAAACGCGAATTCGACTCGCTGGGCATGGAGACCTTCGAGCAGTTCCGCAACCTCGACACGCTCATCAACCTCGACGTCACGGAGCTGGGCGAGATCAACGACCTGATCCAGACCATGAACATCACGGAGCTCAACGACTTCCTCGGCCAGCAGCGCGCCAAGGGCTCCGACTCGATCAACATCATCGAGGTCGAGAAACACGCCCGCTACGCCTACCCGCTTTCGACGTTCATCCTCACGCTGATCGGCGTCTCGCTCTCCTCGCGCAAGGTCCGCGGCGGCACCGGCCTGCACATCGGCATCGGCACGGGACTGTGCTTCTCGTACATTCTCTTCAACCGCTTCTTCGAGGAGTTCGCCAAAAGCGGAACCCTCCCGCCCGGGCTGGCCGTCTGGCTGCCCAACATCATCTATCTGTTCATTGCCGTCTACCTCTACCGGAAGGCGCCGAAATAACCCCTGACCCATGCAGAAACGTCCCGATTACCTCTCCCGGCTCCGGCAGAATCCGCTGCTCTGGAATCTCACGCTGATCGCCGCCCTGATCCTCGCGATGGCCGTCGCCGCCCATATCCTGATGAAGGCCGGCACCCGCCACGGATCGAGGCGCACCGTGCCCGATTTCTCGGGCGTCGCACTGCACGACGCCCAGCGCATCGCCCGCAAGCACGACCTGCGGCTGCACATCAACGACTCGCTGTTCGTCCCCGCCTACGAGGGCGGCATCGTCCTCGACCAGCTTCCCGAAGGTGGCGTCGAGGTGAAGCCCGGACGCACGGTCTACATCACGATCAACTCCTTCCGTCAGAAGATGGTCCCCGTGCCCTACGTGGCCGGACGTTCGCTGCGGCAGGCCAAGAATATGCTGGAGATCGCCGGACTGGAGATCGCCGAGCTGGTCTACCGCCCCGACATCGCCACCAATTATGTATTGGAGGAGTACTGCGACGGAAAACCCGTCACCGCGACGACCCGTATGGAAGCCGAGATGGGTTCCGGCGTGACGCTTTACGTAGGCGTGGAAAGCGATCACGGAACGACGGTCGTTCCGCGGCTGGTGGGGCTGCCCCTGATGCAGGCCAAGGGCCGCCTCTGGGAATTGGGGCTCAACGTCGGGCGCGTGGATTTCGACGAAGGGGTCAACCTCCTCAACCAGAAGGAGACGCGGGTATACGTCCAGATCCCGGGCGCCGAGCACAGCGCCAGGCTGGGTTCGAAGGTCGATCTGCGGCTGACACTCGACGGGAACAAATCGGACAAACACCGGGCCGAGGCCGAAAAACT
>CATKXN010000079.1 GCA_949840605.1 uncultured Alistipes sp.
CAGCCGTCGAGGCCCACCTCGATGGCGTTCAGCCGCAGCGTGTTGCGCGAGAAGGTGAAGCGGTTGTCCGCCAGGTCGGCGTCGATCACCGCGGCGAGTTCCGCCTCGGCGCCGCTCAGCAACGGACTGCCGCCGGAGATGAAGCGCATCTCCTGCGCCGTGAGCCGCAGGTCGAGATCGGTGCGGTCGGCCGACATGTTGCCCCGGAGCCGCAGCGAAAGGGGCGCGGTCGAAAAGCGCATGTTCGTCGAATCGTCCTCGTAGCGGATCGCGGCGTCCGCGATCCGGAAATCGCGCACCGACATCCGGAACGACGAGGGTTCGGACGGCTCTTCGGCGGGAGTCTCCTCCGCAGCCTCGTCCGCAGGCTTCATCACGTCCCAGTTGACGGCTCCGTCGGCCAGCTTGTGCGCATGCACGGCCGGCGACGAGAGGATCACCTTGGTCACCTCGAACCCGCTGTCGCCGAAAAGCGACATCAGGTTGACCACCACCGAGATCCGCCGTGCGGCGACGATCGTGTCGCCCTCGAAGCGGTCCGTGCCCACGAGCGTGAGCCCTTTCAAATCCAGCGAAGCGTTGGGGAAATGGCGCAGCAGGCTGATGTCGAGCTTCTCGAAATCGAGCTTCGCCGCGAGCATCCCGTTGGCTTCACGCTTCACGATGTCGGCGATCCGGCCCCGCAGCGCGATCGGCGCGATCAGGGCAATCGCCAGAATGACGGCCGCCACGACGGCCGCGATCTTCACGAACTTTTTCATTCCGCATCTGTTTTAATAGCAAAGACCGTCGTTGCGGCCTCTTCGAATCCCATTTTACGATAGAGCGCCCGCGCGGCCTCCCGCGCAGGGTTCGAGGTCAGCAGGACCTTTCCCGCCCCGACCTCCGCGGCACGCTCCAGCGCGGCGGCCACGAGCGCACGTCCCGCCCCCGTTCCGCGGGCTTCGGCGTCGACCACCACATCCTCGATCCACGCCTTGCGGCCCGACGGCACGTCGTACCACACGAGGGTCAGCAGCCCCCGGACACATCCTCCGGCCTCCGCGGCGAAGAGTGCCGCCGAGGGGGATGCCGCAATCTCCCGCAGCCGCGCAGCCGAGGGGGCGGCAAGCTGCGGCGAGAGCTGCGGCATCAGCCGCGCAAACGCGTCGAGCAGCGGGCCGGTGACTTCCCGCACCTGTTTCACACGAAGTTCCATATCCGCAAAGATAACCTTTTTTATGCGAAACGCCGGGGCGATGCGTGAAAAAAGCGCACTTTTATCCGCCGCCGTCCCCGGCGGGCTTTGCATCTGTCCGTCTTTTTGTTATCTTTGCGTAATGAAAAACATTCACGCCATGCGCAAACTCGTAATCATTCCGACCTACAACGAAAAGGAAAACATATCGGCGATGATCGACAAGGTCTTCTCGCTTCCCGAACCGTTCGAAATGCTCGTCATCGACGACGGATCGCCCGACGGCACCGCCGCCATCGTCAAGGAGCGCCAGAAGGAGTTCCCCGCGACGCTCCATCTCGTGGAGCGTTCGGGCAAGCAGGGGCTCGGAACGGCCTACCTCACGGGATTCCGCTGGGGGCTGGAGCAGGGTTTCGACTACATCTGCGAGATGGACTGCGACTTCTCGCACAACCCCGACGACCTGGTGCGGCTCTATGAGGCCGCCGCCGAAGGCAACGACGTGGTGGTGGGCTCGCGCTACGTGCAGGGCGTCAACGTCGTCAACTGGCCGATGTCGCGCCTGCTGATGTCCTACTTTGCATCGATGTACGTGCGCATCGTGACACGCATGCCCCTGCGCGACGCCACGGCGGGATTCGTCTGCTACTCGCGGCGCGCGCTGGAGACCATAGACCTCAACGCCGTCCGGATGAAGGGCTACGGCTTCCAGGTCGAGATGAAATACACGGCCTGGCGGCTGGGCCTGAAGCTCAAAGAGGTGTCGATCGTCTTCGTCGAACGCCGCGAGGGAACGTCGAAAATGAGCGGCGGCATCTTCCGCGAAGCTTTCTTCGGCGTATTGGGGCTCCCGTTCCGCAAGATACGCAAACAGCGATAAGCGGACATGGAGCAGGGTATGCTGAACACACGGCCGGGAACCGAGGGTTCCGTCCTGCGGCGCATCGGGGCGTTCTTCATGAATCCCCGCAACCTCTACCTCATCGGACTGCTGCTGGTGCTGGCGCTTTCCGTTTCGGAGGTCACGCGCGGCAAGCACAAAAACTTCATGATCTTCGCCGAGTCGACGAAGCTCTTCTGGCAGCAGTTGTCCCCCTACGGCGCCAACTGGCCGCCCGCGGGATTCCCCATCCGGCTCGACTATTTCCTCTACGGACCGCTTTTCAACATCCTCTTCGCACCGTTCGCCTACCTGCCCGCATGGCTGGGGCCGATCGCGTGGAACGTCTTCAACTTCACGCTGTGGTTCGCGGCGATTTTCACCTTGCCCGGCAAATTCACCCGCGAGGAGAAGTGCAAATCGTTCCTCTACACCTTCCTGATCCTGGCCTGCACGCAGCTGTCGTTCCAATACAACGTCGCCGTAGGCTATATGTTTCTGTTCGCCTACTCGCTGCTGGAGCGCGACAAGGGATTCTGGGCCGTGCTGCTGATCATGGTCTCGGGATTCACCAAGATATACGGCATCTTCCAGCTGGCGATGCTGCTGTTCTATCCCCGTTTCTGGCGCAACCTGGGCTACGCCGCGCTGATCGGCATCGCTTTCCTGCTGGCTCCGGCCGTGAACATGCCGTTTGCGGAACTGCCCGGCTACTACGGCCAATGGATCGGCGCCCTGACGGAACACCCGGGCACCCGGACGTGGATGAACGTCTTCTACCTGCGCCCGCTCGGGCTGCTGCCCTACCGGACGTACATACAGATCGGCGTACTGGCGCTGCTGGCCGCCGGCGTGCTGGCGAATTGGCGCAGCTGGCGGCTGCCCTTCTTCCGGATCGCCTGCCTGGCCATCCTGATGGGCTACGTCATTCTGTTCAGCAACTCGAGCGAGGGACATACCTATGTGATTATGCTGATCGGCTATCAGATGTGGTACTGGACGATGCGCCGGGGGGGGGTAATCCGCCCCGCCGACCGGATCGCCTTCTGGGCGACCTTCGTGATCGTGGTCGTGATGCCGGTGGACGTGCTGTGCCCGCCGAAAGTGATGCGGCTTTTCTACGGATGGCAGCTTAACCTGTGGCTGCTGCTGACCCTGTGGCTGCGGATGTGCTGGACGGCATTCATCCGCATTCCGGAGCCGATGAAGCGGGTCGGAGCCGCCTAAAAGGTGAAGAAATAGTTCATGAAGAAGTTCCAGAACGTCACCACGCCGGTGGCGAAGAGTTTCGCCAGGTAGAAATTCAGCCGGAAACGGTTGTGCAGGAGGTAGATCGTGACGTTGTTGATAACCAGCCCGATCGCCGCGATACCCAGGAAACGGAGGTATTGGCCCGTAATGTCGGGATTCTCGTTGTGGAACGTCCAGATACGGTTCAGCATATAATTCGTGGTCGACGCGCAGAGAAATCCCAGCGAGTTGGCCACGTATTTGTTCAACCGCAGGAGCTCCTTGCATAGGTAGGTGACGCCGAAATCGACGAAGACGCCCGAACCGCCTACTACGCAGAATTTTATAAACTGTTCTATCATAAGTTTCCGACCACTTTCGTCGGGACCGGTTTTCCGTTGAACCAATTTGTATATCCTTCGCGGCGCAGGGCGAAGCCCACGTCGAACCTCTCCCCGGCCAGCTGCGGCGGCACGGAGAAAGTCACCGTGCGGGTCAGCACGTCGTCCGCCGGAATCGTGAAATGCGCCCCGATCGGGAACTCCTCGACCCGGAAACGCCCGTGTTTCCACAGCATCGCCAGCTGCAGCCCCTTTTCGCCGACCGCAACGTCATAGGGATAGGGATTCGTGACCGTCAGTTCCAGATGCAGTTCCTCGCCCACGGCCACCACCGCAGGCAGCCCCGCAACGGCTATGTCCACCAGACGCACCGGATGGAAACTCCGGTCGACGAACCACGTGAACCGACGTCCGTTGGCCATCGTGAGGCTCCGGATCTCCCGGGTCGTATCGGCCGTATCGGCCGTTTCGGCCGGACACTCGACGAGCACTTCGCGCCCCGTGAAGCGTGAATCGTCGTCCCGGAACTGCCACTGGTGCGTACGGTAACGGATATTGGGCTGGCAATAGGCCTCGCCGCCCGTGTAGAACGCATATTTGGCCGCCACGGCATAGCCCTGCCGGAAGATCACCGGCCGGCCGTCGGCCGCCTCGGCGATGGCCCCGTAGCTCGCACGGTTGTCGAACACCTCGAAGCGGACACCCAGCGGATTGAAGATCATTTCGATCCGCACCAGCGCAATCAGCGCGATGGTCACGCCGCCCGCCCGCATCACGTAACGGCGCGTGCGGGGATGACGCCGCGCATAGGTGAACAGCAGGTAAATCAGTCCGAAGCACGCCGCGATCACCCACTGGGGCTGCACGTATCCCCGCAGCGACGAGAGCAGGAAGAATCCGATGAAGGCCGCGGGCAGCAGTTTCAGGGCCCGTCCGACCGCCGTCTGCGGCTTGACCTTCCGCCACGACTGCACATACAGCGGCACGAGGAAGGGATTGAAGACGACCAGCATGTTGCCCAGGAACTCGACGACATAATTGGGTTTGAAGACCGAATTGCGGCCCGAGAGGTGGTAAGCGAACGACGCCCAGTCGTGGTCGTACTGCCACACGAGGTGCGGCACGAGCAGCAGCAGGGCCACGGCCCCGCTCAGGTCTAGCGAAGGGCGCCGCAGTTGGCGGGGGGGGGTCGCAGCCAGCGCGAAGAGGACCACCAGCGCCCCGTGATACTTGCTGTAAGCCATCAGCGCCATGGCGATGCCCATCCAGAGCCACGCCATGCGGCGGCCTTCGGTGAATCTCTTGAACGTCAGCAGGAACAGCGCCGCGGTGAGCATCAGCGGACCGTCGGGCACGGCGATGAATCCGTAGAGCTGGAGCATCAGCGTCGAGGCCGAGATGACCGTGAATAGCGCCGCATCTCTGCGGTCGGCATCCGCCGGGCGGATGATACGCCACAGTATCCAGAGGTAGAGAGGCTGGAGCACGGTGAAGAAGAACCGCACGCCCAGTTCGCCGCCGAAGAGGTGTTCTCCGGCCCAGACCAGCAGGGCCGTCATAGGCGGATGGTCGAAATAGCCCCATGCGAGCCGTTCGGCGAACAGATGGTAATATGCTTCGTCGTTGGCCAGTTCCGTCAGCCCCGCCTGCAGGAGGTTGCACGCCCACCACACGGCAAGCCACAGGAGCACCAGCCGGTCGGCGTCGAGCGAAGCGCATATTTTTCTGAAAGATGCTTTCATTCCAACGGACAAAGGTATAAAAAAACCGGGCAGTAGCAAAACCGAATTGACAACGGCTATAAAAGGGAGAGGCATAATATTGAAAAACAGCAGGTAGACCGTAAGTATAATGTAATACAGCGAGATATTCGACAGCACCTCTTAAATAGATAAGAAAACGCCCTGAATTTTAAATACAGCCCCTGAAATTGGGCTTATAGAGGTCTCCGGGGCTTCATTGCAAGGTATCGACTCGGCTCGCATGCCGCGCCCAGTCCCGCTCCGCCCGAGCCGTCACGGGCTGCTCCCGATCGGCGAGACGCTCCCTGAAGTGAGCCTCCGGCCCCGCATCACGGGAAAACCGCACTTCGGAAACCGGACATCCGGTTTCCGAAGTGCGGTTCAACGCCAACCGCTTACTGCCGTTCGCTCAGCTCTTTGTAAAGCTCCATCCGCAGTTCGCAGCAGTTCTCGATTATTCCGGCCGCCTGCTGGACGCGGTCCATGTGCATCTCCACTTCCTGCGGAGCCATACGGAATTCGGCGCTGTAGGGCGTTTTCATCAATACTTCCTTCAGCCGCGGAAGCGTGAAGATGTTTTCGATATGGTTGTCGTCGAACACGAGCATCAGTTTGGTCGAGAGCGTCCGCATCCGGTCGTGCATCACCACCGGATCGTGGATGCCGAACTCCTGCCCGTGATAGACCCGGTAGAGCGTGTGGTAGAAATAGACCGCGGACTGCGCCGTGAACTGCGCCGCCAGACGCACGTTGCGGCCCTCGACCAGGGCGTTCTGCGCCTGCTCGAGCAGGTCGCCGCCGAGCGTGCGGAACGTCTCGAAATGGAACCGCGCGTCCGCATACGCCTTGGCGAAGTCGGCCGGACGCCTCGGGCGGCGGAAACGGCAGCGATCGCTGCAATAGAGCACTTCGCCCTCGGCATGGGCGAAGTGGAGGAACGGTGTCCGGTTCGATTCGACGCAGTGCAACGGCAGGATGTAGAGATTGATGTAGGCGATCTTTCGCAGGCGGGGCGGCATCTTGCAGCGCAGAATGCGTTTGGCCTGAATCCAGTCGTATTCCGGCGTATCGCGCACAACGACAAGCAGATCATAGGCCGCGGCGTCGCTGTGCGGCGTACCGCCGACCAGTTTACCGAACAATAGGATATATTCGGGATCGAAATAGCCGTCCGTCAGGCATTGGACGATCTGCGCGGCTTCGGCAGGATCGTAAAGTCGTTCGGCGGGCTGTTCGAGTTCGGAGAATATGCGTTGTGCAGAGTTTTCCTGCGCGGGATTTTGATTCGTTTTCATGTGATTGATTGTTAGAATTTAGACATAGTAAGGGCCGTCCTTATCGTGCGGAATTGCACAATAAAGAGAATAGCGATCTGGTTAGCAATTACTTGCTAATCCGGCGGATGAAAACGGAAACGAATCGGGAGATTGCACGGCGGGAACCGCCTGCGGCTGGCCTTGCGGCGTGTCTGCGTCGGAACGCGGACGATGTGTACAGTTCGCATAAAAACAAAAAAGTGCGCAGCTGCGAACTGTACACATCACTTATTTCTAAGATCAGGTAAGTGCCGTTCGCGGACCAGAATGCCCCAACGGCTCTGCGCATTGGTTTAGCGGTTGCTTTACCTGTCTCGTGCAGAAATAAGTATAAATTGTAATACAGTTCGCAGGGGCAAAGATAATAAAAATTCGCGGATTTCCGGATTTTATCGACTTCTCGATTTCATTTTTGCAGCTTTTCCATCTCCAATGCGGCGAAGAGGAACGGCAGCAGTCCGTGCGTGTCGCTGCGGACGAAGGGGATGCGTTCGTAGTCCGCGGGGTCGGTGCTGAAATTGGTGCCGCCTTTCACACCGTTGAAATCGTCCTCTTCGCTGACGAAGCCCTTCAGCGCCTGCCAGGCCCGGCGGAGCGGTTCCTCGACCTCTTTGCGCGGAAGCCAGCCGCGGTTGACGCCGCGGGCGAGGCAGTAGGTGAAGATCGCCGCACCGGAGGATTCGCGCACGGAATCCTCCCGGTCGAGGAGGTTGCGCCAGTAGCCTTCCGCATCCTGATACCGCAGCAATCCTTCGATGTGGGCCCGGTAGATGGCCCGGATCTTTTTGTAATTCCGGTCGCTGCGGGGCAGGGCGTCGAGCACTTCGCACGTCGCCCACAGAGCCCAGCCGTTGCCGCGCGACCAGTGGGGAACGCGGATGTCGGGACGCGAGGGGTAGCAGGCCTGCCGGTAGAGCCCCGCGTCGGCATCGAACAGCAGGCGGTTGAAGCCGATGAGCTGGTCGGCGGCGTCATGCAGGAGGCTTTCGTCGCCCGTCAGGCGGTAGCCGTAGACCAGATAGGGCAGTCCCATGAACATGTCGTCGGCCCAGACCGAGGGATAGGGCGTGTATTCCCGGGCGAAGACGCCTTCGGTGCGGAACTGCTTGTGTTGTAGGTAGTCCAGTACCCGTTCCGCCTGCCGGCGGTAGCTTTCGGGCGGATCGGAGCTCTCGACGCAGCGGGTGATGTAGGGCATGGCCGGGGCCGATACATAGTCGAGCATCGGACGGCCTGCGGCGCCGAAGTTGAACGACCGGACGGCGTGCAGCCGCCGCGTCTGGTATTCGGCCAGCGGGAAGGTGCCGAGCGAGAAATCGCACCATGCGTCGGCATAGGCTGCGTATTTCGGATCGCCGCAGGCGGCGGAGAGTCGCTGCAGGGCCCAGGCGAAGCATCCCACGTGGTAATTCCATTCGAAGAAGCGTCCGTTGGCGGCTGGCGCCGAGACGATGTCGACGGGCGGGATGTTCCATGCGAGGGTGCGTCCGCGGTCCCGGTAGGGCGTGTGGAAAAGCAGCGTGCTGTCCGGGGCGAGGGGTGTCGCAAGGTCGCCGCCGAACGTTCCGAGCACCAGCCACCGGGCCTCTTTGAGTTTCGGGGCGTAGGTTTCGAGCGTGCAGGAGATTTTGCGGCCCCGTTCGGCATAGCGCGAGAAGTTGCGCGACTGCATCAGGAAAAGGTGTTCGCCGCCGCGGTATTCGGTCTTGACGAGCAGTTTGTGCGGCCCGGCCGTCAGGCGGAGGCGGAACGATTCCGGAAGGCGGTAGTCCTTTTCGCCGAACTCCACGGCGAAGGGATGCGGCAGGGTGCGTTCGTAGACCACCGAGTCGTCGACCGTGATCCGCACGGGTCCCGTGCATCCCAGTTCGAAGCGCTCTTCGGTGTCGCCTTCGCACCGGAGCGTCGTCAGGGCGTAGGCCACGCCCGGACGGTCCATGCAGCGGCCGAAATCGACGCATCCGAAGTCGGGAGAGACGCTCTGGATTTTGTATTCCAGTTCGAAGCGGGTGTTGCCGACCACCTTGTCGGCGACCCGGCGGGCCAGATCGAGCGGTTCGGCGCTCCGGAGCAGGGCGGGGAGCAGCAGGGCGGGGAGCAGCAGACGTTTCATGGCGTCAGAAATTGAGCACGGGATAGCGGTGTCCGTAGCCTGCGGACGACAGACGGACGTTGTCGCGGTAGACGTCGGTGTCGAACCGGTCCGGATTCTCCCGGGCGTTGCGGTCGGCCCAGAAGACGATGCGGCCGTCTGAATGCGCCACGACGATCTGTTCGCCCGCCAGCGGAAGCACCTTTTTCGCGGCGACGAGAATGCCTTTGCCGGTCTTCAGCACGACACGCCCCGTGCGGTCGTACAGGGCCCCGTCCGTGTAGAGTTCGTGGATGCCGTCGCCGTTGAAATCGACGACCGTGCCTTTGACCGGAAAGTCGATCGTCACTGCTTCACCCGTGCGGGCGTCGTAGGTCCTGGCGACGCACCCTTTGGGCGGGAGGTCCTCGTCTTTGAAAGGGTAGCGTCCGGCCATAGCGATCCGTTCGCCGCGGGGACCGAAATTGCCCACCCAGCCGTGGTGGTAGTGGCCCTTGCGCTCGGCGATCTCCCAGAGCCGGCGCCCCGTCTGGTCGAACATCACGGCGCGCGGCTGCTTGCCGTCGTCGCCCTTTTCGCGTGTGGTGAAGAAGCACCACCGTCCCGACTCGGCGTCCCACCAGGGCTGCACCAGGTCGGAATGCTCGTTCCAGACGTCGCCGTCGAGGATGAAGAGCTGCTCGCCCGTGTCGAACGAGAAGCACCGTTCGCCGTACATGAACTGCTCGCGGCCGTCGCGGCGGAGGTCGAAGATCGGGGTCGAGTGGCTGCCGCGTGCGCCGCGGCCGTCGTCGGGAATACCGACCTTCCAGCGGCGGCTCATGTCGCCGTTCCAGCCCTGCATCCGGATCTCCCTGTAGGTGCCCTGTACGGTGACCAGCACCGGACTGCCGTCGTCGGCGTGGCCGCCGATGAGCAGGAACCGCCATTTGTAGCTGTTGGCCTGGTTGTGGGCGGGTGCGGGCCATCGCCACGATCCGGTCACCCGGCCCGTGCGGGCGTCGGCGCGTTCGAGACGGTAGCCGTCGTAGTCGAAGGGGCGTTCGCAGGTGTTGGCGACGTAATAGATCTCGTCGCATCCGTCGCCGTCCATGTCCATCGGCAGCAGCGGCATGAACCACACGCCCGGAATGGTGTGGGGCAGTTCCCGTCGCCACAGCTCGCGGCCTGCGGCGTCGAAGACGGCGATCTTGGGCGTATCCTTCGGGAAGGTGAAATTCCCTTCGTAGGGGTCGATGCTTTTCTCGGCGGAGAAGACCGTGACGAATCCCCGCTCGCCGCCGCCGAGGTCGAGCGGCGTCAGCCGGCACTGTCTGACGGGTGCGCCGAGGTCGAGGGTCAGCGCCTTGCGGGGCGAGAATTCCCGGGCGGCGAGGGCTGCGGGGAGCAGCAGCAGGGTGTATAGCAGTTTTTTCATGGTGGGGCCTCCGTGCGATTATTTTTTCGCGTCGCGGATTTCGCCGTCCTGCTGGTGCCACAGTCCGTAAGGCTCCGTGCGCGAGCAGGTTTCGTAGTCGATGCCCTCGACCGCGTAGTTCTTCACGTCGTCCATCACGATCGCCGGGCGGACGTCGTTGTTGGCCAGCCGCAGGCGGACGTTGCGGACCCGGAGCCCGTCGACGTGGCGGAAATAGAGCCCGTAGGCGGGGCAGGTGCCGTAGCAGTCGAACTCGGGGTATTTCTTCTCGTTCTCGGGAACGTCGCGGTAAATCGTCTGCGGTTCGTTGATCGAGCCGAAGAGCAGCAGGTCGCAGTCCTCGATCAGCACATTTTCGATCGGATGGCCTTTCAGACCGCCGACGGCCGTGCCGACGCCCGGGCCGCCCTTGACCTCGACCCAGCCGATGCCGGTGTTGCGGATGTTGCGCAGCGTGACGTTGCGGATGGCGCCGACGGGTGCGGGATTCGGACCGCCCTCGAAGGTCCGGCCGCGGTTGCCCAGCCGCACGAGGAACGGCGCCGCGCAGTTGCTCATGCGGACGTCCTCGTAGGTCACGCCGTCGATCACCGAGCCGTCGACCGCCTCGATGGCGATCGAATAGCGGGTCCAGCCCTCGGCGTTGCGGACGTGGACGTTGCGGATGGCGCCGTGGGTCTCGGTGCCGATCTTCACCAGGTTGCAGTTGGCGTAGCGTGCGCGCACGTCCTCGACGAAAATGTTCTCGGCCGGAGTGAGCGACAGCGCCTTGAGACAGATCGCGTCGTCGCCGCAGCTGCAGAGGAAATTGCGGACCACCACGTCGCTGCAACCGCTCAGGTCGATGCCGTCCTGGTTGTTGGTGCCGGTGTAGCAGCGCACGGTGACGTTCTCGACGCGCAGGCCCCGGCAGGCTTCGTAATACTGGGTCCAGTTGGCGCTGCGGGCCAGCGTGACGCCGTCGATCGCGACGTTTTCGCATTCGATCATGCGGATCAGGCGCGGGCGTTCGTGCTCGTTGTTGCGGCCCCGCCAGGGATAGCCCTCGAAGAGCGAGCAGCCGTCGATGATGCCGCCGCCGCAGATCGCGATGTCCGAGGCCTTTTCGGCGTAGATCATCTGGAAATCCTCCTTGCTGCGGAACGACGGGAGCGAGCAGCGCAGGGGCGGGAAATCGTCGTGGTTGACCGAGCCGCGCAGAATGGCGCCCGCTTCGACGCGCAGTGTGACGCCGGATTTGAGCTGCAGCGTTCCGGTGACGTAGATTCCGTCGCGGACCCAGACCGTGCCGCCGCCCCTGCGGGCGCTGCACTTGTCGATGGCGGCCTGGATGACGGCTGTGTTGACCGTTGCGCCGTCGCCGACGGCCCCGGTCTCGGCGATGTCGACGACGAAGCCTGCGGGACGCACCGTTTCGGGCCATTCGCCCAGCGGACGGACCGCTACGAGGTACATGCCGTGTTCGCTGCTGCCGTTGACGCCCAGCGTGACGCGCTCGCCCCGGCGGTAGGGGCGGCGGTAGCAGGTGAAGCGTTCGCCGCGGTCGTTGGCGATATTCAGAGTGGTGCGGACGAACGTGTCGAGCCAGGCGGGTTTCTCCGCGATGGCGTCGTTGTGGGCCACGAAGACCTCGGCGTCGGCCTTCAGGTCGAAGTAGGCGATGTCGCCGCGGTCGAAGCGTTTCGATCCGTAGGCCGGCTGAATCCAGTCGGCGCCCTCCAGTTCGGGCGACAGGGCGGTGACGGCGACGGGTTCCTCGCCGTACATCGATACCCCCGTGCGGAGGTTGCCCTGTTCGAACCAGTGCGAGATGTTGTAATTGAACTGCCAGACGTCGAGCACGTCGAGGCGTGCAATCAGCCGGGTGTCGGCATGCGCCGCCGTGGCGGCGAGCAGGCAGCAGGTCAGAATGAATCTTTTCATCGGGTTGTGTTTCAGGTTTTCGTTCGGAACAAAATTACGGATTCCGGACGCATGCAATGTACAATAAATACCGGGATAGGTGGTAAAAAATGCCTATTTTCCCTCGATCGTGCGGCGCAGGGCCTCGAATTCCGCTTCGGTGCGGTCCTCGGTGTCGATCTTGCGCTTCAGGACGTTGGCGACCTTTTGCTCGGCAGAGTAAGTGTTGGCGTGGCGCAGCGTGCGGCGGCGCGGCGAGTAGTCGAGCATGATGCGGCGCATGAGGTAGTCGCGCTGGATGTAGCGTTCGAGCGCCGCGATGCACTCGGCGCCGTACTCCGGTCCTTCGGCATGGACCCGTTCGCGCGAAGGCTCGTACTTGCCGTTGTAGACGTACCCGCTCTTGTAGAAGAGCAGCGCGGCCTCGACGAGCGCGGCATTGCGCTGGCAGAGCGTGCGGTGGAGGTAGGCGCTGGCGACGATGTCTTTGAGGTAGGGAGCGTTTGCAGGACCCGCGGCGCGGGCCTTTTCGGCCTCGGCGACCGCTTTGTCGGCACAGTCGGCCATTTCACGCAATACGTCTGCAGGGGTCAGCCGTTTTTCGGCGTGGTATTTCGCGGCGAGCTCTTCGTCGGAACGGTTTCCGGTGCGCCATGCCGTGCAATACTCCGGTACGCCGACCACTTCCTGCC
>CATKXN010000080.1 GCA_949840605.1 uncultured Alistipes sp.
GAAGATGCCCAGCTGGCTGTAAAGCGTCGGCGAGAACTTCTCGACGACCATCTCCACCAGCTGCACGAAAGCCGCGATGGTGGCGATGAAGACGATGAAGGTCAGGAAACTCAGGTCCACGCCCGCTACGAGCGCGTCGGCTTTGAGCACGTATTCATACAAAAGATAGTTCAGCGGCACGGTCATCACCATCACGAACGTAACGGCGGCACCGAGGCCGAGGGCCGTCTTCACGCTCTTCGACACGGCGATGTAGGAACACATGCCGAAGAAGAAGGCGAAGACCATGTTGTCGATAAAGATCGACCGGATAAAGATATTCAATGATTCCATACGTTATCCTCCTATTTTTCCTGTAAGTCCTTGTTGCGCGAACGGTGCACCCAGATGATGCAGCCCACGATGATCAGCGCCATCGGCGGGAAGAGCATCAGTCCGCAGTTCGAATAGAAACCGCCTTCGGCCATGTACCAGCTCTCGGGAACGATGCGGAAGCCCAGCAGGCTGCCCGAGCCGAACAGTTCGCGGAAGAAGGCCACGATCACCAGGATCAGGCCGTAGCCCAGGCCGTTGCCGATGCCGTCGAGGAACGACGGCCAGGGCTTGTTGGCCAGCGCGAAGGCCTCGACGCGGCCCATGACGATACAGTTGGTGATGATCAGTCCGACGTAGACCGACAGCTGCTTCGAGACTTCGTAGACGAACGCCTTGAGCACCTGGTCGACGAGGATCACCAGCGCGGCGATGACGACGAGCTGGACGATGATGCGGATGCGCGCCGGAACGCCGTTGCGCAGCAGCGACATCACGAGGTTCGCGAATCCCGTGACGACCGTCACGGAGAGTGCCATAACGATGGCGGGCTTGAGCTGTACGGTGACGGCCAGCGCCGAGCAGATACCGAGGATCTGCACGATGACCGGGTTGTTCGCCGAGAACGGGCCCGTCAGGAATTTCAGGTTCTTAGCCGAAAACAAAGGCTCTTTTTCCATCTTACTCATTGTTTCCTACATTTTCTTCGTTAGACACTTCTGCCGCGGGATTCTCCCCGGCCGCACGCTTGGCTTTCAGCAGGGGCAGGTAGTTTTCCAGGCTGTTGTAGAGCATCGCCGTCACGCCGTCGGAGGTCTTCGTGCCGCCCGAGATGGCGTCCACCTCGTGTGCGGGGTCCTTGGCGCCGCCCTTGCGGAGCTTCACCGAGACGAACTCGTCGCCTTCGAAGATCGTCTTGCCGACGAAACGGGCCTGATACTTCGGCGTGGCGATCTCGGCGCCGAGGCCCGGAGTCTCGCCCTTGTGGGCCATGATGATGCCGGCCACGGTGTTCATATCCTTCTCCAGCGCGACATATCCCCAGACCGGTCCCCAGAGGCCCATGCCCGTTACGGGAACGACCACGCGGCCGTCCTTGGCCTCGAAGATCGGGTATTTGCCCGCTTCGAACGTGCCCGGCAGGTCGTTGAGCAGCGCGAAGACGTCTTCGCCTTCGATGCGCCGACCCTCCTTGTCCACGACATAGGCGTCGATATACGCGTCGTAGGACTGGTCCTGCGCCGAGAGCGACGCGAGAATGTTCTGTTTCTTCTCGTTCAGGTCGTTGGCGTCCTGACGGGGTTTGAGGGCGAGGGCGGCCACGGCCAGCAGCACGGCCACGATGACGACCATCACCGTCGAGTACATAATAATATAGGCGTTGCCGTTCCTGTCGCTGAACAGGCCCTTTTTCTCCTGCTTCAGTTCGGTGAATTCCGACGCGGGAACTCCGCAGACAGGGCAGTTAGCGGGCGCGGCGTCACCTTCGTGGATGTAGCCGCAGACATTGCATTTGAATTTTTTCGTTGCCATAACTTATCTCCCCTATTTTGCGAGTTTGACACGTTTCCTGCGGCGGGCGATGTTGGCCTCGACCACGTAGTAGTCGACCAGCGGCGCCAGCGCATTCATGAAGAGGATCGAAAGCATCATGCCCTCGGGATAGGCCGGGTTCACCACGCGGATCAGCACGGCCAGCGCACCGGTCATCAGACCCACGATATACTTGCCGGCATTGGTCTGCGACGAGGTCACGGGGTCCGTGGCCATGAATACCGCACCGAAGGCGAAGCCGCCGACGATCAGATGGTACCACGCGGGGTATTCCGTCACGCCGAGCGCCTGGAACAGACAGCCCATCGCCAGTCCGCCGGCGAATACCGACACCATCGTGCGCCACGAGGCGATGCCCGTGAAGAGCAGGATGGCGGCGCCGAGGAGGATGGCCAGCGTCGAGGTCTCGCCGAACGATCCGGGGATGAAGCCCAGGAAGGCGTCCATCGGCGAGTAGGCCATCGTGCCGGTCGTGCCGAGCTGTTCGAGGGCCGTGGCGCCGGTGATGCCGTCGACATGGGCGCCCATCATCGTCCAGTCGGAATACCACACCGTCTCACCCGACATCGAAGGGGTGTAGGCGAAGAACGCGAAGGCACGGGCCAGCAGCGCGGGATTGAAGACGTTCATGCCCGTACCGCCGAAGACCTCCTTGCCGAAGACCACGGCGAAAGCCGTCGAAACTCCCACCATCCAGAGCGGGGTCGACACGGGAAAAATCATCGGGATCAGGAGTCCCGTCACGAGGAAGCCCTCGTTGACTTCGTGGCCGCGCGCCTGCGCGAACCCGAACTCGATGCCCAGACCCACGATATACGAAACGCAGACCATCGGCAGCACGCGGACCAGTCCGTAGAAGAAAGCCTGGAAGCCCTCCAGCCCGACCTGAATGCCCGTGTTGTAGCAGCCGAAGAGGAATGCCGGCATCAGCGCCACGACGACCATGATCATCGTGCGTTTCATGTCGTTGCAGTCGCGGATGTGCGCACCGCGCTGCGTGGTGGTGTTGGGTACGAAGAGGAACGTTTCGAACGCGTCGAACGTCGACTCCAGAAAGCCCAGTTTCCCGCCTTTCGAGAACGTGGGCTTGATATTGTCCATGAATTTACGAAGTCCCATCTTTAAGCCTCCCTGATCATTAAGTTAATACCGTCGCGGATGATCTGCTGGATCTCGATCTTCGAGGGATCGACGAACTCGCACAGGGCGAAATCCTCCTCCGTGACCTCATAGATGCCGAGGTTCTCCATCTTGTCGATGTCGCCCGCGAGGCAGGCCTTCAAAAGGTACATCGGGTAGATGTCCATCGGCAGATACTGCTCGTAGAGCCCCGTCACGACGAACGGACGCTCGCCGCCGTTGAGGTTGGTATCGAGGTCGTAAGCCTTCCTGGGGCAGAGCCACGAGAAATAGGCGCGCGAGACGGAGAACTTGTTGAAACGGGGCAGCGCCCAGCCCAGCAGTTCGTATTTGTCGCCCTCGGGGATGGCCGTCAGCTGGTTGGCATAGAAGCCCATGAATCCGTCGGGCGAGGTCTTGACGCCCGTGAGCACGTTGCCCGAGATGAAGCGGACGCTGTCGCCCTCCTTCTGCTTCTTCACGTTGCCCTTGACCACGGAATCGACCTTCGCGCCGCCCACGATGCGGACGTACTGCGGTTTCTCGATCTCCGAGCCGGCCACGGCGATGATCTTCGTCATGTCGACACGGCCTTCGTTGAACAGGCGGCCGATGATGGCCAGGTCCTGCACGTTGACCGTCCACACCACCTCGCCCTTGTTCACGGGGTCGATGTGGTGGATCTGCACGCCGACGTTGCCGACGGGATGCTTGCCGGCGAACGTGTGCAGCTCGGCGCCCCGGAGCGACGTCATCTGCCCCTCGGCCTTGGCGCGCACCGAGAGATGCACTTTGCCCGTCGTGAGCTTCCGCATCACTTCGATACCCGTCTGGAGGTTCTTCTGCTCGGCTTTCAGGACATAGTTGTAGTCCGGAGCCAGAGGCGCCGAGTCGAACGCGGAGATAAAGACCGCTTTCGGCGTGTCGTTGGGGTCGGCGATGATGCCGTAGGGACGCTGCACGATCATCGGCCAGAGACCCGACCGGAGCAGCAGTTCGACGATCTGCTCGCGCGAAGCCGACTTGAGGTCGGGCTTTGCGAACTCCTCGTACTCCCGGTCGGCGTCGGGGGTTACCGTCACGCTGAGAATCTTGCGCTTCTCACCGCGGTTGACGGCGGCCACCGTGCCGCTGACGGGCGACGTGAAGAGGATGCGCTCGTTGGCCTTGTTGAAGAACAACGGCGTACCGGCTTTCACCTTATCGCCCTCCTTAACCAGCAGCTTGGGAATCACACCCTCGAAATCGAGGGGCGAGAGGGCATACTCCGAAGCCTGCGGCGCCTCCGCGAGCGACTCCTGGGGTTTGCCCACCAGATTGATGTCTAAACCCTTGCGTAGTGTAATGATTTTCGACATGGTTAAAATTTTGATATGGTTATGTGTTTGGAATTAGTATTCCGCGTAGCGTTGTTAGCGTGCTAACAATTAATCGCGTGCGAAAGTACAAAATTTTTTCCTGAAAATCCCCATATGCAAACCAATATTTCTTAAATAAATTAAGATTTGCGGGCCCCGCTTTCGGGCCAAAACAGCAGACTTTCGATTGCTTGCATTTCGAAACGATTTCGGAATCCGCCGGAACCGTCCCGACCGCCCCGCAGCGGGATTCCGGCGCAGCCGGAACGTTAAAAATTTGGCTTCAAATTGGCATTGCTCCCGTTAAATGCCTACATTTGTCGTCGCCATGCTTCCTTACGTCAACATACACACCCACCGCCCGACGGGTTCGGGGATCGAACTCCGCACGGCGGGCGTACACCCGTGGGAGGCTGACATGCAGCTCGTTGCAACACTCGGCGAACGGCTCTGCGATGCGCAGGCCGTGGGTGAAACGGGGCTCGACTTCGTGCACGGCCCCTCGCGCGAGGTGCAGACCGAAGCGCTGCGCGCCCAGCTGCGGCTGGCACGCGAACGCGGGCTTCCGGTGGTGCTCCACTGCGTGAGGGCCTTCGAACCGCTGATGCGCGAACTGGCGGCGTGCGAACCCCGGGCCGTGATCTTCCACGGGTTCATCGGATCGCCCGAGCAGGCGCGGCAGGCCCTTGCGAAAGGCTACTGCCTCTCGTTCGGCGAACGCGCCTTCGCATCGCCCAGGACCCTTGCGGCGCTGCGCGAAACGCCTCTCGCGCAGCTCTTTCTGGAGACCGACGACAGCCCCGTGCCGATCGAAGAGATCTATGCCCGGGCAGCCGCAGCGAAGGGCGTTCCGGCAGAGGAGCTGCAACGGGCGACGCTGGCGAATTACGAACGGATATTTGAAACTCGGCATGGATAACTGGCTGGAAAGAACCGAATTGCTGTTGGGCGCGGAGAAGCTCGCGCTCCTGAAAAACGCCCATGTCCTCGTGGTCGGGCTGGGAGGCGTAGGAGCCTACGCCGCAGAGATGATCGCCCGGGCGGGCGTGGGACGCATGACCGTGGCCGACGCCGATACGGTGAACACGACGAACATCAACCGCCAGCTGGTGGCCCTGCATTCGACCGTCGGACGCCCGAAGGCCGAGGTGCTGGCCGAACGGCTGCGCGACATCAACCCCGGGATCGAACTCACGGTGGGCAACAAATACATCCGCGACGAGGAGACCTACGCGCTGCTCGACGCCGCACGCTACGACTACGTGGTGGACGCCATCGACACCCTCTCGCCCAAGCTGGCGCTGATCGCCGCCGCATTGGAACGGGGCCTTCCCCTGGTGAGCTCGATGGGCGCCGGAGCCAAGACTGACCCCACGCGGCTGGAGATCGCCGACATTTCGAAAACCCACCACTGCCCGCTGGCCCACATGCTGCGCAAACGGCTCCACAAGATCGGCATCCGCCGGGGTTTCCGGGCCGTATTTTCGCCCGAGCCGATGCGCGAGGGGGCGATGATCCTCTGCGAGGAGCAGAACAAGAAATCGAACGTCGGGACCATCTCCTATATCCCGGCGCTGTTCGGCATCGGGTGCGCCTCGGTGGTCGTCCGGGATTTAATCGGCGAGATGAAGGGCTGAGAGCCCTCTTCGAAGGGGCGGCGGGCCGAATCCGCGCCCCGCAGTCAGCGAAAACTTACAAAAAACAAAGGATATGCAACCGAACATCGTATTTCTGGACGAATACAGCCTCGGAGGCGCCGACCTCGGGTCCATCCGCGCGCTGGGCAATTACACGGGCTACGAGACCACGGCCCGCGAAGAGGTCGCCGACCGCTGCCGCGAAGCCGACGTGGTGATTACCAACAAGGTGGTCTTCCGCCGCGAGACCCTCCGGCAGCTCCCGCGCCTGCGGCTGATCTGCGCGGCGGCGACGGGCATGAACCACATCGACCTCGACGCGGCGGCCGAACAGGGCGTCGCGGTCCGGAACGCCGTGGGCTATTCGACCCACGCCGTGACGGAAACCACCATCGGCGCGGCCATCGGGCTGCTGCGGCAGGTGGTCTATTACGACCGTTACGTCAAGACCGCCTACGCCGGGTCGTCCCTGCAATACCATTTCGGACGCACGACGCACCAGCTCCACGGATCGAAATGGGGCATCGTCGGACTGGGCAACATCGGCCGCAGCGTGGCCCGCGTCGCCGAAGCGCTGGGGTGCGAGGTGGCCTATGCCTCCACCTCGGGCATCGTGCGCGAGGAGCCCTACCCCGCGCTGCCCCTCGACGAACTGCTCCGGCAGAGCGACGTGGTGTCGATCCACGCCCCGCTGACCGACCGCACGCGCGGACTGATCGGCGCACGGGAGCTGTCGCTGATGAAACCCTCGGCCATCCTCGTCAACGTCGCCCGCGGCGGCATCGTCGACGAAGCCGCGCTGGCCGCGGCCCTCGACGCCGGGAAACTGGCCGGAGCGGGTCTCGACGTCTTCGCCCACGAGCCCCTCGAGCCGGGCAACCCGCTGCTCGCGGTCCGGGAGCCGGACCGGCTGCTGCTCTCGCCCCACAACGCCTGGTCGCCCGTCGAGGCGGTCGAAGTGCTGGTGGAGTGCATCGCGCGGAATATCAAAGCATTCTACAAGATAGACTGACATGGAACCGCAACCCCTCACGGCCGACGAACGGCGCCGGCGGGTATTCGACTACCTCGACGCCCGCGGCATCCGCTACGAATGGTACGAACACCCCGAGGCCCCGACCTGCGAAATCGCCCTGCGATACTGCCGCGGCGACGGCGCCCGGCACTGCAAGAACCTCTTTCTGCGCAACCACAAGGGCGACCGGCACTACCTGGTCTGTTTCGACGCCGGGCAGCGGCTTGCGATCCGCGATCTCGAGCAGCGCCTGCATCAGGGCAAACTGTCGTTCGCATCGCCCGAACGGATGGAACGCTGGCTGGGGCTGTGCCCGGGATCGGTCTCGGCATTCGGGCTCATCAACGACCCGACGCATCACGTCCACGTCTTTTTCGACTCCCGGATGCGCGAGTGGCCCTGCTACGCCTTCCACCCCAACGACAACCGCGCGACGGTGCTGATCGGACACGACGAATTCATGCGCTACCTCGCCGCCGTCGGCAACTCCCACGAATTCATCGAACTCTACTGATCCCGCTGCTCCGCCCGTTCCTCACAGGACGAATGCAGGCAGTCGATCGCTTTCAGCCGTTCGTACTCATTACGCAGTTCGGCGATGATCCGCCGGTTGCATTCGGCAATCCCTCCGCCCAGCGCCTCCATGTCCTCGGGGTTTAATCCGTACTTCGCAGCCGTTTCGGGCGTCGCTCCGAGCGGGTCGTTTTTCAATATCGCCTCGCGGCAGACATAAGCCAGCAGATGCGCAAACTCCCCGGTGAAAAACGCCACGGTCAGTTCGTTGCGGCTTATGACCTCGTAACGGTCCTCGCCGTTGTAGGGATTGTCCGTCAGTTCCCATCCGGGGACCTTGTCGTCCCACTCGTCGCGGAAGAAATAGGCGTTGAAACCGATGCTGAACGTATCGCGGGAACTGTCGAAACCGTCGTAGTTTTCGATGAATCCGGCGACCGGGAACTTCTCTCCGGTATCATCCTGCATGATCCAAACGGCCGATTCGGGCAGTGCGCGCACCGTGGCATAAAGAGGGTGCGCCTGCTTTTCGAGATCGTCGAGAAACTGGCGGATATCGCTCTTGCGAATATCCTCGTCGGCGTTACCGTATGTGTAAGGTCTCAGTGTCATGGCGGGTGGTTTAGTTTGGTTTCTGCGGCAGTAAAAACGGGTGCGGAACGGTCGAGAAAAAACAGTGACGCAACGTTCGACGTGAAGAATTCAGTTGTTCCGCACCCAAATCAAAAACAGCAACGGGGAACGACCCTCCGCAGTCGAATCGCGGAACCGGAAGTGTATCCCGGCCCCCAGGTCGGGCGTCCCCGTTGCTGAGAATGACGGTGCACACACCCGCACCGACCGGGGATCGGCGGAATAAAAGGTATTCGTATCGGGAATGTAAGGCCGTAACATCGTTTCGGGGTTAGTGGTTTGTTTTTCCGCACCCCGTTCCGGCCCGAACACAAAAAAGCACGGAACGCAGGTACAGCCCCGTCCGGTCGGCCTTGCGAGCCTTAGAGTGGTAGCTGTCCTTACGCCCGTGCATGCCACCTGCACCGAAATGCAGGGGCAAAACACAGGGTTCAGACAAATTTTACACCACTCTAAATAAATGTTATATTGCTATAACAAGTCGCAAGTTTACCGGAACGGTATAAAGGTTTGTCTTAACCTTATAAATATTTTACGGCTATGGCGCCGTTTTCATTTGCAAAGGTAACATAACTTTTTCAATTTAAGTTATGCGACCCGTCGGAAATTAAAAAAGCGGACGCAGACTTTGTGATATATTCCGTAAGGCTCTGGAAAACCGTGAAGATATAGAGCACAAGAGCCCACGCCCATAGAACATGGTACGATACCACAATCCGAGGCGTGGGGAAACACGACCCGTCGGGCATCCTTGTGCTTCGTTCTTCAAAAAAGGTTCCAGACTTTTACGGAAACGAAGTACATACGTCCACCTATCGGCGGATCGCAATCCAAAGATAATACAAAAAACCCGAATCTACAACAATTTGCGTGCATTTTTTATGCCGGATGATTTCCCGCACCCCGTTCCGGCCTGAACACAAAAAAGCACGGAACGCAGGTACAGCCACAACGACCGGCCTTGCGAGCCTTGGATTGGTAACTGTCCTTACGCCCGTGCCGTTCAGCGCCGTTCGTAGAGTTCGAAAGCGAAAGGCCAGGGGTAATCCTTCCCGCAGGGGAACGATTCGGACGACACCGCACGCCACTCCGCCTCGTTCCATGCGGGGAATCGCGTATCGCCCTCATACGGATGGAAAACGCGCGTCAGATAGAACCGCCGGACCATCGGCAGGGCCTCGGCATAGATTTGGGCGCCGCCGATCACGAACACCTCCTCGTCCTCCGGGAACAGCCCGAGGGCCTCCTCCAGCGAATGCACGACCCGGCAGCCGGGAATTTCGAGCTCCTGCCGCGTGATGACGACATTGGTGCGGTTGGGCAGCGGTCGCCCGAGCGACTCGAAGGTCTTGCGGCCCATGACGACGGGATGGCCCGTCGTGACGGCCTTGAAGTGTTTCAGGTCCTCGGAAATGTGCCACAGCAGGGCGTTCCGGTCGCCGATGACGCCGTTTTCGGCAACGGCCGCGATAATCGAGATCATAGGGCTCAGAATGACATGGGTGCTTTGATCGCCGGCCACGGATCGTAGCCTTCGAGCGTGAAATCTTCGTAACGGAAGTCGAAAACCGACTTCACCGCGGGGTTCAGCCGCAGGCGCGGCAGCTGCCGCGGTGCGCGCGCGAGCTGTTCGTCCGCCTGGGCCAGGTGGTTCAGGTAGAGGTGCGTGTCGCCCAGCGTATGGACGAACTCCCCGGGTTCGAGCCCGCAGACCTGCGCCATCATCAGCGTCAGCAGGGCGTAGGAGGCGATGTTGAACGGCACGCCGAGGAACGTGTCGGCGCTGCGCTGGTAGAGCTGGCACGAAAGCCGCCCCTCGGCCACATAGAACTGGAACAGCACGTGGCACGGCGGCAGGGCCATCTCCTCGACCTCCGCGACGTTCCACGCCGAGACGAGGATGCGCCGCGACTCGGGGTTGGTGCGGATCAGCTCGACGGCCTGCGCGATCTGGTCGACACACCCTCCGTCGGGCCGGGGCCACGATCGCCACTGGTAGCCGTAGACGTGGTTCAGATCGCCGAAGCGGTAGCCCCCGATCGGCGACTCGGCGCCCGCCGCCGCCAGAAACGTCTCCCGATCGACGGGCGGCACGCCGTGGCGCACGCACAGTTCGTTATAGTAGCGGTAAGCGTCGTTGTCCCAGATATGAACCCCGTTTTCGACGAGGTATTCGATATTGGTCTCCCCCCGCAGGAACCACAGCAGTTCGTGGATCACGCCTTTCAGAAAGACCTTTTTGGTCGTCAGCAGGGGAAATCCCTCCGCCAGGTCGAAACGCATCTGGTGTCCGAAGACCCCTTTGGTCCCGGTTCCCGTGCGGTCGCCCCGCACGACGCCTTCGGTCTTGATCCGGCGCAGCAAATCGAGGTATTGTTTCATGATTCCAATTTTAGAAGCCGCATTTCGCCCGCCGCGTCCAGCACGGCATACGAGGGATTCTTCTCCCAGCAGCCGAGGTTCACCACGTGCAGCCGCCCCTCGCGGCAGTCGCGCGGGAAGTGCATGTGTCCGAAGACGAAATGGTCGACATCGTGCGTCGCGGCGTACTGCCGCGCATAGTCGACCAGCGGTTCGGTGAGCGAGGCGTCGAAACCGCCCCCGCGGCCGGTCCGCACGGCCTCGGCGTCGGCGGCGTTATGCCGTTTGCGCGACTTCCCGCTCCACCAACGGCCGAACTTCATCGCCAGGTCGGGATGCACGCCCCACGAAAAGAGCCGTTTCAGCGTCCGCGACCGGAATATCCGGTTCAGGAGCTTCAGCATCGGCTGTCCGTCGATATTCATGTTGTCGCCGTGGGCGATGAAGACTTTTCGGCCCGCAAGGGTCATCACCTGCGGAGAGGTACAGACCTCCATCCCGCATTCGCGGGCGAAGTAATCGCCGACCCACATGTCGTGGTTGCCCGTGAAGAAGACCACCCGCACGCCCCGGTCCGTCAGCTCGGCCAGCTTGCCCAGCGTCCGCACGAAGCCCTTGGGCACCACGCGGCGGTATTCGAACCAGAAATCGAAGATGTCGCCGACCAGGAATATCGCCTCCGCATCGCGGGACACCGTGTCGAGCCACGCCACGAAACGCCGTTCGACCTCCCGTGCGGACCGCTCGTCACCCGCCCCCAGATGTATGTCGGATGCGAAATAATACATAACAGATTCGGTTTATTCCACCGCGGAACGCGCTCCCGGGTCGTTTTCACGGCGTTCCGCCGTGTTTGCGAATCGGACCCACCCCCGCACCCCCGCCTTGTCGGGGGCTTGAGTGCCGCAAGCGGCAAAGTGCGTTTCCGAAAGCGGATATTACTTTGTCAATTCGTCCAGCTTCTCTTCGAGGCTCTTGCCGTAGATGTCCCGGGCGACGATCGTACCCTCCTTATCGATCAGGAAGTTGGCCGGGAGTTTCTGCACGTTGTAGAGTCCCAGCGCCGAGGAGCCCCTTCCGCGCAGGTCGCTTACCGAAATCCACGGCAGCTGCTGCTCCTGCACGGCATTGATCCACAGAGGTTTCGACGTATCGATCGCCACCTGATAGACCTCGAACCCGACGGGAGCGTCTTCGTATTTCTTATAGAGTTCTTTCAGATCGGCGTTCAGCGCGTTGCTCGATCCCAGCTCCGCGGACC
The DNA here is from genome assembly GCA_949840605.1 of uncultured Alistipes sp. Next base: position 11,764 of record CATKXN010000080.1, read on the forward strand.
AGAAATCCAGCAGCACCACCTTGCCCGTGAGCGACGAAAGGCGGATTTTCTTGCCGAAGATGTCCGTCATCTCGAGGTCGGGATACCCGGCTTCGGAAATCTGCGACGTCAGGCTGATACGCGCGTCCATACGGGCGATATCGGCTGTCAGCGACTGGAGATAGGGCGACTCGGGATAGCTCTTTTCGAGGGCTTCGGCCACGGTGCGGAAATAGACCACGTCGCTGTCGCCGTTGAACAGGTAGCGGTCCCCCGGAAGACGCTGGTAGAGGGCGTAGACCGCGGCCAGCGAAGCCTTGTTCTCGATGATGAACCGCAGCTGCTCGCGGCGGATGCGGTAATATTCCTCCGTGTACTCCTTGACCAGCGACTTGCGCTCCTCTTCGGTGAGATCCGGCTTGGCGAACCGGACGGCCATGTCTTCCAACCGCTGGGCCCCCGTGACGAAGGCCTGATAGAACAGACGCAGCAGTTCCGACTCGGCGGAACCTTCGACCGTGTAGTTGCGCACGACACTGCCCACCGAGCCGACCGTCACGCGGTCGCCTCCGGCGATGAGCAGCGGAATCCGCTCGCCGTTGTAGATGACGTTATAGAGGGACGGCGTTTCGGACACGCCCTTCAGGTCGAAACGGTAGCTGCCGTCACCGGCGAGCGCGGCCGAATCGACGACCGCCTGCGTCAGGGGCGAAGCGTTTTCCAGATAGACATATTTCGCATCGCTGCCGATGAAACGGCCCGATATTTTCACTTTCGACGACTGGCAGCCGCACATCACGACGGCGGCCGTGAACGTCACGAAAAGCGTTTGCTTATTCATTTACGATCGTTTTCGCAGTTATTAATACACAAAGATAGCAAAAAACCCGATGGTTCCAAACCCGAACGACACACTGTTCTGCAAAACCATCCGCTCCCTAAAAGGGTCGTTACGACCCCAAAGATAGCAAAAAACCCG
>CATKXN010000081.1 GCA_949840605.1 uncultured Alistipes sp.
TCGCCCGCAACGTCGAACTGCTGCTCAAGAACGAGTCGCACTTCGACCAGGTGGTAGACCCCGCCGGCGGTTCGTACTACGTCGAGAACCTCACGCAGTCGATCGCCGCCGAGGCGTGGAAGCTTTTCCTCGAAATCGAGGAGAAGGGCGGCTACACCGCTGCTTACAAGGCCGGCTTCATCCGGGAGCGCATCGCCGCTTCGGCCGCCGCCAAGGACAAGGCCATCGCGACGCGACGCCAGACGCTGCTCGGCGCCAACCAATACCCCAACTTCACGGAGGTCGCCGACAAGGCCATCAACGCCGAGGCCGTGACGCGCAAACAGGCCGAGGGCAACACGCTGGCACCCTACCGCGGCGCCATGGCCTTCGAGGAGATGCGTCTCCACGTCGACCGCTCGGGCAGGCAGCCCAAGGCGTTCATGCTCACCTGCGGAAGCCTGGCTATGGCCCGCGCCCGCGCCCAGTTCTCGTGCAACTTCTTCGGCTGCGCCGGTATCCGCGTGCAGGACAACACCTTCTTCAAGTCGATCGAAGAGGGCGTGAAAGCCGCCCTCGAATCGAAAGCCGAGATCGTGGTGGTATGCGCCGCCGACGACGACTATGCCGAGGCGGCTCCGAAAGTCAAGGAACTGCTCGGCGGCAAGGCGATCCTCGTGGTTGCCGGAGCTCCCGCCTGCATGCCCGAACTGGAGGCACAGGGCATCACGAACTTCATCAACGTGAAGTCGAACGTCCTCGAGACCCTGAAGTTTTACCTTAAAGAGATGGGAATCTAAGCACTGAGTGCTTTTTATGGGCATGAGCGTTATCCGATCGGGGAACTTTCCGAAGTGAGCTGATGCCCTAACAATCTTATCGCACTACAATTATGAGACCGAATTTTTCAGAACTGAAATACGACGGAGGCGGGCAGAAAAGCTGCTGCGCCTCGAAAGGCTGCGGTCAGGTAGAGCCGTGGCTGACGGCCGAGGGAATTCCCGTCAAGGGCGCCTACACGGCCGGGGACCTCGAAGGCATGGAGCACCTGAACTATGCGGCAGGTATCGCCCCGTTCCTGCGCGGCCCCTACTCGACGATGTACGTGATGCGTCCGTGGACCATCCGCCAGTACGCCGGCTTCTCGACCGCCGAGGAGTCCAACGCCTTCTACCGCCGCAACCTCGCGGCCGGACAGAAGGGACTGTCGGTGGCCTTCGACCTCGCCACGCACCGCGGCTACGACGCCGACCACCCGCGCGTGGTGGGCGACGTGGGCAAGGCCGGCGTGTCGATCTGCTCGGTGGAGGACATGAAGGTCCTCTTCAACGGCATTCCGCTCGACAAGATGTCGGTGTCGATGACCATGAACGGCGCCGTACTGCCCGTGCTGGCGTTCTATATCGTGGCCGGTCTGGAGCAGGGCTGCACGCTCGACCAGCTGGCCGGTACGATCCAGAACGACATCCTCAAGGAGTTCATGGTGCGCAACACCTATATTTATCCCCCCGAGTTCTCGATGCGCATCATCGCCGACATCTTCGAGTACACCTCGAAGAACATGCCCAAATTCAACTCGATCTCGATTTCGGGCTACCACATGCAGGAGGCGGGCGCCACGGCCGACATCGAACTGGCCTATACGCTGGCCGACGGTCTGGAGTACCTGCGTGCGGGTATCAACGCCGGCATGTCGGTAGACGCCTTCGCACCGCGCCTGTCGTTCTTCTGGGCAATCGGCATGAACCACTTCATGGAGATCGCCAAGATGCGTGCCGCGCGTATGCTGTGGGCCCGGATCGTCAAGCAGTTCGATCCCAAGAACCCCAAGTCGCTGGCCCTGCGCACCCACTCGCAGACCTCGGGATGGTCGCTCACCGAGCAGGACCCGTTCAACAACGTGGCCCGTACGGCCATCGAGGCCATGGGCGCCGCCCTGGGACACACCCAGTCGCTGCACACCAACGCACTGGACGAGGCCATCGCCCTGCCGACGGATTTCTCGGCGCGCATTGCGCGTAACACGCAGATTTACATCCAGGAGGAGACCAACATCTGCCGCGAGGTCGACCCGTGGGCAGGCTCCTACTACGTGGAGACGCTGACCAACGAGATCGCCCACAAGGCCTGGGAGCGTATCCAGGAGGTCGAGAAGCTGGGCGGTATGGCCAAGGCCATCGAGACCGGCATTCCGAAGATGCGTATCGAGGAGGCTGCGGCCCGCAAGCAGGCCCGCATCGACTCGGGCGCCGAGAAGATCATCGGCGTAAACGAGTACCGTCTGGAGAAGGAGGCCCCGATCGACATCCTCGCCGTGGACAACACGGCCGTGCGCGAGAGCCAGATCAAGCGTCTGAAAGAGCTGCGCGCCAACCGCGACGAGGCAGCCGTGCAGAAGGCGCTGGCCGCCATCACCGAGTGCGTGAAGACCAAGCAGGGCAACCTGCTGGAGCTGGCCGTCGAGGCCGCCAAGGTCCGTGCGTCGCTGGGCGAAATCTCCGATGCCTGCGAGGTTGTCGTAGGCCGTTACAAAGCAGTTATCCGTTCCATTTCAGGTGTATACTCTTCAGAAGTGAAAAACGACAAATCCTTCGAGCGCGCCAAGGAGCTGTGCGCCGAATTCGCCAAGAAAGAGGGCCGTCAGCCGCGCGTCATGATCGCCAAGCTGGGTCAGGACGGACACGACCGCGGCGCCAAAGTGGTCGCCACGGGTTACGCCGACATCGGCTTCGACGTCGACATGGGCCCGCTGTTCCAGACCCCCGAAGAGGCCGCCAAGCAGGCCGTCGAGAACGACGTGCACGTAGTCGGCGTATCGTCGCTGGCCGCCGGTCACCTGACGCTCGTGCCGCAGATCATCGCCGAGCTGAAGAAGCTGGGCCGCGAGGACATCATCGTCATCGTGGGCGGCGTAATCCCCCACCAGGACTACGACGAACTGTACCGCGACGGCGCCGCCGCCATCTTCGGCCCCGGCACGCCGATCGCCACGGCAGCCATCAAGATTCTCGAAATCCTGCTCGCCGACTAAATCCCGGCAGCAATCGACATTTTGCCAAACCCTCCCGGTCGAACGGCCGGGAGGGTTTTTTGCATGTTCGGTCCGAAAAACTGTCGAATAAGTTGCCGCAAAAGCCGATAATTCCTATATTGCGAGACCAAACGCCTTTTTACTATTCGGACTATGAAGAAACTTTTCTGTGCAGCCCTCTTCGGGCTGTTCGCGGGCGGTATTTCCGCACAAACGCCCCGGATCGCCGAACCCGATTTCATCGGCGAGGTCGTCACCATCCTGCCCGACGGCAGCGCGGCCAAACTCGAGAAAGAGACCGTCCTGCTCCGCACACGGGCGAATGCCAGCGCCCAGATCTTCGGCATCGGCAAGGCCAAGACGAAACTCATCATCGACACGCCCGAAGCCGCCGTCCGTCTCAAAGGCGATGGGAACATCCGCTTTATCGTCAAGGCCGTGGACAACGAGACCGACCCGATCTCGATCATCAACGTCTTCCGGTTCGAGACCAGCAAGAAGAAACGCCTCGCCGAACTCTCCTCGACAAGCACCTTCGGCAGCGTGAAATCCAACAAACTGGAGCGGCTCCGTTTCTCGGCCGAAAAATACGGCGAAAAATCCTACCTGCTGACACTGATCGACAAACCCGCCGGAGAATACGGCATCACGGTCAGCAACCCGAACCACCTCGACGAAAAAGGAATCGTCGTCTCGACCTTCGCCATCGAATAAACATTCCGTCCGGCATCAAAAATCCCCGCGGTCGACAAGGCTGCGGGGATTTTTCCAGACAGAACCTCACTTTCAGAGGCAGGCTTCGAGAATCCGCCGGGCCATAGCGCCGTCGACATTCCCCTCCTCGCCGTATTTCCAGCCCCCAGCGTTGAAACGACGCTCGACTTCGGCTACGGTCTCTTCGCCGATACCCTCCTCCGAAAGCCGCGTCGAAAGTCCCAGCGAACGGAAAAAAGCCTCGTTGGCCGCAATCGTACGGTCGATGCGCTCCTCCTCCGTGCCTTCGGCAATGCCCCAGATCCGCTCGCCGTATTGCAGCAGCTTGCCGCGCTTCTGCTCCCGCAGGACGCGCAGCGTTCCGTTGATGACGATAGCCAGCGTCGCACCGTGCGTCAGCCCGTGCAGCGCCGTGATCTCGTGACCGATCATATGCGTCGCCCAATCCTCCCGGACGCCCATGCGGATCATGTCGTTCAGCGCCAGCGTCGCCGAAAGCATATATTCCGACATCACGTCGTAGTCGGGGTTGTCGGACAACGCCGCAGGCGCGATCTCGGACACGGTGTGCAGAATGCCCTCGGCCCAGCGGTCCATCAGGCGCGACTGCCCGGGCGCGGTGAGGTACTGTTCCAGCACATGCACGAAGGTATCCGAAAGCCCGCAGGCGATCTGCCGTTTCGGAAGCGACCGGAGCACCTCGGGATCGAGGATCGAGAAGAGCGGGTAGTTGCCCGAGAAGGGATATTTTTCTTTCGTCTCATAGCGCGAGATCACAGCCCCGGAGTTCATCTCGGAACCCGTCGCCGACAGGGTCAGCACCGTCGCCAGGGGCACGGTCTTTTCGGCGCGTCCCCGGAGCACGATCTCCCAGGCATCGCCGTCGTAGAGCAGTCCCGCAGCGATGAGCTTCGTGCCGTCTATCACCGAACCGCCGCCTACGGCCAGCAGGAAATCGACTTTCCGCTCCTTACCCAACGCAATGGCTTCGCGCAGGGTCTCAACGGAGGGATTCGGCTCGATGCCCCAGAACTCGATGAAATCGCGTCCTTCGAGCGCCCGGACCACCTGATCGTAGACGCCGTTGCGTTTGACGCTGCCGCCGCCGAATGTGATCATGATCCGCTTGTCGGCGGGAATGAGTTTCGGCAGACGGGCAATCTGACCCCTGCCGAAAACCAGCTTGGTGGGATTGTGGTAGATGAAGTTGTTCATGGCGAATGGATTTATAGAACAAAGATAGTGAAAAACCGGACGCGGCCAAACCGGAAAATGATCTGTTCAGCACGGTCTTCCAGTCATGGGGCAGGTTTCATCCTAACGAAGTAAGCCCCGGATGGGACATACTGACGTATTTCCCATTCGGGGCGAACAAGGCAGGGCGAAAGATGCCCTCCAAAATCAAAAACTAAAAGTAGCGTCCGCGCAGGTCCTGAATCTTGGCCATCTGCTGAATGGCCGGAATCGAGAACTGCTGGGCCATACCCTCGGCCATGGCCTGGGCACGCACCTTTTCACCTTCAATATTCTGCTTGTCGGCGGTCTGAACGTCCTCCACTTCGAAGACATAGACACCCGACATACCCTTCACGGGAGCCGACAGCGCACCCTTCTCAGCCGATGCGATGGCACCGACCAGACGGGGCTCGACACCCACGCCGTTCACATAGAACGACCCGAACGTCACGTCCGAAAAATCTTCGACCTCCGAACCGAGGCTGGCAGCCTGCTCGGCGAGCGTTGCACCCGAAAGTTCCTTGACGATATAGTCGTATTTCTTGTCGCGGAGCACCTGCGAGCGAACCTGCGCCGAAACCTTGTCCAGCGGAGCGTACTCGTTGTCGTCGATCTCGGTCACCGTGGCGATCACGTAGTCCTTGCCGACGTTGAAGATGTCCGATACGTCGCCCTTCTCTGCACCGTAAGCCCAGCGGGCCACCTCGCGCGAATCGTCCAGACCGCGGATCGTGCGGTCGCCCTGCGCAATACCCGCCACACGGGGCGTCACGGCGGCAGCCGAAGCCGCGTCGGCAAAAGCGCCCGTCGAACCGCCCTTGGCGGTCACCATGAACGAACCGGCCTGGTTGTGCACATCGCGGCGCGTTGCGGCCGAAGCCTCCACGGGATAGGTGATCGTCGCCACCTGAATGTGCTTCGAGGGTTTGTCGGCACGGTATACCTGCATGAGCTGAATGGCGTCGCCTGCGGCGATCTTCACGATATCGCCCTTTTTGGCGTCGACAAGCGCCGCGGCGAACTCACCCGTGAAAGCCGAGAACGGCATCACACCCACCTCGCCGCCGTTGGCGGCCGTGGCATCGTAAACCGAGTAGTTGCGGGCGGTCTGCGCGAAGTCGGCGCCGTTGCGCAGCGTCGTCAGCAGGCTGTCGGCCAGCGCCTCCTGCGTATAGGGCAGCACGATGTGGCGAATGCCCAACGAGTCGGGAGCCATCTTCGAATCGAGCACACGGGCCATCGTCCACTCGTTGTTTTTCAGCACGGGGCCGTACATCTCGCCGGCCATCAGCGCCTTGGCCTCCTCGTCGGGAAGCTGTGCGGCCGAAACGAAGCTGTCGGCGATCTTGCCGTTGCGGTTGCCGCGCACGAAGGTCTTCACCTCGCCGGCTGCGGCGAACTCGCGGCCCACCTCGGCGACGCTCTTCTCGAGCGCCAGCAGGTCGTCGTCCGTGGGAGCCACCTCGAACACGACATAGGAGATCGTGCGCGACGGCGTCTGCCGGAACATATCCTTGTGGCTGTTGTAATAGGCTTTCAGATCGCCCGACGACACTTTGAAGAGCGAATCGGGAACGGCCGAATATTTCTTGCCGGCCCATTTGCCCGCAAAGGTGTTGTTGGCGGCCTTGACACCCTCGGCGACCTCCAGCGAATTGACGTACACGCCGCCCTTCACCAGACCGAGGTACTTCTGCATCTCACGCTCCAGCCGGGCCTGCTCGTTGATCTGCGTCCAGGCGTCTGCGGCCTGGGGATTGGCCTCGGCATGCGCGAGGAACTGGCTGACGGCGGCCACGTCGTACTGTCCCGTGCGGGGATCGGCGAAAGCATTGTAGAAAGCCTGCGAAGGAGTCTGTCCGCTGACCATCGCCAGACGCTCGGGCTCCGTAACGCGGAGGCCCATCCGGTCGAAACCGGGCGTCATCACATACTTGGCGATCAGCGTCTGCCAGGTGGCATTGGCCAGCATGGCCGACTGCTGCTCGTCGTTCTCCTGCACGTTGTTCTGCTGCTTGATCTGCTCGTACCGGTCGTAGTACTCCGAATAGTTGATCTTCTTGCCGTCGATCACGCCGACACGGGGATCGTTACCCGAAAAACCCATTTCGGTCTTCAGAGAGAGGATGAATGCCAAGAGGGCCAGTGCGATAATGATCGAAAGCACGATGCCGAACTTGGTTCGTAAAGTGTTTAGACTTGCCATATAAATTGTTAATTATTCGTTTGTTTCGAATTATCAGCCAAAGGTAGTAAAATATTCGAAATAGACCTATATAATATTACACTTTTTTCACCCGCGCCAGTTCGATGCGCGAACGCGTCGTGCGGAGAATCCGGAGTTGCAGGCCGTCGATGAAAATCGTCTCCCCGGCGGTGGGAATGCCTTCGTAGTTGAAGATGATGAGCCCGGCCAGCGTGTCGTACTCCTTGCTCTCCTCGATCCCCAGGTTGTATTTCTCATTGAGGTACTTCACCTCCAGGCGGCACGAGAGCACGTATTCGTCGGGGCCGACCTGTTTTTCCGTGAGGTCCGGAATGTCGTGTTCGTCCTCGATCTCGCCGAATATCTGCTCCAGCACGTCCTCCAGCGAGATGATGCCCGCCGTACCGCCGAACTCGTCGATCACGACGGCGATGTTCGACCGGTGCTTGATGAAATTCTCGAGCATCGACTGCAGGGGCATGGTTTCGGGCACGAAATTGACCTCCATCATCACGTCGGCGATCTGTGACGGCCGCGTGAAGAGGCTCTTCGAATTGACGTAACCGATGATGTTGTCGACCGACTTGCGCCAGACGAAGATGCGCGAATATTTCGAATCGACGAACCGCGCCGTGAGCTGCTCGATCGTGGTGTCGTCGACGTCCACCGACTCGATGTCCACGCGCGGAACCATGCAGTCCCTGACCCTCAGGTCGGCGAAATCCAGCGCGTTCTGAAACAGTTTCAGTTCGTTGTCGGGCTCGGAGTGCGGTTCCGAATTGTTCGTGTCGAGCAGCGCCGCGAGGTCCTCGCGGTCGAAACTCGGCGTGATGTCCTTCTCCACGACGCGGCGGCCCAGCAGGCGCAGGATGCCGTGCGAAAGCAGCGTCGTGAAACGCGCGATCGGGTACAGGAGAATGTAGAAAAAATAGATCACCGGCGCCAGCGCCCGGTAATAGAAGTTGGGGTTGTTGCGGAAGACCGACTTGGGCAGGAACTCGGCGCAGAAGATGATGATGACGGTCGATATGGCGGTATCCGCCACCACCGAACCGCCCTGAGCGAGCCGGTCCCAGCCCAGAGCGCCGTAGACGGTGCGCAGGAGCAGCGACATCGCGAGCGAATAGACGACCAGCGCGATGTTGTTGCCCACGAGGATCGTGGTGATATACTGCCCCGGATGGCGGGCGAAAACCGCGGCGATCCGGTCGAATACGCGGCTCTGCTTGCGGTCGATCTCCAGCTTGAGGCGGTTTTTGCTCGTAAAGGCAATCTCCATCCCCGAGAAAAAGGCCGACAGCAGCAGCATCACGACGATCAGGATGACAGTGGATAGCATCGTTTCTGAATTAAGGGTTTCCGGAGCGTCCGTTTTCCGTCCGGGACATCGTTCGGGCGACCTCCTCCCCACCGGCCGTATCGGCCGGCCGCGGGGTTTCGGGCCGCGGGGTTTCGGGCTGCGGCCGCGCGGCCGGGGAATCCGTCGCCGCAGAGTCGGCGCGCTGCTTCATCTCGACCTCCATGCGGCCCTTCATCCGGCGGAAACGCCAGTCCTTGAACTCCTCGTCCGACTCGAAGCCCTCGCCGATAAAGACGTCGCGACCGTTGTTCTGCACGATCTTCGAATCGACGTTCGAATAGATCTTCTCGGTCCGCGAGTTCCAGAACAGCTGCTGGGTATAGAGGGTCTTGCCGTCGGACTTCTCGACCACGACGTCGCCCTTGGCCTCCCACAGTTCGCGATTGATGTAATAGATGGCGTAATTGGCCGTCAGCACGGCGTCGACCTCCGACAGTGAATCGTTCTTATAGGTGGTGATCTTCACCCCCTTGCGGAATTCACGATACGGTTCGCGGGCCTGCGAATAGCCTTCGAGCAGCGGCGTCTGAAAATAGTACGAGCGACGGCCGTTCTGCGACATGACCACCGAGAGATTCTCGCTGTACTCGGTCATCATCGTCTCCGCGGAGCCCGATGCGTCCGCATCCTGCCGTTGCCCGCACGAGAATAGCAAGATAGCACTCCCCGCCGTGGAGAGTGCTACCCTGAGATATCTTGCAGTGCGTTTTCCCATCGGAATTCCGTCGGAACGTTTTTAGCGGGGACGCACGGTGGTCGCAATACCGGCGGCAGTACCGCAGTTCACCGTATAGCGCGCGCCCTCCTGCAGCTCGTTGAAGAAGCACTCCTCCGAGCTGGGGAAACGGCTGCGGAAAGCGTTGAGCGAAGTCTTGGCATGCTCGAGATATTCCGAATCGCTCGGCAGCAGCTCGATCGCCTTGGCCATCGTGTCGTAGGCGGCCCAATAGGTAGCCTGTCCGGCGAAGCCGCCGCACGAAGCCGCCGACGAAGCGTAGCACTGTCCCAGAACGAAATAGGGAACGCCGTCCTCGGGATTCAGGTCACGGGCCTGGCGCGCAGCGGCGGCAGCGCCCTGGATGTCGTTGGAAACGAGCCCTACCAGCGCAATGCGCACGAGGAGCAGCTGACGCTCGGCGGGGTCCTGCTCGACGGCCAGCGCCTCGTTCAGGTAGGTCTTGGCCTTCGGATAGTCGCCCTTGTTCTGGAACGCCTGGGCCAGGAACATCGCGGTCTCCGACGAGGGTTTCACCTGATAGTATTTCTCAGCCAGCGAGAAGTAGAAATCGCCGTCGCACTTGGCGCGCGACATCAGCGCCACGGCCTGGGCCAGCAGAGCCTCGTCGTCGGGAGCGGCCTCCAGCTTGCCGCGGAAGAGCTTCTCGAGGTTCTCGCAGCTGGCGGCCCCGCTCAGTCCGAACGCCGCGTCGAACTGTCCCTTGTATTCGCCGGCCTCGGGGTTCTTCTCGAAGAAGGGCGTCAGCCGGTCGTACTCGGCGATGATCTCGTCGGGCATCACCTCGTCGGTATTCTTGTAGTCGTCGCAGAGATTGGAGAAATAGGCCACGACGGTCTCGGGATCGGTTCCCTCGCCGCCGGCCTCGATAGCCGCGCGGAACGCCTCGCGGATGCCCTTGCGGTCCGAAGGCTTGTAGGTCAGGTACTCACGGGCCTTACGGTCGAGGATGTAGGCCGTGCCGCGCTTCGGGTGGTCTCCGAAATACTCGTTGCGCAGGTCGTAGAGCAGCATCAGCGAATCGACGTACATGTTCTTCTCGGCAAGGCTCTTGGCGCGGTTGATCTTGTTCTTATAGAGCGTGGTGCCGCGGACGAAAGTGTTCTCCGAAGCCTTCGGGCACTTGTCGAGCAGCTCCTTGAGGTAGTGTGCGGCGGCGTTGTAATCCTTGTTGTCGCACGACTCCTTCAGGAAATTGCTGTTCAGGATGTTCTGCTGACGCTCGTCGGGCGTGTCGCCCCAGGCCGCATACTTCGGGTCGCTGAAATCTTGTTGAGCCATCGCCGCGACTGCAAAAAGCGCACAGGCGGCGGAAAGCAGGAATTTAACGTTTTTCATCGGTCAGATTAATTTTTGTTTTGTGTTGTTTGCCTGTCTATTCGTACTTGGGACGCATGAACCAGTATTCGCCGTTCTCCTGGCCCGCGAAGAGCGTGAAGCCGACCGCGAATTTGAAATACTGCTGCCGGACCAGTCCCAACCGGTCGGCCACGTTGTACCCGCGGCGTCCGTACTCGACGCCCACGTCGATCCCGGAGACGGCCCACAGCTTCACCGGAATCCCGATGCCCGCCGTCACGGCGTACTGCGCGAGCCGGTCGCCGTTGAAAGTCTGGTTGTAGCTGCCGTAGCGGAAACCCGCGCGGTAGGACCAGCGTTTCAGGAAGTGACGTATGTCGTACCGGTTCGGGGTGTATTCCACACCCACCTTGAACGTGCTCGTATTGGTATACGCGACCTCGTAGGAGGTCTGTTCGCCCTTCCTGCCGCTCACGCCCGTCATTTCACGGCCCTTGTTGCGGCCGCCCCAGTTCTGGAAGACGTAATCCGCACTGACGATCAGTTTCGGGGTCTCGTAGGTGACGCCCACGGCCAGCTGGCTCGGCAGCACCAGTTTCAGGTGCGTCGTGTCGCCCTTGACAACCGTGTTGTAAAGGTCGCCGATGTAGAGCTGCTTGGTCACCTCCGGGTTCAGGTCCCCGCCGAAATCGTAGGCCGCACCGAGGGTCAGCAGGCGTTTCTGGTTCTGGATCGCCCTCCACTGCACTCCGACCTGTCCCTTGATGCTCGAAATGCTGTAGTTGTCCGTTCCCACCGTCGGGGTGTAGGTTCCTTCGCCCGTGATCGCCGTCGGGGTCATCACGAACGTGCGGTCGATGTCGCCCCAGTAGTACTGGGCTGCCACGCCCACCGAGAAGTTCTTGAAGACCTCCCAGCCGATGCCCAGCTTGACCTCCGTCACGTCGCCCTCGCCCTGGTAGTTGTACTGGACGTTGCCCACATTGCCGTGCACGGGGTCCGAAGGATCGAACTCGTGGTAGTACTTGGTCCGGTACCCCACCGAGCTGTAGGGCGTCAGGCTGAAGCCCAGGCCCAGTTTCTTCGCCAGCGGCATCTGAAAGGCGATGTCGTGGAAGTTGAACGTATTGTAAGCCGTACGTTTGGACTCCCCGGCGACCGTCTGCGCGTTGTAATAGTTCTGTCCCTCCAGCCCGAAGTTGAAGAGAAAAGTCTTCTGCGGAGCCGCACTGTAAGCCGCGGGATTGAGCAGGTTGATCATCCCCGGCGAACGCATGGCCACACCCGCGCCGCCCATCGAGCGCATCGGCAGCGTACCGGGCGTGTTCTGTTCTCCGATGCCGTACATCGTATAGGGCGAGAATGCGTTAATACTGCTTGTCTGAGCCGCAACGGCAGTCGGGACTATCGCCACGGCTGCGACAATCAGCTTAATCAAGGTGTTCTTCACTTGCATTATACTCTAATATTCTATCCAATCCGCAAAAGACGAGATTACAATTTGCAAATATCGTGTTTTTAATTCTTTTCGCAAAGTATTTCGCATCCCCGCCGGTAAAAATAACGCATAAATCGTCGATTTTTTCCCGCATGCGGGCGATATACCCCTCTATTTCGAAAGTCAGCGAGTTCATCACCCCCAGCCGGACAGCCTCTTCGGTGGTGAGTCCCTGCAACCGTTCCTCCTCGGTCGGTCCGCACAAGGGCAGTTTGGCCGTATAGTCGTGCAGCGCCCTGAAACGCGTCTTCATCCCCGGCGAAATGCACCCTCCGCGGAAAATCCCGTCGGACGTCACCAGGTCGATCGTCACCGCCGTCCCGAAATCCACGATCAGCACGTCGCGGCCCGGATAGAGCGATGCGGCGCCCACGGCGGCGGCCAGCCGGTCGCGGCCCAGCGTCTCGAGCGTGCGGTAGGCGTTGCCGATCGGCACGGGGGTCTGCGAAGTGAACTCCAGCACGTACTCCGCATAGG
>CATKXN010000082.1 GCA_949840605.1 uncultured Alistipes sp.
GTGCTGGTGGTCGCCTCGGCCGGCAATACGGCCCGCGCCTTCGCCAAGGTCTGCTCCGACAACAACATCCGCCTGCTGCTGTCGGTGCCTCTCGACAACATCGACGCGCTGTGGTTCGACGAGCCGCTGAATCCCTGCGTGAAGCTCATTTCGTGCGACAAGGGCGGCGACTATTTCGACGCCATCTACCTGAGCGATCTTGCACTCAAGGGTCCGGGCTTCTACGCCGAGGGCGGGGCCAAGAACGTCGCGCGCCGCGACGGCATGGCCTGCACGGTCCTTTCGGCCGTAACGACCATCGGCCGCATTCCCGACTACTATTTCCAGGCCGTGGGCAGCGGTACGGGGGCCATCGCCGCCTGGGAGGCCAACATGCGCCTTGTCGAGGACGGCCGTTTCGGTGCGAACACCATGAAGCTCATGGTGTCGCAGAACGCGCCGTTCGTTCCGATGTACGACGCCTGGCGGGCCGATTCGCGCAAGATGCTGCCTTACGACGCCGACAAGGCGCGCCGCGATGCGGAGATCATCGACGCCAAGGTGCTGTCGAACCGCCGTCCGCCCTACGCCATCGCCGGCGGGCTCTACGACGCGCTGAAAGCCACCGGAGGCGAGTTTTTCGTGGCCACGAACGCCATGGCCCGCAAGGCCCGCAAGCTCTTCCACGACCTCGAGGGCGTCGACATCTATTCGGCAGCCGGCGTCGCCACGGCATCGCTCATCAACGCCGTCGCCGCCGGAAAGATCGAGAAGGACGCCACCGTCATGCTCAACATCACGGGCGGCGGCGAGGAGCATTTCAAGGAGGGCAAGGAGCTCTGGTACCTCAAGCCGAGCCATGTCTTCCCGCTCGAACCCGATCCCGCAAATGTGGTGGAGACGGTCGAGGCGCTGTTCAACTGATACTTCAAACGATCGGGCTTATGAAAAAGACAGTCATTGCTTTGACGTTCTGTGTAGCGGCCTTTTCCGTTGCCGCACAGACGCCGCCGGAGGTTTCGTCCAAACGCTTCGCCGATGCTGTGAACCACTGGACCAAGGAACACGGCAGGCAGACTTACGAGCGTTACGAGCCCGAACAATACCGCGAGATCGCCGACAATATCGTGGCCTACCAGAACGCCGACGGCGGCTGGCCCAAGAATCTCGACATGATGGCGAAGCTCGATCCGGATTCAGTGAAAGCCGCCCTCAAACCGCGCCACCGGCTCTCGACGCTCGACAATGCCAATGTCTACACGCAGGTCGAGTACCTCGCGAATGTTTTCCAACTGACAGGTGACAGCGTTTACAGCCGTTCCGCCCGCCGGGGCATGGAGTATATGCTTGCGACGCAATACCCCAACGGCGGCTGGCGGGGTTGGGACGCCGACGCCGTGACCTTCAACGACGGCATCATCTACGGCGTGCTTTCGACCTGGCAGGAGGTGCTTGCGGGAAAGCCTCTCTATGCATGGGTGGACGACGGTCTGAAAGCCCGTATCCGGGCTTCGTGGGACCGGGGCCTTGAGCTCGTTCTCAGGACCCAGTGGGTGCAGAACGGCGTAAAGACCGTCTGGGCCCAGCAGTACGATCATGAAACGCTGCAGCCCGTCAAGGCCCGGGCTTACGAGCTCCCGGCGCTGTCTGCCTCCGAAAGTGCCGACATCGTGATGTTGCTGATGCGCATCGAAAAGCCGTCGCCCGAGGTCGTGGAGGCCGTCAGGGCAGCCGTCGCATGGTTCGACCGCACGAAGATCGCGGGCAAAAAGGTCGAGACCGTTCCGGTGCCCGAAGGGTTGGAGGAGGACCGGAAGATCAAAAAGGACCGGGTCCTGGTCGACGATCCCGATGCCGCCCCGATCTGGCCGCGTTACAGCGAATTGTCCGACAACCGGCCTTTCTTCGCCACGCGCGAGGGAGTGAAGGTCTACGACCTGCGCGAAGTTCCCGCCGAACGGCGTGTGGGCTACTCGTGGTACGGCACGTGGGGCAACAAGGTGCTGAAGCGGTATCCCAAGTGGTCCGGAAAGGTCGGAAAGTCCGCCGTTTCGGAGCGGTAGTGCAGATTATCTTGCGATCTGAACCGGGGGCTTGCAGCCGGACCCGGTTCGGATCGCTGTTTTTTTATTAACCCAAATTTCAAACACATGGAAAACATCCAGGCAAAACAACTCCCCGCCACCCATTGGCGGCGTTGGAACCGTAAGGGCTGGTCGGTCTTTGCGAGTCTGCGCCGATGCTGGGCGATCGGGGTTCTCTCTGCCGGGATGTCGATCCTGCTGCTTGCGACGCAGGGTGCGTCCGCGCAGAATGCCGACACGACCGCTGTCCTCAGGACATTGCGGATTCGCGAGGTCGGCATCACCGGGAGCCAGACGGCTCCCATGCGCAGCGCCCAGTCGCACACCCCGCTTTTCGACCGGAAAGCCCAGGCCCAGGCGCCTGTCCAGACTCTGGAAGCTGCCTTGCGCCTCGCTCCTTCGGTCGATGTCCGCGAACGCGGAGGCAGGGGAGCGCAGGCCGACATCTACATCCGGGGAGGTTCTTTCGACCAGACTATGGTCCTTCTCAACGGCATCGATTTCACCGATGCCCGCACCGGGCATCAGTCCCATTCGCTGCCCGTCGATCTCGACTGCATCTCGTCCGTCGAACTGCTCGACGGCGTGCCGGGCGTCGGTGCCTACGCCGGTGCGGTGAATGTCCGCACTGCACCGCTGCGGCCCACGTACCTGCGTTTCGAAGGTTCGGGCGGCCAGTATGGCTATGCCTATGCAAACCTTTCGGGCGCGGTGACGACGGGCCGTTTTTCGGTACTCGGGGCTGCTTCGTACCGCCGTAGCGACGGTTACCGGCACAACACCGATTTCTCCAATTACAACGCTTTCGTGCGTGCTACGTGCGACGGCGGGCGGGCCGGGTTCTTCGACCTGCAGGCCGGGTGGCAGGACCGCGATTTCGGCTCCAACGGCTTCTATGCGGCCTATAATCCCGACCAATGGGAGCACACCGCGACGGCGCTGGCGTCGCTGCGGTGGCTGAAAACCGCGGGGCGCTTCTCGCTGGGGGCCGCCGCGAGCTACCGCAAGAATTTCGACCGCTACGATTGGACGCGCGGTACGCCGATGAACCGTCACAACACCGACAATGCGGGTGCAAAGGCGTGGGCCGACTGCGACTGGACGGCGGGCAGGACTTCGCTCGGCGCCGACTGGGCTTTCAACCATATTTACAGTACGAATCTGGGCGAGAAACTCGCGTTTCCCGAAAGGCACTACACGCATGCCAAGGCGCGTCATACGGGCAACCTGTGGCTGCGGCATGCGAAGGCGTGGCGGCGTTTCGATGCGGCTGCTTCGGCGGGTGTCAGCCTCACGCCCTACGGCACTTCGGCGCTGTGGAGCCTTTCGGCCGGGTGGACGCCCGTCGAGGACCTGCGCGTCGGGGCTGGGGTGTGGCAGTCGATGCGCCTGCCGACCTTCACGGACCTCTACTACACCTCGCCGGCTCAGATCAACAATCTCGATCTCGTGCCGGAACACGCTGTGACATACCGTATCGGAGTCGATTATATCAAGTGTCGCTGGAATGTACAGGCGCAGGTTTACTACCGCTCCGGACGCGACATCATCGACTGGGTGTGGCGCGAAGACATGGGCGGCAAATGGCACTCCGAACAGTCGAGCCGTCTCGGCACCTTCGGGGCCGAGCTGGCGGGCGGCTATGCTTCGGCGGAGGGCTTTCTGCGGCGCGTGACGCTTTCCTACGGCTATGTCGCGACCGACCGCAACGCGGATGTCATCGCCCGGAGCGTCATGGATTTCATGCGCCACAAGGCGGCGCTGGCCGTCGAGGTGCGGTTTCTGCGGCGGATGTCGCTGGCGCTGACCGGCTCGGTCTACGACCGCAACGGCAGTTACACCCACTATCCGGTGACGGGGGACGCCTCCGTTACCGAGATTCGCAGCTACGAGCCCTATTTCCTGCTCGACGGGCGTCTGTCGTGGGAAAAAGGCGTCTGCCGCCTCTATGTCGATGCTACGAACATCACCGACGCACGCTATTGCGACATCGGCGGCCTCCGCCTGCCGGGGTTCTGGTGCACGGGCGGGGTGGTGCTGACCATCGGCCGATGATTCTTCCCGGGCCGAGCTCCCTGCGGAGCGCGGTCTTTCCGGCTGCAACCCAGGGTTCGGTGCGATGCACCGAACCCTTTCTGTTTTTGGTGAAACGGGGCTTTTTGTTACGATTTTATCGGAAAATCCCGGAATGTTTGTTACCTTTGAAATATAAGAACTTCAAAGCAATGATTTTATGACGAACCGAATCATCGAGTGCGTCCCCAATTTCAGCGAGGGGCGCGACAGAAACGTGATCGGACAGATCACCTCGGCTATCGAGGCATCCGGGGGCGTGAAACTGCTGGACGTGGACCCCGGCGAAGCGACCAACCGCACGGTCGTCACCTTCGTCGGAGAGCCCGAAGCGGTCGTGGAGGCCGCTTTCGCCGGAGTGAAGCGCGCCGCCGAACTGATCGACATGCGCCGCCACAAGGGCGCGCATCCCCGTATGGGAGCCACCGACGTACTGCCGTTGATTCCGATTGCCGGCGTCACGCTCGAAGAGTGTGCCGCGCTGGCCCGCGGTTTGGCCGAACGGATCGCCGCCGAGCTGCACATACCGACTTATTGCTACGAGGCCGCGGCTTTCGCTCCCGAGCGGAAGAATCTCGCCGTCTGCCGCGCCGGGGAATACGAAGCCCTGCCCGAGAAACTGGCGCACCGGGAGTCCGCCCCCGATTTCGGGGTCCGGCCTTTCGACGAGGGGATTGCCCGCACGGGCGCCACGACCGTCGGGGCCCGCGATTTCCTGATCGCCGTGAATTTCAACCTGAACACCACCTCCACGCGTCGCGCCAACGCCATCGCATTCGACGTGCGCGAAAAGGGGCGTCCCGTCCGCGAAGGCGGTTCTCCCGTGGGCCCGGTCGTGAAGGACGCCGCCGGAAATCCCCTCATGCAGCCCGGAACGCTTCCGGCCACGAAGGCTATCGGCTGGTTCATCGAGGAGTACGGCATTGCGCAGGTTTCGATGAACATCACCGACATCGCCGTAACGCCCCTGCATGTCGCTTTCGACGAGGTGTGCCGCAAGGCCGACGCCCGCGGCGTGCGCGTCACGGGCACCGAGATCGTGGGGCTGGTGCCGAAACGGGCGTTGGTCGAGGCCGGCAAATATTTTCTCCGCAAGCAGCGCCGTTCGACGGGCATCGCCGAGGAGGAGATCGTCCGTATCGCCGTGAAGTCGATGGGGCTCGACGATCTGAAACCTTTCGACCCCCGAGAAAAAGTCATCGAATACCTGCTTGAAGCGGAGGTTCGGAAAACACGTCTTATCGACATGACCTGCAAGGCGTTCGCCGAGGAGACGGCGAGCGAATCGCCCGCTCCGGGCGGCGGTTCGATCGCGGCCTACATGGGTGCGCTGGGTGCGGCCCTCGGAACGATGGTCGCCAATCTTTCATCGCACAAGGCGGGGTGGGACGACCGCTGGGAGGAGTTTTCCGACTGGGCCGAGCAGGGACAGACGGTTCTGGGCGAACTCCTGCATCTCGTGGACGAGGATACCGCGGCGTTCAACCGCATCATGGCGGTCTTCGCCATGCCCAAATCGACTGACGAGGAGCGGGCGGCGCGCAGCGCGGCTTTGCAGGAGGCGACGCTCTATGCCACGGAGGTTCCCCTGCGGACGATGAAGGCCGCGTCGCGGGTGTTCCCGATCGTGCGCGCCATGGCCGCCGAGGGCAATCCCAATTCGGTTTCCGACGCAGGGGTGGGGGCCTTGGCGGCCCGCAGCGCGGTGTTGGGGGCCTGTCTCAATGTGAAAATCAACGCCGCCGGGCTGAAAGACCGTGCGAAAGCCGAGGCGCTCGTCGCTGAGGCGAATGCGCTGGCCGCCGAAGCCGAACGCCTCGAGGCGGAGGTGCTGAAAATCGTGGAAAGTAAAATGTAGGCTATGACACTTCAAGAATTTCAGGACGACATCCGCGCGGGCATTCCCGACCGGCTTCCCGCTGCGAAATCGTATGACCGGCAGATCAACCATGCCCCCAGGCGCAAGGAGATACTCACGGAGGAGGAGAAAGCGCTGGCCCTGAAAAATGCCCTGCGCTACTTCCCCGCCAAACACCACGCCGCGCTGGCGAAGGAGTTCGCCGCGGAGCTGCAGCGATACGGCCGTATCTACATGTACCGTCTGCGTCCCGATTACGGGATGTATGCGCGGCCGATCGACGAATATCCCGCCCGTTGCCGGCAGGCCGCGGCCATCATGCTGATGATTCAGAACAATCTCGACCCGCGCGTCGCGCAGCATCCCCACGAACTGATCACCTACGGCGGCAACGGTGCGGTGTTCCAGAACTGGGCGCAGTACCGGCTGGCGATGCGCTACTTGTCGGAAATGACCGACCGGCAGACGCTGGTGATGTACTCGGGGCATCCGCTGGGGCTGTTCCCGTCGCATCCCGACGCTCCGCGCGTGGTGGTGACCAACGGGATGGTGATCCCCAATTATTCGTCGCCCGACGACTGGGAGCGGATGAACGCCCTCGGAGTGTCGCAGTACGGGCAGATGACCGCCGGATCGTATATGTATATCGGGCCGCAGGGCATCGTCCACGGCACGACGATCACGGTGATGAACGCCGCGCGCAAGCGCTTCACGGCGGGGCGCACCGATACCCGCGGGATGCTGTTCGTTACGTCGGGTCTCGGCGGCATGTCGGGGGCACAGCCTAAGGCGGGCAATATTTCGGGCGTGGTGTCGGTCGTCGCCGAAATCAACCCCAAGGCTACGCAGAAGCGATACGAACAGGGATGGGTCGACGAACTGCATGAAGCGCTGGATGAACTGATCCCGCGTATACGCCGGGCCGTCAAGGCAAAAGAGGTCGTGTCGCTGGCTTATGTGGGCAATGTCGTGGACCTTTGGGAACGGCTGGCCGCCGAGGAGATTCCGGTCGATCTGGGGTCGGACCAGACCTCGCTGCACAACCCCTGGGCGGGTGGTTATTACCCCGTGGGGCTGAGCTACGAGGCGTCGAACAAGATGATGGCCGAGGAGCCGGACCGATTCCGCGAATGCGTGCAGGAGTCGCTGAGACGGCAGGTGGACGCCATCAACAAGCTGACCGCCCGGGGAATGTATTTCTTCGACTACGGCAATGCCTTCCTTTTGGAAGCCTCGCGCGCCGGGGCTGCGGTGACGGGCGAGGGCGGACGCTTCCGCTATCCCTCCTATGTGCAGGACATCATGGGTCCGATGTTCTTCGACTACGGATTCGGGCCTTTCCGCTGGGTCTGCACCTCGGGACGCCCCGAGGATCTCGAAACGACCGACCGGCTGGCCGCCGAAGTGTTGGAGGAGATTCGGGAAACGGCTCCCGACGACATCCGGGGCCAGCTGGACGACAACATCCACTGGATTCGCGAGGCCGGGCACAACAAGCTCGTAGTGGGTTCGCAGGCCCGCATCCTCTATGCCGACTGTGAGGGCCGCACGAAAATTGCGCAGGCCTTCAACCGGGCCATCGCCGAGGGCCGTATCACGGCTCCCGTGGTGCTGGGACGCGACCATCACGACGTTTCGGGCACCGATTCGCCGTATCGTGAAACTTCGAACATCTATGACGGCTCGAACCTCACGGCGGACATGGCCGTGCAGAACGTCATAGGCGATGCGTTCCGCGGCGCCACGTGGGTCTCGATCCATAACGGCGGCGGCGTGGGCTGGGGCGAGGTCATCAACGGCGGTTTCGGCATGGTGATCGACGGCTCGGAGGAGTCCGACCGTCGTATTCGTGAAATGCTGCTGTGGGATGTCAACAACGGCATCGCCCGTCGGAGCTGGGCCCGCAACGAGGGGGCCGTCGAGGCCATCCGCCGCGAGATGGAGCGCACGCCGGGGCTGCGCGTGACGCTGCCTGTTTTCGCTGACGATGAAATCATCCGCAGCGCATTGAAAGAGAACGATTAAAAACCAGTTATTTCACATGGAACATCACCATATCACGGCGGATCATCTCTCGATTGACCGGGTCCGCGAAATCCTTGATCGCCGCCTGCCGCTTGCATTGAGCGACGACGCCCGGGCGCGCATTGTCCGCTGCCGCGAATACCTCGACCGCAAGATGGAGAATCCCGAGCGTCCGATCTACGGCATCACCACCGGTTTCGGGTCGCTGTGCGACATTTCGGTGGGGCGCGACGAATTGTCGCGGCTGCAGCAGAACCTCGTGATGTCGCACGCCTGCGGCACCGGGGAGCGCGTGCCCTCGGAGATCGTGAAGCTGATCCTGCTGCTTAAAATCCAGTCGCTATCCTACGGACATTCGGGCGTGCAGCTGGCCACGGTGGAACGCCTCATGGAGTTTTTCAACCGCGACATTCTGCCCGTGGTCTATCAGCAGGGGTCACTGGGCGCTTCGGGCGACCTCGCGCCGCTGGCACATATGAGTTTGCCGCTGCTGGGGCTGGGCGAAGTGGAATGCCGGGGCGAGGTGCGGCCTGCGGCTGACGTGCTGGCCGAGGCGGGGCTGGAGCCGGTCCGGCTCCAGTCGAAAGAGGGGCTCGCGCTGCTGAACGGCACGCAGTTCATGAGCGCCTACGGCGTCTGGTCGCTGATCCGGGCCCGCCGGCTGAGCGAGTGGGCCGACCGGATCGGGGCGCTGTCGCTGGACGCCTTCGACGGACGAATCGAGCCATTCTGCGATGAGGTGCACCTGATCCGCGCCCACAAGGGACAGCTCACCACGGCCCGTGCCATCCGCGCCCTGTTGGAGGGCAGCGAACTGATCGCCCGTCCGAAGAAGCACGTGCAGGACCCCTATTCGTTCCGCTGCATGCCGCAGGTGCACGGGGCTGCGAAGGACACCATCGACTATGTGGAGCGCGTGCTGACCACCGAGATCAACTCCACGACCGACAATCCGACGGTCTTCCCCGAGGAGGACATGGTTGTTTCGGCGGGTAATTTCCACGGGCAGCCGATCGCCCTGGCGATGGATTTTCTGGCGATCGCCCTGGCGGAGCTCGGCAACATTTCCGAGCGCCGCACCTACAAACTGATCTCGGGCGCCCGCGAACTGCCGAAATTCCTCGTGGCGAATCCCGGGCTGAACAGCGGTTTCATGATCCCGCAATATACTGCGGCGTCGATCGTCAGCCAGTCCAAAGGGCTCTGCATGCCCGCGTCGGTCGATTCGATCCCTTCGTCGCAGGGGCAGGAGGATCATGTGAGCATGGGCTCCAACGCCGCGACGAAACTCTGGCGCGTGGTCTGCAACACCGAACGGGTGCTGGCTATCGAATTGTTCAACGCCGCGCAGGCCATCGAGTTCCGCCGTCCGGCGCACACGTCGCCCGCGCTGGAACGTCTGATGGCCGACTACCGGCAGCGGGTGCCGTTTATCGATAACGACGAGGTGATGTATCCCCATATCGAAGCCTCGGTCCGATTCCTGCAAACGCTATGAAACTGCTGGTAAAGAATATCGGCCGCATCGTCGGCATCGAAACGACGGGCCGGCTCCGGGTCTGCGGTGCAGAGATGGATCGGTTGGAGTGTTTCGACGATGCGTGGCTGCTGGTCGACGGCGAGCGTTTTGCAGCCTTCGGGCGCATGGACGAACTGGGCGAGATCGCCGCCGACCGGGTGGTCGACGCCGGAGGGGGCATGCTCTTTCCGTCGTTCTGCGATTCGCACACCCACCTGGTCTATGCCGGAAGCCGCGAGCAGGAGTTTCTGGATAAGATCCGCGGCCTGAGCTACGAGGAGATCGCCCGGCGGGGAGGGGGAATCCTCAATTCTGCCGACCTGCTGCATGAAACCTCCGAGGACGAACTCTATGCGCAGGCGATGGAGCGTGTGCGCGAAATTACGGCGATGGGCACGGGGTGCGTGGAGATTAAGAGCGGTTACGGCCTTTCGACCCAAGACGAGCTGAAGATGCTGCGCGTCATCCGCCGTATCCGCGAAACGTCGCCCCTGGAGGTGCGCGCCACGTTTCTCGGGGCGCACGCCGTTGCCCGGGCCTACCGGGGACGGCAGGGGGACTATGTCGACCTGGTCTGCAACGAGATGCTGCCCGCGGTGGCGGCCGAAGGGCTGGCCGACTTTGTGGATGTCTTCTGCGACGAGGGGTTCTTCACTGTCGAGGAGACGTCCCGTATCCTCAAAGCCGGGCGCAAGCTGGGCTTGCGGGGAAAAATCCACGCCAACGAGCTGGCTGTTTCGGGAGGCGTGCAGGCGGGGGTGGAGTACGGCGCCCTCTCGGTCGACCATCTCGAACGCATGGGTGCGGAGGAAATCGAAGCCCTGCGCGGCGCCGTGACCATGCCGACGCTGCTGCCCGGCGCGGCTTTCTTCCTCGGCATGAGCTATCCTCCGGCCCGGGAGATGATCGGCGCGGGGCTGGGCGTGGCATTGGCGTCGGATTACAACCCCGGGTCGTCGCCCTCGGGCAATATGCGCATGGTGGTCTCGCTGGCTTCGATCCGCATGAAGATGACGCCCGCGGAAGCTGTCAATGCCGCGACGCTAAACGGCGCCTATGCCATGGGGCTGAGCCGCGATTACGGAAGCATTACGTTGGGCAAGGTCGCCAACTTCTTCATCACGAAGCCGATGCCGTCGGTCGAATTCTTCTCCTATGCCTACCAGACCCCGCTGATCCGGCAGGTGTTCCTGAAAGGCGGCGAAGTTTTCGCGATGGCTTAGTTTTTGAAGTTTTCAGCGGTATGCGAAATACCTGGTTGATAATCTGCCTCGCCGTGTGCGGGGCCGTAAATGCACAGCATATGAAACCGTTGACACCGGAAGAGAAGCGTGTGATCGTGGACAAGGGCACCGAAGCGCCCTTCACGGGACGTTATTACAAACACAAGGAGCCGGGAACCTACGTCTGCCGCCAATGCGGGGCGCCGTTGTTCCGCTCGGCGGACAAGTTCGACGCCGGATGCGGCTGGCCGAGTTTCGACGACGAGATTTCCGGGGCCGTGAAGCGTTCGACGGATGCCGACGGGCGGCGCACGGAGATCACCTGCGCCCGGTGCGGCGGCCATCTGGGGCATGTCTTTGCGGGCGAGGGATTTACGCCCAAAAATACGCGCCACTGCGTCAACTCGCTTTCGTTGGAGTTCGTGCCCGAGGCCGGGAAGGAACGGACCGAGACGGCGATTTTCGCCGGAGGGTGTTTCTGGGGCGTGGAACATCTGTTGTCGAAGGAGGCGGGGGTGCTCGACGTCGAGTCGGGGTACATCGGCGGACACACGGATCATCCGACCTATGAGGAGGTATGCAGCCACCGCACGGGACATGCCGAGGCGGTGCGCGTGACGTTCGATCCGGCGAAAGTTTCCTACGAAAAGCTGGCGCGGCTGTTTTTCGAGATACACGACCCCACGCAGGTCGGCAGGCAGGGGCCCGACGTCGGCGACCAGTACCGATCCGAGATTTTTTACACCACGCCCGCCCAGCGCGAGACGGCCGAAAGGCTGATCGCTGAACTGCGTGCGAAGGGGTATGACGTCGTGACGGAGGTCACGCAGGCCACGACCTTCTGGCCTGCTGAAGAGTATCACCAGGATTATTACGACCGCAAGGGGACACAGCCCTATTGCCACGTTTACACCAAACGTTTCTGACCGCCCGCTTAAGAAGCGGGTTATAACGGCGGCAGCAGTTTGCGACGCTTCTTGTCCGGTACGGCGCTTCGGCCCTGGGCCGGTCTGTTGCGCTATTTCAGCAGGTTGTCCTCCTCGTCCTTGTATTCCGATTTTTGGGAGAATATTCCGCCGATGCCTTTCAGCGCCTTGACGGCCCGCACCCGGAAGCTGTTCATCAGCGTCCCGTCTTTCGATACGGTGCCGTAACCCGTCACGGCCCGCGCCCGGCGTTTGCGGACGAAGGCGATGCGTCCATATCGCTTGAGTCCGAGAGCCAGCGATCCGTCCTCGCCGCGGATGATGTCGGTGCGGATGCCCACCTTGCGGGCCAGCTCCGTATCGTAGGCGAAGACCAGTCCGCGGACGCTCAGTTCGGGCCGTTTGAATGACTGGAGCCACAGGTGCAGATCGCGGGCCAGTTCATAGAACCGGAGCCCGTGAGCCGAATGCGTGGCGTCGGGAATATAGCTCCACAGCGAGCTGACGGCCACGACGTCCCGGTGTTCCAGGGCCTCGACCATCGTTTCGACATAGCGTGGCGGGTACATCGTGTCGGCGTCGATGTTGACGTGGTACTTGCCGCGGGCGCGTTCCAGTCCGCACAGCCGTGCATGACCGCATCCGGGTGTCATCTCGCGCCGCCACGGCAGGCCGACGGCTTCGAAAACCTCCGCCGTGCGGTCTTTCGACAGATTGTCCGTACCGATGATCTCCATGGGGTAACGGCATCGCTGTTCGGCGAGCGACCAGAGGCACGCCAGCAGGCGTCGCTCCTCGTTGTAGGCGATGACGGAAACCGTTACCAGCGGTTTGTCCGA
>CATKXN010000083.1 GCA_949840605.1 uncultured Alistipes sp.
CTTTCAGGAAATCGGGGCGTTTTGCAGGACCTATGAAATTTCGTATCTTTGACTTCGTCTTAGATACTCCCGCTCGGCATAATCAAACTAAAGTTTGCTTCTGCGCTCGACTTTTTCGTATCTTTGTACTATGGAACCCGCTTCGGACAAAATATACGACACGCTGAAACGCTACTGGGGCTTCACTCAGTTCCGTCCCGTGCAGGAGGAGATCATCCGCTCCGTCCTGGAGGGGCGCGACACGCTGGCGCTGATGCCCACGGGCGGCGGCAAGTCGCTCACCTACCAGGTTCCGACTCTCGCCCGCGAAGGCGTGTGCATCGTCGTCACGCCTCTGATCGCCCTGATGAAGGACCAGGTCGACCGCCTCCGGGCACGCCGCATCGCGGCCGTGGCGATCCATTCGGGACTCTCGCCCCGGCAGATCGACATCGCGCTGGACAACTGCGTCTACGGCGACGTGAAATTCCTCTACGTCGCCCCCGAACGGCTGGCCGCCGAGGCGTTCCGCCTGCGCGTCGTGCGCATGAACGTCTCGCTCCTGGCCGTCGACGAGGCCCACTGCATCTCGCAGTGGGGCTACGATTTCCGGCCCTCGTACCTCCGCATCGCCGAACTGCGCGAAAAACTTCCCGGAGTCCCCGTGCTGGCGCTCACCGCCTCGGCGACGAAGCCGGTGGCCGACGACATCATGCGCCACCTGAAGTTCGCCGAGCCGCACATCCTGCGCAGCAGTTTCGCACGCCCCAACCTTTCGTACAGCGTCCGCCGCACCGACGACAAGAACGGCCAGCTGCTGCGGCTGGTGCACACTGTCCCCGGCTCGGGCATCGTCTACATGCGCACCCGCGAGGGCGCCGACCAGACCGCCGACGTCCAGCGGCAGGAGGGCGTCCCTGCCGCAGCCGCCCACGGCGGGCTGGGGCATGCCGAACGGGCGCTGCGTCAGGAGGAGTGGCTCTCGGGCAAGGTCCGCGTGATGGTCGCCACGAACGCTTTCGGCATGGGCATCGACAAACCCGACGTGCGGTTCGTAGTCCACTACGCCATGTGCGACTCGCTCGAGAGCTACTATCAGGAGGCGGGCCGCGCGGGCCGCGACGGGGCGCGGGCCTATGCCCTGCTGCTCGTGGCCTCGGACGACAGCGACCGCATCGCGCGGCGTTTCGAACAGGAGTTCCCTCCGCTGGAAAAGGTCAAGGACATCTACGAATCGGTCTGCTCCTACCTGCAGGTAGGGGTCGGCGACGGGGGCGAAGCCTCGTTCCTGTTCAACGTCCACGACTTCTGCGCCCGCGAGCACCTCTACTCGGGAACGGTTCTGAGCGCCCTGAAACTCCTGCAGCAGAACGGCTACATGACCCTCACCGACGCGCAGGACAATCCCGCGCGGGTGATGTTCTGCGTCAGCCGCGACGAACTGTACAAACTCCGCGTCCAGCGCGACGAGCTCGACCACTTCATCCGCACCCTGCTGCGGCTCTACAACGGGGTCTTCACCGAGTTCCGGCCCATCGACGAAGGCGAGCTGGCCGCCTGGAGCGGCTACACCGTCCAGCGGGTCAAGGAACTGCTGAAACGGCTGTGGCAGCTGCGCGTCATCCGCTACATCCCGTCGAACCGCTCGCCGATCCTCTTCCTGAACGAGGAGCGCCTTCCGCGCGCCGACCTCTACATAGCTCCCGAAACGTATCAGCGACGACAGCAGTTGATGCGCGAACGCTTCGAACAGATGGTCGCCTACGCCGCCAACGACGACGAATGCCGGGGCGCGGTGCTGGAACGCTATTTCGGCGAGGGCGATCCTGCGCCCTGCGGGGTCTGCGACGTGTGCCTCGCCCGCAAACGGGCCGCCAAGGCCGCCGAACGCAAGGCCGCAGGGAATGCCGACGCCGCGGCCCTGCGCGAAGACATCCTGCGGCGCATCGCCCGCTCCCCCGCCGACCCGCGGCATCTGGCCGCCGACATGGCCTGCACGCCCGAACGGCTGGCCGAAGCCGTGCGCAGACTGCTCGACGAAGGGGCGGTCCGGACCGCTGCAGACGGACGCCTCGCCCTTTCCGGCGCTCCCGACGCCCCGAACGAGGCAAAATAGCGCTCCGACGCACCGCATTTGTGAAAATAATTCCGTAAATTTGTGGGAATTTTCACCGCATGACCACAGTAAACAATTTCATCGATAAAATCAGCAACGAGCAGACCGCCCTGCTCCCGGCCGTCGAATTCCGGGGGGAGATCCGTCTCGTCGAACACGAGCGCGACATCGCCGAAGCCTGCAAACTGCTTGCCGGACAGCCCGTGATCGGCTTCGACACCGAGACGCGCCCCTCGTTCCGCCCCGGCGTGACGTTCCGCGTGTCGCTGCTGCAACTCTCCGCTCCGACGGTCTGCTACCTCTTCCGGCTCAACAAAATCCCGCTGGCCAAACCCATCCTGCAGCTGCTCGAAAACAAGGAGGTGCTCAAGATCGGCGCCGACGTGGCGGGCGACCTGCGTTCGCTGCGCCAGATCCGCCACTTCCGCGACGGGGGCTTCGTCGACCTGCAAACCATCGCGCCCCAGTGGGGCATCGAAGAGAAGAGCCTGCGCAAACTCTCGGCCATCGTACTGGGCCAGCGCGTCTCGAAAGCCCAGCGCCTGAGCAACTGGGAGGCCGCGACCCTCACCGACAAACAACAGCTTTACGCCGCCACCGACGCCTGGGTCTGCACCCGCATCTACGAGCAGCTGCTGCGCACACCGAAAAAACCGATCCGCAAATGATACCGCAAATTTACCTGCGCCGCGGCAAGGAGGAGTCGCTCCTACGCCGCCACCCGTGGATCTTCTCGGGGGCCATCGACCACATCGAGGCCGAAGAGGAGTCCGATTTCGCCGAAGGGGCCCTCGTCGAGGTCTACACCCGCCCGGGCGAATTCATCGCCCAGGGCCACTACCAGGTGGGCTCGATCGCCGTGCGCGTGCTTTCGTTCGAGCGGGAGCCCATCGACCAGGCGTGGTGGAACCGCCGCATCGCCGTGGCCCACGACGTGCGGCGCACGCTCTCGCTCACGGACAATCCCGCGACGACCTGCTACCGCCTCATTCACGGCGAAGGGGACTCGCTGCCGGGGCTGGTGGTGGACATCTACGGCACGACGGCCGTCGTACAATGCCACTCGGCGGGCATGTACCACGCCCGGCAGCAGATCGCCGAAGCGTTGCGCACGGTCTACGGCGACCGCCTCACGGCCATCTACGACAAATCGTCGCAGACGCTCCCCTTCAAGGCCGACCTCGGGGCCGTCGACGGCTACCTGTGGGGCCATGCGGACCACACCTCGCAGATCGTCACGGAGAACGGCGAACGGTTCCTCGTCAACTGGGAGAAGGGCCAGAAAACGGGCTTTTTCCTCGACCAGCGCGAAAACCGCGAGCTGGTGAAACGCTATGCGAAGGGACGCACGGTGCTCAACACCTTCTGCTATACGGGCGGCTTCTCAGTCTACGCCCTTTCGGGCGGCGCCAAAGAGGTCTGTTCGGTGGACTCTTCGGAGCGCGCCGTGGCGCTGGCCGCCGAGAACATGCAGCTCAACTTCGGCGACAACGCGGCCCACACGGAGGTTGCCGCTGACGCCGTAGAATACCTGAAGGACATCGGCGACCGATACGACCTCATCATCCTCGACCCGCCGGCCTTCGCCAAGCACCACAAGGTGCTGGGCAATGCCATGCAGGGCTACAAACGGCTCAACGCCCGGGCGCTGTCGCAAATACGTCCCGGCGGCATCCTCTTCACCTTCTCCTGCTCGCAGGCGGTGTCCAAGGAGCTGTTCCGCACGACGGTCTTTTCGGCCGCGGCCATCGCGGGCCGCAAGGTGCGCATCCTGCACCAGCTGACCCAGCCCGCCGACCATCCGATCAACATCTACCATCCCGAGGGCGAATACCTCAAAGGGCTGGTACTCTATGTAGAATAAGCCATGAAAAAACTGCTGACCACCATCCTGCTCGCGCTCGCCGCGGCCCTGACGGCCGGGGCCCAGAGCCGCACCGAAGTCTACACCGTCCCGAGCCGAATCCTCGGCGTCGAGAAAAGCTGCACAGTCTATCTGCCAGCCGGTTACGACCGTTCCGAGGAGAGCTACCCGGTGCTCTACCTGCTGCACGGCGCCAGCGGCTGCCACACCGACTGGACCCGAAACGGCATGCGCCGCATCACCGACGAAACCGTCGCGGCGGGCATGGCCCGGCCGATGATCGTCGTCATGCCCGACGCCTCGGGCGAAGGCAAGAACTACACCGGCCGGCACATGGGCTATTTCGACGTTCCGGGCTGGAACTACGAACAGTTCTTCTTCGAGGAGTTCATCCCCGCCGTCGAAAAGCACTACCGCATCATCGGCGACAAGGCCCACCGGGCCATATCGGGGCTCTCGATGGGCGGCGGCGGCACGGCGGTCTACGCCCTGCGCCACCCCAAGGTCTTCGGCTCGGCCTGCCCGATGAGCGGTCTTCTGGACGCCCTGCCCGGTCCGCGCAGCTATGACGACGCCTTCAAGCAATCCGTCGCCGACAACTCGCCCGTCGCGATGCTGCGCGAAATGCCCGACGACAAGCTCGACGGCGTGCGCTCGGTCCGCTGGTGGGTGGACTGCGGCGACGACGACTTCCTCTGGAAATGCAACGTCGAATTCTACTCGCTCATGCGCGAGCGCAATATCCCCCTGCAATACCGCATGCGCGACGGCGGTCACACGTGGCGCTATTGGACGGGCGTCCTGCCCGACGTGCTGGTCTTCGTCTCGGCAGGATTCGGCAAATAGCCTTACGATAAAAAAGGTCCCTTTCCGGGACCTTTTTTCATTTTATCTTTTCGTAGACGTAGACTTCGTGAATCTCCCGGTCGTAGCCCGGGTAGAATCCGCGCGGCATCCCCAGCACGATCCGCGCACCCCGGTTGGCCAGCACCAGCAGGTCGTCCGTCGCGGGATCGACCGCCAGCCCCTCGATCTCGCCCGCCCGCCGGAAATCGTCCATCGAGCGGAACGGCAGCACCGTGGCCCAGGATTTCCCGTCGCGCAGGTCGGCGACGTAGAGGTTGTCCGGTTCGCCGAGGTCGGCATCCCCGTCGTCGGCCGAGATCAGCATCCGCCCGCCGGACATGAAAATCCCCTGCTGCCATTGCGGCACGGGACGCAGGTGCACCTTGCGCACATACTTGCCCGTCGAAAGGTCGTATCCGTAGACATAGCGTCCGTCGACCCAGTCGGCCATCCAGACCATGCCGCCGTCGCGGTCCACGGCCAGTCCGCACACCTCGACCTGCCCCGAGGCGGGCTCCCAGTCGATCGAACGTTTCCATTCGAGCGTGTTGGCGTCGTACACCGCGACCTGGATATGCTCCCCGCGGCCGTCGTCGAAGGTTTCGATCCCGGCGTATATCTCCCCGTTCCATACGTCGATGTCGCCGATATGGTTTGCGGCCAGCGGCAGCCCCTCGAAAGGCCGTTCATTTTTGGCCGCCAGCCGTCCCTGCTTGTCATATTTGTATAGCGCCGTGCTGCCCGACACATAATAATAGTCCGAATCGGCAGCTATTCCCTGCCGGCCCTCGACCGGGATCACCTGCTTCAGGCGGTATTCCGCCCCCAGTTCCTGCGCCGCAAGCGGCATCGCAGCCGCCAGCAGCAGCCCGAAAATCAATCGTCTTCTCATTGTGGTTTTCATTTTACGCCCTCCCCGGCAAAAACAGGGCCGGAGCCGCATTCCCCGTCGAGGAATCCGCTCCGGCCCGGATCGAAAGCGGATTCCCGCCTATTTCTTCTTCGCGCGCTGCTGGGCCTCCTGCTGACGCAGAAGCTCCTCGTAACGCTGCTGGAATTTCGACTTCTTACCCTTCGACTTCCTCGCGGCGTTGGCCTGCATGATGGCATGTATCTTCTGGTCGTCGACCATGCGGCGGATCACGAGCGTCTGCCCGATGGTGAAGAGGTTCGAAAGCAGGTAGTAATAGCACAACCCGCTCGAATAGCTGTTGAACCAGAAGAGCATCATGATCGGCATCATGTAGACCATCATGAATTTCATGCCGGCCATCTGGGGCTGCGACGAGGCGGTCTGCTGGTAGCTGAAATAGGAGTATCCGAACAGCGAAAGGGCCATCAGCAGGGCGAACAGCGACACGTGATCTCCGTAGAAGGGGATCGAGAAAGGCAGGTTCAGCACGCTGTCGTACGACGAAAGGTCGTCGGCCCACAGGAACGGCTGCTCACGCAGCTCGATCGAGGCGGGGAAGAAGCGGAACATGGCGATCAGGATCGGC
Source organism: uncultured Alistipes sp. (assembly GCA_949840605.1). Next base: position 6,305 of record CATKXN010000083.1, read on the forward strand.
ATCTGGATCAGCATCGGGATACAGCCGCCCATAGGGTTGATGCCCGCTTTCTTGTAAAGTTCCATCGTCGCCTGCTGCTTCTTGGCGGCATCCTCGCGCTTGGGGAATTTCTTGTTCAGTTCGTCGACCTGGGGCTTGATGAGGCGCATCTTGGCCATCGAGACGTAGCTCTTGTACGTCAGCGGCGAGATCACCAGCTTCACCAACAGCACCAGGATCAGGATGATGACCCCGAAACTGGCGATGTAGTTGCGCAGGAAGTCGAAGACCGGGATCACGCACCAGCGGTTGACCCATCCGAAGATGCCCCATCCCAGCGGCACGAGCCGTTCGAGGTGAATATCGGCGCCCTTCGGATCGTCGACCTTCTTGAGGATCGAGTACTTGTTGGGACCGAAATAGAAGGCGAAATCATACCCTTGGGTCTGCGGCGTATAGGGCACGCCCATCTGTGCCGTGAAGGTTTTCAGCAGCGACGACTCGGGAGCCGCCGTGTCGAAAGCCAGGTTCGCATAGGAGACGTTTTCCGGAGCGATGAACACCGACGAGAAGAACTGCTGCTTGAACGCCACCCACGAAACCTGCGTCGTGATGTTCTTCGACTTGGCGCCGTCGCTCATGCCCAGCTCCTCGATCGACGTTTCGCCCGGGAATCGGTAAGCCAGCGTGGTGTACATGTTCTCGTTCTGGAAACCCTTCTCGTTCTGGTAGGTGGTGTTGGCCCAGTCGATCTGTATCTGGGTCTGGTTGGCCATCTCGCGGGCCATGTTCACCAGCCGCACGTCGAAATCCACGAGGTAGTCGCGTTCGGGCGACTTCGTATCGTAAATGGTGTAGCGGTATTCCAGATACGACGCTTCGGCGATCGGGAGACGCATCGTAACCACGGCGCTCTCCGCATCGCCGGCAGCCGTCGTCTCCGGCTCGGCCGTGAAGACGTAGTCCAGCGTGTTGACCGGAATGTTCCTCAACCCGTTCTTCACGTAGAACGAGAGCCCGAAACGCGCCGTCGCAGGGTCCATCAGTTCGATCTGCTGGTTGCGTTCGCCGCGCGGGGCGTATTTGGTGTAGTCCTTCAGCGTGACGCCCGTGATCTGACCGCCGCGGGTCGAGAAACGCACCGCAATCACGTCGTTCTCCACCGTGAACTCCTCGGGTTCCGCCTCGCGGGCTGCCGTCAGCGTCTCGCCCAGCGTCTCCACCTGACGTTCGCGCACCGCGGCCGCAGCGTCCCCGTCCGTCGCCCCGGGCCGCACTTCGCCTACGGCCGTCGAATCGGCGGCCGGAACCGCGGGCCGCATCGCGCGGGCAACGGAATCCATGTAGGCGTCATACGCCTCTTTCTTTTCCAGATATTCCTTCTGCTGCTTGCTGTTGATGTAGGCGAATCCCAGAAAGAGGACCGCCACGACAGCAATGCCTATGATCGATTTTTTATCCATCAATTTATTTTTCCTTTTAGAGGATGATTATTTCTTCTCCGCATAGTTCAGCGCGGCCTTCACGAAGGCCACGAACAACGGCGAGGGGCTCAGCACGGTGCTCTTGTACTCGGGATGGTACTGCACGCCCACGAACCACGGATGGTTCTCGACCTCGACGGCCTCCACCAGACTGGTGTCGGGATTGACGCCCACGGCTTTCATGCCGGCGGCCTCGAACTGCTCCAGATAGTCGTTGTTGAACTCGTAGCGGTGGCGGTGACGCTCCGAAATATTGAGTTTGCCGTAGGCCGCCGCAACCTTCGAGCCCTTCTTCAGCGCACAGGGATAGGCGCCCAGACGCATCGTGCCGCCCTTGGCCGTCACGCCTTTCTGCTCCTCCATCAGGTCGATCACCGGATGGGCCGTAGCCTGCTCCATCTCGCTCGAATTGGCGTCGGCCAGTCCCAGCACGTTGCGCGCGAACTCGATCACGGCGCACTGCATGCCCAGGCAGATGCCCAGGAACGGAATGCCGTTCTCACGGGCGAAACGCACGGCCTCGATCTTGCCCTCGATGCCGCGGTTGCCGAAGCCCGGGGCCACCAGGATGCCCGACATCTTGCCCAGCAGCGAGGCGGCCGTCTCGGCGGTGACCTTCTCCGAATTGACGTAGCGCAGTTTCACCTTGCAGTCGTTGACGGCTCCGGCGTGAATGAACGATTCGCTGATCGACTTGTAGGCGTCGGGCAGCTCGGTGTACTTGCCCACCAGGGCGATCTCGATCTTCTTCGACGGATGCTTGATCTTGCCCACGAAAGCGCTCCATGCGGCCATGTCGGGCTCCTTGTCGGCCGGGAGGTTCAGCTTGTCCAGCACCACCTCGTCCAAGTGCTGTTCGTGCATCTTGATCGGCACCTCGTAGATCGTCGGCACGTCGATCGACTCCATCACGGCGTTGGCGTCGACGTTGCAGAACAACGCCACCTTGCGCTTGAGCGCCGCGGTCAGCGTATGTTCGGCGCGCAGCACGAGGATATCGGGCTGGAGGCCGTTCTCCAGCAGCGCCTTCACGGAGTGCTGCGTGGGTTTGGTCTTCATCTCGCCCGATGCAGCCATGTAGGGAATCAGCGTCAGATGCACCAGCGCCGTGTTCCTGTATCCCAGCGAGTAGCGCAGCTGGCGCACCGACTCGATGAACGGCTGCGACTCGATGTCGCCCACCGTACCGCCGATCTCGGTGATGATGACGTCGTATTTCTTGGTCTGCGCCAGCAGCTGGATGCGGCGTTTGATCTCGTCGGTGATGTGGGGAATGACCTGCACGGTCTTGCCCAGGTACTCGCCCTTGCGCTCCTTCTCGATGACGCTCTTGTAGATGCGGCCCGTCGTGACGTTGTTGGCCTTCGACGTGGGCTGGTTCGTGAAGCGTTCGTAGTGCCCCAGGTCGAGGTCCGTCTCGGCGCCGTCCTCGGTGACGTAGCATTCGCCGTGCTCATAGGGATTGAGCGTCCCGGGGTCGACGTTGATGTAGGGGTCGAGTTTCTGAATGGTCACCGAATAGCCGCGCGCCTGCAGCAGGCGTGCGATGGAGGCCGAAATAATACCCTTTCCGAGCGACGACGCGACACCGCCCGTAACGAATATGTACTTGGGTTTGGAGAGTTTCATTACTGTATGGACTATTTATTTTCGTTGTTCTGTTCTTCCCGGTCCTGTTTGTCGATCAGCTTCACCTTCTCGATGGCTGCGGCCATCTCCTCGCGGGCGCGGTCGATCTTCGCCCGCACGTCGGCCACCAGCGCCTCGGCGTTCTTCGACTTGGCGAAGAATCCGATGTTGTTCTCCAGCAGGGCGATCTCCTGCTCCAGCTGGCGCACCTTGTTGTAGAGCCGCTCGCGCTCCGTGCGCAGGCGGCGGTCGCCCGACGCCTTGAGCGACGACACCTTCTCGCGGAAACGGCCCATCGAACGGTCGCGCTCCGAGCCGCGCAGCGTGTTGAACAGCTCGTCGACGGCGGCCTTGTATTTCTTCTGGATGCTGTCCTTCTGCTTGATGGGCACGAAACCGATCTCGCCCCAGCGGCGCTGGAACTCGCGGATCACCTCGTAACCGCCGGCCTTCACGTCGGCCTCGGCCATTTCGGCCAGCAGGGCGAGTTTCATCCGCAGGTTTTCCTCGTGCTCGCCGTCTACGCTCGCGAAGTGCGACGCCTTACGCTCGAAGAACTTGTCGCAGGCGGCGCGGAAACGCTTCCATACGGCGTCCGAATGACGCCGCGACACCGCCCCGATCTGTTTCCAGCGGGCTTGCAGGGCGATCAGTTCGTCGGTGGCCTTCTTCCACTCCTCGCTGTTCATCAGCGACTCGGCGGCTTCGCACAGTTCGGTTTTCAGCTGCAGGTTGTGCTCCATCTCGGTCTTCATCCCGGCGTAGAACTGCCGTTTGGCCTCGAAGAACCGGTCGCAGGCCGTGCGGAACCGCTCGTAGATGCGGTTGTTGTCCTTCTTGGGGGCGAATCCGATGGTCTTCCAGGTCTTCTGAATCTCCAGCAGACGGTCGCTGGCCTTGTTCCACTCCTTGCGGGTGGTCAGCGGCTGCGCCGAGAGCTCCTCGGTCGCAACGCATAGCCCGGTCTTGAGCTCGAGATTCCGGACCTGCTCGCCTTTCAGCGTTTCGAAATGCTCCTGATGCTGTTTGTTGATGCGGCTCGACGCGGCCTTGAAACGCTCCCAGAGCGTCTCCTTGTATTCGTTGGCCACGGGGCCCGTCTCACGCCACTCGTCGTGGAGTTTCTGCAGTTTGTGGAACGCCTCGACCACCGACGGTTCGAGGATCAGCGCCTCGGCCTGCTCGCAGAGTGCGACTTTCTGTTCGTAATTCTTCTTCAGGTCGAGGTCGCGCAGCTCCTTGTTGATCTTGATGAAGCTGTAGAAATTCTCGACGTGGAGGTTATAGGTCTCCCACAGGTCCTTGATATGCTGCTGGGGCACGATTCCCGTATCCCGCCACCGCTGCTGGAGTTCGCGGAACTTGTTGAACGTATGGTTGAGCGTCTCGTCCGAGTTGACCAGCTCCTTCAGCTCCTCGATGATCGCCTGCTTGACCTTCAGATTGGCCTCCTTCTCGGCTTCGAGGTTGGCGATGAAGGCGTCGCGTCGCTGGCGGTATATCTTGAACTGCTCCTTGAGCTGCACCTCGGCACCGTCCGCCGACGGGGCGAAATCCTCCTCGGCGCCGCCCTCTTCGACGAAACGGCGGCGTGCGGCCTCGACCTCGGCGCGGCGGATGCGGTAGAACGCGATCTTCAGCGCCTCGACATCCCGGCGGATCGACTGCACGGGCTGCTCCTCGAGCATCCGGGCGAACAGCGCCACCAACTCCTCCTTGCCTTTGCCAGCGAACTTGTCCGCGGCCTCGGGCGTCTCTTCCGCCAAGCGGTCGGCAGCCTCCTCTTCGGGCGTTTCGCCCTCGATCTCCAGTCCGGCGTTCTGCGCGGCGAGCGCAGCCTCCTCGTCGGCGAAATCCACCTGCACGTCGCCCGGCGCAGTCTCCTCGTCGGGGACCTCGGCCACGGGTTCCGCTGCAGGCTGGATACGGACGCGCTTCGTCCGCGGAGCGGCCTCCTCGGCGGGGGTTTCCTCCACGGCGGGGGCTTCGTCCGCCCCGGCAGCCGGCTCGGCGGATTCGGCCTCCCCGGCAACCGCTCCGGCGGGAACGGCCTCGGCAGCCTCCGCGGCAGGTTCTTCCGCTGCAGGTTCTTCCGCTGCAGGGGCGGCTTCCGCTCCGGCAGGCGCCTCGGCGGCGGGATTCGGGGTTTCGGGGACTTCGTCAGTCACGGCAGGATTCGCTTGCACATCTTCAGCCGCAGGGCTGACACGCTCTTCGGGAGCAGGAAGTGTCGGTTTTTCAGTAGCCATCTCAGTACGCATTTTTGGTTCCCGTATAGATACGGGGAGTATATAAATCTCGCAAATGTAACCATTTTATGCGGAATCCGGAAATGATTTCACCAAAAGATGCAACAACGCCGCCATCCGGAAGAGGGAAATTCCCGAATCCCGGTACGGCGGCGCGGTTTTCCGGACGTTTCCGGGCCGCCGTCAGCGCTTGCGGCCCTTGGCGGCAAGGCGTTTGGGCGCGGCCTGACGCCCTGTCGTGACGGGACGCGCCCCGCGGCGCACGCTCCGGGTTCCGGCTCCGCCCCGCTTGGGTTTCTCCCACGCCGAAGCGTCGTCGAAACGCTGGAAAGCCTCCCAGTCGAAGGCTTCGTTGCCGCCCGCCGGAGGCGTGCTCCAGTCGTTCGCGGCCCGCTTCCGGCCCCGCTGCGCCGGGCGGGTCTCCTCCGCCGGAACTGCGGCCGCCGGCCTGCGGCTCCGGTGCTCG
>CATKXN010000084.1 GCA_949840605.1 uncultured Alistipes sp.
CATCTCGCGCCGCCACGGCAGGCCGACGGCTTCGAAAACCACCGCCGTGCGGTCTTTCGACATATTGTCCGTACCGATGATCTCCATGGGGTAACGGCATCGCTGTTCGGCGAGCGACCAGAGGCACGCCAGCAGGCGTCGCTCCTCGTTGTAGGCGATGACGGAAACCGTTACCAGCGGTTTGTCCGACTGCCGTCGGGCGAGTTTCGCGCGGACCTCGGCGACCGTTTCAGCCGTCGCCGAGGAGAACGGCTTTTCATAGACGGGGAGATATTTGGCGTACCATTTCATGCGCATGCATATTTGACTGTACAAAAGTAACATAAAAAACCGCCCGGCCAAACATTTCCGCCGCAGGTGCGGGCAGACCGTGCGGAAAATCGGTTTCGGAGGGCGTTTTTAGGTCTCCGCCGGTCCGGAATGCGGATATATTGTTTACTTTTGCGGTCGCAAACGGAATCGTATGAATCGCTTCAAAGGTATTCTCTGGGCAGTCCTGTCGTCTTCGACTTTCGGACTGGCTCCGCTGTTCACCCTGCTGCTGCTCGATGCGGGATATTCGTCGTTCGAGGTGCTGACCTACCGCTGGGGCGTGGCGTCGCTCTGCCTGGCCGCATACGGAGTGGTGACGGGGTGCGATTTTCGTCTCGGCGGGCGCCGGCTGGGTACGGTCTTCCTGCTGAGCCTCTTCCGGGCCGCCACGTCGCTGAGCCTGGTGGTCGCTTATCAGAACATAGCCAGCGGGGTGGCTTCGACGATCCATTTCATGTATCCGCTGGTCGTGGCGCTGGCCATGATGTGCTTCTTCCGTGAACGCGGTTCGGCGTGGACCTTCGCTGCCATCGGGCTGTCTATAGTCGGCGCCGTGCTGCTGTCGCAGGGAAACGCCGAGTTCACGCGCGGGGACACGACGCTGGGCATCGCGGCGTCGGCGGTGTCGGTCGCGGCCTACGGCGGCTACATCGTGGGCGTGCGCAAGAGCTGCGCCGCGGAGATCGACTCCACGGTGCTGACCTGCTATGTGATGGCTTTCGGGGCGCTGCTGTTCATCATCGGCGGGTGTTTCACGGGCGGGATCCGTCTTGAGACCGATCCGCACACATGGCTCTATATCCTCGGCATCGCCCTGCCGGCGACTGCCGTGTCGAACATGGCGCTGGTGCGGGCCATCAAGAGCATCGGACCGACGCTGACTTCGATTTTCGGCGCCATGGAGCCGCTGACGGCCGTGGTGATCGGGGTGTGGGTCTTCGCCGAGCCATTCACGGCGCAGGGAGCGGGAGGTATTCTGTTGATCATTGCGGCAGTGTCGATGGTGGTCCTGCGCAGCCGGCGGGCATGAAAAATCCCGGAGTTCGTCGCTCCGGGATTCTTGTTTTACAGCGTGAAGGTCATGGCGATCGGGTAGTGGTCCGAAATGAAGTGCGCTCCGTAGTTGCCGTCGAGCGTCGTGAAGGTCAGGCATTTGAGTTTGCCGCGGTAGTAGAGGTGGTCGATCACGATCGTATCGGGCGCCGAGCCGAATCCGTTGAACGTCCCTTTGCTGTCCGTCTCCGGAGCCTTGTCGCGGACCGACTTCATGAATTTGGTCAGCGGTTTGAAGATCGGACTGTCGACCGGGGTGTTGAAGTCTCCGCCCAGAACGGCCGTGCCCTTCGGACCGGCGATGCGCTGTATCTCGCGCACGAGCAGCTTGACGGACTCTTCGCGGGCTGTTTTGCCGCGGTGGTCGAGATGGGTGTTGAAATAGAAAAACTCCTTGCCCGAAGCCTTGTCGCGCAGTTCCACCCACGTCATCGTGCGGTTGCAGGCGCCGTCCCAGCCGCGCGACACCTCGGTGGGCGTTTCGCTGAGCCACAGCGTGCCGCTGTCCACCAGTTCGAAGCGGTCGCGGAGGTAGTAGATCGCCATGATCTCGCCGCCTTCGGCTCCGTCGTCGCGCCCCGCGCCGACACGGGCGTACTGCGGGCATTCGGCGTCGATGTATTGCAGCTGATCGATCAGCCCCTCCTGCACGCCGAATACGTCGGGAGACTCTTGGCGGATCATCTGCGGCGTGGCATGACGGCGTTTCGTCCAGGCGTTGTCGCCGTCTTTGGCAGTGCCGGTGCGCAGGTTGTAGGAGATCAGTTTGATCGGCCGCGGGCTGTCGCCGGCGAATACCGGCATGGAGAACATGGCTGCAAGGAGCAGCAGAAGTGTGATCTTTTTCATATTATAGGGTTAGTGCTTTTTTCAGTCGTTCGAGTCCGTCGGCCAGCAGCGTTCGCGGGCAGGCGATATTCAGGCGGATGAATCCCTCGCCCGCCTGACCGTAGATCGACCCGGGGTTGACGAAGAGACGCCCGTCGGCGAGCAGCCGTTCCGCGAGCGCCTCCGAGGTCATGCCTGCGGCGCGGCAGTCGATCCACGCCAGATAGGTGCCTTCGAGGGGCAGGACGGGGTATTGCGGCAGTTCCCGGGCGAGGTAGTCGTGCAGATAGAGGTAGTTTTCATGGAGATAGGCGTTGAGCGCATCGAGCCACTCGGCGCCTTCGTCGTAAGCCGCCGTGAGGGCCTCGATGGCGAAGGGGCTGATCTCACCCGTCTCGTTCAGGGCGAGCGCCTGCCCGATGCGCTTCCGGATCGCGGTATCCGCGGCGAAGATGTTGGCTACCTGCAGTCCTGCGAGATTGAAAGCCTTGCTGGGGGAGGTGCAGGTGACCGAATGCCGGGCGAACTCGTCCGACAGCGAGGCGAAGGGCGTATAGCGGAAGCCGGGCATGATCAGTTCGCAGTGGATCTCGTCGGCGACAACGAAAACGTCGTTGCGCAGGCAGATTTCGCCGATGCGCCGCAGCTCTTCAGGCGTCCAGACGCGTCCTGCGGGGTTGTGGGGATTGCAGAGCAGCATCAGCTTCACATCCGGATCAGCCGCCGTGCGTTCCAGAGCGTCGAAATCGATCGTATAGGTGTTGTTGCGGCAGGTCAGTTCGCATTCGGCGGCTTTGCAACCGCTGTTGGCGACGGAGATGAAGAAATGGTTGTAGACGGGTGTCTGCAGCAGCACCTTGTCGCCCGGACGGGTCAGCGCCCGGAGGATGGCCGAAAGGGCCGGGATCACGCCGGTCACGGGGAGTATCCATTCGCGCGCGGGAGCCCAGTCGTGTCTCCGTGCAAACCAGCCGGTAATTGCCGCAAAGTAGCTCTCCGGGACCTTCGCATAGCCGAAGATGCCGTGTTCGACCCTGCGGCGAAGTGCTTCGACGACGGCCGGAGCCGTCCTGAAATCCATGTCCGCCACCCACATCGGCAGGATGTCGGCAGCGGGTTTCTCGTCCCATTTCAGCGAGTGCGTGCCCCGCCGCGGGATTATTTCATCGAAATCGTAGTTCATCATGATATATAATACGTATAATGACTGTCGAATGTTTCGGCGGCAGTGTAGAAAACTCTGCCTGAGTTAAAAAATAACTCCCCGCCTCTTTCAGAAGCAGGGAGTTGTCGTTGACTGGCGGTGCGTAGGGGACTCGAACCCCTGACCCCGTGCGTGACAGGCACGTATTCTAACCAGCTGAACTAACGCACCATTCCGGTTATTGCGAGTGCAAAGATACCGTTTTTTCTGAAATCCGCAAATATTTGCGGCATATTTTTTTTGTTTTATTGCGCCGAGGGCTTTATTTCGTCGGTCTTACTCTCCGTCCAAACGGCCAGATTCCGGATGCAGGCTCTTTGGGCGGCCTGCCGGCATAGCTTCGCTTCCTCTTCGGTCAGTTCATGGGGAGTTCCCTGCAGGCGGCATTCGTTTTCGGTGACGGTACTTCCGAGGGCCGGGGCCACGAGCGTTTGGAACCAGGTGCAGGCTGCCGTGTAACGCCCGGTTCTGAAATTGAGGTGATAGCCGTCGCGGGTGACATCCGCCCAATCCGCCGGCTGCATGCTGCGCAGGTTCTGGATTGCCGTTCCAGTCGGTACGACGACCTCGATGGAGGTCTCATCCATCAGCTGTTTAACTGCTGTGATGATTCCTTCGTACATCAGCAGCTGGTTCCGGTCGTAACGTTTGAAATCCCCGTGCTGCGAATCGGTCGAATAGGCCCAGGTCTGCTGCCAGCCGATACAAGCCCCGGCGTTGGGGCAGTGCAGCCGCACGATCTCCACCAGATGTCCGAGCCACGGCTCGTAGGTCAGGTATATGCCGGCTTTCCCGGAGACCTGCTGGATGATGACGATATCCCACCGTTCATCGGCGATGCCATCCCGCAGGCGGGCTTTTTTCGGTGCGGTCACCCAGCGGTTGTGCGTCGATTTGCGGTAGGTGTAGCAATCCGTATCGGCGGCGTATTCCCGGCAGTGCCGTTCCAGCGAACAGCCTCCGAGAGAGATACGGCCCAGGATGACGTTTTCGATTCCGGCTGCAGCCAACAGGTCGGGCAGGTATTCCATGCCGTCATCGGTGAAACTGTTGCCGATGCCGAGGATGCGCAGCGTATCGGGGCGCTGGGGAATCGGGTAATTGGAGAATTGCCGGGCGAATGCATCGCAGCAGAGGATGCACAGCCCGAGGAGCAGTAAAAGGCGGGACAGTCGATTCATTGTGGATGGTAATTTCTGCGAAAATACAGTGTTTTTTCGTAAAATCCAAGTTTTACGAATATCTGAGGCAGCACGCGAAACTCCTGAAATGAAAAACGGAATGGCTTTGAAGCCATTCTGTTTTTGCGGTGCGTAGGGGACTCGAACCCCTGACCCCGTGCGTGACAGGCACGTATTCTAACCAGCTGAACTAACGCACCATTCCGGTTATTGCGAGTGCAAAGATAGTGGAATTTTTTTAATCGGCAAATGCTTTTAGAGCTTTTTGAAGAAAGAAAATTGCACACTCCCGTAACTCCTTAATTGCCAGAACTCGGGATATGCCGAAAAGTCCATTTTTTTCGAATGCTCGAAGATCAGGATGCCGTTCGGACGCAGCAGATCGCCTCCGAGGACCAGATTCACGACCTGTTCGCTGCCTTCCAGATCGTAGGGGGCGTCCGAAAAAATGACGTCGAACTGCTTCGGGCAGCTTTTCAGGTAGAGGAATACGTTTGCCTTCACCGGATAGAGGTTTTCGATCCGCAGCTGTGCGGCAGTCTGCCGGATGAAGTTGTGATGGACGGCGTTGATCTCCACGGAGGTGACGCTCCGCGCCCCGCGCGAAGCGAATTCGTAACTGATCGACCCCGTACCGGCGAAGAGGTCGAGCACGTCGCAATCCTCGAAATCCACCAGGTTGCCCAGTACGTTAAAGAGGTTTTCCTTGGCGAAATCGGTCGTCGGCCGCGCCCGCAGGTTTCGTGGCGGATTGATCGCCCGTCCCTTGTATATTCCGCTTACTATTCGCATGTTGTTTGTTTGAACCGTTTGCCCAGCAGTTTTCGGACCGCTTTGGGGGCGTCGCCCGCAATGCGCAGCTCGAACTCCGCCAGCGGGAAGCAGCTGTCCAGCCGTTCGAAAAAGTAGACGAGGTCCGCATCCGATTCGGCGGGTATCACTTCGGCCAGCTGCAGGCTTCCATTGTCGTATACCTTTATATATAACAACTCCGCGCGGCGGCACATCCACACGGTTTTGGCCGCATTGCGCGGCGTGCGGAGCAGCGGGGTGGTGAACCGTGCCCGGTCGCCGAGTTTCTCCCGGACAAGCCGCAGGGCTTTACGGTCTATTGCCGCGACGGCAACATACTCCTCCTCCCGGCCGCAACATACGGCACATTCGTCAGCCTCCGGGGACATGCCGTTCGCTGCGAGCAGTTCCGCGGCGTGCTCCTCGTCGAACAGTTCGGCTGGTACGAGCATAGTACGGGGCAGCAGCAATTCGATCCGTACGGGAGTATGACCCGCGGGTATGTCCGACAGGGCGGGGACCGAAAAAGAGTGTCCATCCAACGAGCGCTGAATGGACACCGTATTGCCTTCCTGCGGCGTGTTACTCCCAGTTGCCGGCCTCATTGTTTCCTGAATCCATCGAGCCGAACTTGACACCGGCATAGCGGTTGAAGTTGTTCTCTTCGTCGTCGATCAGGTTGATGACCTCCTGGCGGTAGGTGACCGTGTCGAGGAACATCTTGTAGGGGGCGCGGCACTCCACGACCGGAATCACGACCTTGGATTCGGTGGTGATGACGCCTGCTTCCATGATGAACTGCGCCTTGTTGTCGGTTCCGGGGATATAGCGGAAATTCTCGACATCCTGACGGCTCACCTTCTTGGGGGCGAAAATGGTGTCGATTACGGCTACCTTGAACTTCTCAATGTTCTTCTTGCCCGACTTCTTCAGCATGGCCATTGCCACCGAGTCGTCTTCGTCCACGATCTTGCGCTCCAGCTCGAGCGTGTCGGAAAGCACGAAAGCGGCCAGCGAGTCGAAACTGCCGGTGAAGTGCTGGTACTTCGACTTGAACGCGCGCTGTGCGGTACGGATGTCCTTGATGCGATCGATAACCTGCGCCTTCTTCGTCTTCATTTCCTGGTCGAAACGAATCGGGGTGGAGATCTGGACGTAGATAACGTAGATCAGGCCCACGATAGCTACGGCAAGAATGATTTGAAAGAGTTTTTTCATTTTAATAAATATTTGTTATTAATTTTGCACCAATAAAAACCCGACGTATGTTCAGCACACGTATCGCGACCCAAATTTACGCTAAAATTTGTTTCGAAACAACTCCCGGACAAAAAAAAATCATAGAAAAGTTGTCCGAATTTCTCGCAGACGACGATTTTTCGAGGATTTTCGTGCTGAACGGCTATGCCGGCACCGGAAAAACGACGCTTATCGGGGCGTTGGTCGGGGCGCTTAAGGATTTGGGAATCAAACCCGTGCTGCTGGCGCCCACGGGCCGCGCCGCCAAGGTGCTGGCCCAATACGCTCAGGAAAAGGCTTTTACCATCCACAAACGCATTTACCGGCAGCGTACGAACGCCGATTACGAATCGAAATTCTCGCTCGACTTCAACCGGGAGTGCGGGGCGGTGTTCATCGTCGACGAGGCTTCGATGCTCTCCGATTCGTCGGGCGGCGGGGCGGTTTTCGGCAGCGGATCGCTGCTTTCCGACCTGGTGGAGTATGTACGCAGTGGTCGCGGGTGCCGCCTGGTGCTGGTCGGCGACAGCGCCCAGCTGCCGCCCGTGGGGGCCGATTTCAGCCCGGCGCTCGACCCTGCGTCGATGGATGCTTACGGCGACATTGTCTACGGCACGATGGATGAGGTGGTGCGGCAGGAGGCGCAGTCGGGCATCCTGTTCAATGCGACGGTGGTGCGCTGCATGCTCGAAAACGGCCTTTACGAGGTTCCCCGTTTCCGGCTCGATTTCCCGGATGTCGAGCGGGTCGAGGGCGGCGAGTTTCTCGAAAAGCTGCAGGACTGCTACGCCCTCTACGGCCGCGACGAGACGATCGTCGTCACCCGGTCGAACAAGCGCGCCAACCGTTACAACGAAGGCATCCGCCGCAACGTGCTCTGCGCCGAGGAGGAGATCGAGAGCGGCGATATGCTGATGGTCGTCAAGAACAACTACTATTTCCCCGAACATACCGAGGACTGTCCGATGAATTTCATCGCCAACGGTGACATCGCACGGCTGAAACGCCTGCGCCGTTTCGAGGATTTCTACGGCTTCCGCTTCGCCAATGCCGTGCTCGAATTTCCCGACTACGACAATGCGGAGATCGAGTGCAAGATCCTGCTGGACACCATCGCCTCGGAATCCCCGTCGCTCACGCGCGAAGAGTCCACGCGCCTTTTCTACGAGGTCGAGAAGGATTACCTCGACATTAAAAGCAAGCTCAAACGCTTCAAGGAAATCCGTGAAAATCCGCATTTCAACGCCGTCCAGGTGAAGTTCTCCTACGCTGTCACGTGCCACAAGGCGCAGGGCGGCCAGTGGCGGGCGGTCTTCGTCGACCGCTGCCTGTTCGGCGACGAGCCGATGACGCGCGACATGCTCCGCTGGCTCTACACGGCCCTGACGCGCGCCACCGATAAACTGTACCTGGTAAATTTCGACGACCGATTCTATGAATAGCGAACAGCATCCCCTCGAACCTTTCCTTCCCGAAAATGCCCGCCTGCTGATGCTGGGCAGCTTCCCGCCCAAGCGCATCCGCTGGTCGATGGAGTTCTTCTATCCCAACCTGCAAAACGACATGTGGCGCATAGTGGGCTATCTGGCCGCGGGCGACAAGACGCACTTCCTGGAACCCGGCGGACGGCGTTTCGACAAGGAGCGCATCGAAGCGTTCTGCCGCGAACGGGGCATTGCGCTGTACGATACGGCAGTGGAGGTTATCCGACTGAAGGACAATGCGTCGGATAATTTTCTTCAAGTAGTGCGCGAAGTGGATCTCAGGGCTCTGCTGGCCCGTATTCCCGCCTGTGGGAACATCGTCACCACGGGGCAGAAGGCCACCGACACGCTGCGCGCCGTTACGGGCTGCGACGAACCTGCGGTGGGCGAGTGGGTGCCGATGCACTTTGCCGGGCGCGACCTGAAGCTGTGGCGCATGCCCTCCTCGTCGCGGGCCTATCCGCGTCCGGTGGAGTGGAAAGCCGAATTTTACCGGAAAGTCTTCTCTGAAAGCGGGATCATCTGACGCGTCTGTCGAAAAAACAGACGGAAAGGGCAAAAAAAATTGAGGCCCGGCATTGTCCGGCATCCAAAAAGGTCTATCTTTGATGTCGTAACGACACTTTTATTTGCCGGACGGTCTACAAACCGCAGGCAATCGGCTATTGCAACGGTCTGATTTTTTTGTATCTTTGCCCTATAATTTATACAATTTTTTATTTTGACCTCAGATAAGAAAATCGACAAAAAATATGTCGAGACGCCCCTGATGAAGCAGTATTACTCCATCAAAGCGGTGCATCCCGACGCCATCCTGCTGTTTCGCGTAGGCGACTTTTACGAGACCTTCGGCGACGATGCGATCAAGGCCAGCGGTATTCTGGGCATCACGCTCACACGCCGCGCCAACGGCTCGGCGACGTATGTCGAACTGGCGGGATTTCCATACCATGCCATCGACACCTACCTGCCCAAGCTGGTGCGGGCCGGCGAACGCGTGGCCATTTGCGAGCAGCTGGAGGACCCCAAACTGGTGAAGGGGCTCGTCAAACGCGGCGTCATCGAACTGGTGACTCCGGGCATCGTGCTGGGGGACAACATCTTGGCCAACAAGGAGAACAACTTCATCGCGTCGGTCTATTTCGGCCGGCAGACTACGGGTGTGGCCTTTTTGGACATTTCCACGGGCGAGTTCTACGTGGCCGAGGGTTCGGACAGCTACGTCGACAAGCTGATCTCGAACCTCCAGCCCAAGGAGGTGGTCTATCAGCGGGGCTATGAGGATCGTTTTTGCGGGTCGTTCGGCTCGAAGCTCTATACCTACCGTCTCGACGAATGGGTCTTTTCGGAGGACGTCAACCGCGAGAAACTCTGCCGGCAGTTCGGAACCAAGTCGCTGAAGGGCTTCGGCGTGGATCAGTTCACTAGCGGCATCTCGGCCGCCGGGGCCATTCTCTACTATCTCGAATTCACCGAACACCGCGAGACGGGGCATATCGCCTCCATCGCGCGCATCGACCAGGACGACTACGTGTGGGTCGACAAGTTCACGATCCGCAACCTGGAGCTTTTCTCGTCGAACGGCGCGCGTGAGAAGTGCAGTTTCGCCGACGTGATCGACCGCACGCTGACACCGATGGGCGGGCGCCTGCTGAAACGCTGGATCGCCATGCCGATCAAGGACCCGGCGCGGATCAACGAACGGCTGGACGTGGTGGAACGTTTCATCAAGGATGCCGACCTGGCGGATGTCATCCGCGAGCAGGTGGCGCTGGTGGGCGACCTCGAGCGCATTGCGGGCCGTATCGCGGCCCAGCGGGTCACGCCGCGCGAACTGGTGCAGCTCAAGAATTCGCTGGGGGCCATCGAGACCCTCAAGGCCGCCCTTGAATCCACCGACGACGACCGTCTGCACGCGCTGGCGGGGCAGATCGACCCGCTGGCGGCGGTTCGCGAACGCATTGCCCGCGAGATTTATCCCGATCCGCAGAACAACCAGATACAGAAGGGCGGCGTGATCGCCGACGGGGTCGATCCCGAGCTGGACGACCTGCGCCGCATCGCGCTCCACGGCAAGGATTATCTCTCGCGCATCCAGCAGCGCGAAAGCGAGGCCACGGGCATTCCGTCGCTCAAAATCAGCTACAACAACGTTTTCGGCTACTATATCGAGGTCCGCAACGCCCACAAGGAGAAGGTGCCCGGAACGTGGATACGCAAGCAGACCCTCGCCAACGCCGAACGCTACATCACCGAGGAGCTCAAGGAGTACGAAGAGAAGATTCTCGGCGCCGAGGAGAAGATGCTGGTGCTCGAACAGCGCATCTATGCCGAGATCATGGCCTCGATCTGCTGTTCGCTGACGCCGATGCTGCGCGACGCGGCCGTGGTGGCGCGCATCGACTGCCTGCAATCCTTTGCGCGGCTGGCCTCCGAACGACGTTATGTGCGGCCGGTGCTCGACGACGGCAGGCGTATCGACATCCGTCAGGGCCGTCATCCGGTGATCGAGACCCTGATGCCGGTGGGGGAGGAGTATGTTCCCAACGACGTGATGCTCGACGACAAGCAGCAGCAGATCATGATGATAACCGGTCCCAACATGTCGGGTAAGTCGGCGCTGCTGCGCCAGACGGCGCTCATCATCCTGATGGCGCAGATGGGGTGTTACGTGCCCGCGAAGTCGGCCCATATCGGCGTTGTGGACAAGATTTTCACCCGAGTCGGGGCTTCGGACAACATCTCGCAGGGCGAATCGACCTTCATGGTCGAGATGCTCGAGTCGGCCAGCATCCTGAACAACATCTCCGACCGCAGTATCGTGCTGCTGGACGAGATCGGCCGCGGAACGTCGACCTACGACGGCATTTCGATTGCCTGGGCGATGGTCGAATACCTGCACAACCACCCGACGGCGCACGCCAAGACCCTCTTCGCCACGCACTACCACGAGCTGAACGAGATGGAGCAGATGTGCCCGCGCGTGAAGAACTACCACGTTTCGGTCAAGGAGATCGGCAACCAGATCGTCTTCCTGCGCAAGCTGGAGCGCGGCGGTACGGAACATTCGTTCGGTATCCACGTGGCACGCATGGCCGGTATGCCGGTGTCGATCGTGTCGCGGGCCGACGAGATTCTGCGCAACCTCGAGCTGGTCTACGGCAATAACGAGATCGTGCCGAGCCGCAGCCTCAAGGATCGGGGCCGCAAATCGGCGGCGCAGGCCGTGAAGGAGGCCGCCGAGAGCGCTGGACCCCAGAATATGCAGTTGTCGATGTTCCAGCTGGACGACCCCGTGCTGGTGCAGATTCGCGATCAGATCAAGGGCCTCGACATCAACTCGCTGACGCCGATCGAGGCGTTGAACAAGTTGAACGAGATCAAGAAGATAACCGGCATCTGATAAAGGGATGCTTGAAATGAAATGGAAAGCCCCGAACTTCTCGAAAAGAGGTCCGGGGCTTGTCGTTCCGGCTTCGGCCGATTAGCGGTTGCGCCCGATCAGCGAACGGATGTTCTGGATCAGCATCGTGACGGCCACCGAGTTGAAACCGCCTTCGGGGATGATGACGTCGGCGTACTTCTTCGACGGCTCGACGAACTCGTCGTGCATCGGCTTCACGGTCGAAGTGTACTGCGTGATGACCGACTGCATCGTTCGTCCGCGTTCGCAGACGTCGCGCAGGATGCGCCGCGCCAGCCGGATGTCGGCGTCGGTGTCCACGTAGACCTTGATGTCCATCAGTTCGCGCAGCTCCCGGTTCTCGAAGATCAGGATGCCGTCGACGATGATAACCTTCGACGGTTTCACGCAGACGGTTTCGGCGGTGCGGTCGTGGTCCACGAACGAGTAGACCGGGTGCTCGATGGGCACGTTGTTCTTCAACGCCTTGATATGCTCCACCAGCATCTCCGTGTCGAAAGCCTGCGGGTGGTCGTAGTT
>CATKXN010000085.1 GCA_949840605.1 uncultured Alistipes sp.
GCTGTACTGGTCGCCGCGCGTAAGGGTCGCGGCCGAAGGCATATGCCCTTCGAGGAATCCGATCGCATAGGTCTCCAGCGCCGTTTCCGAATTGAAAAAGGTGTCGGTGGTCGTCGAATAGACGGGGTCTTCGTCGAAAAAACTCTGACAGGAGGCCAGGAGCAGCAGCCCGGCCGTGACCGCTAATTTGTTCAGTATGGGTTTCATGGGATTGCGTGTTAGAATGTGATGTTCAGTCCGACGGTTACGCTTCGGGTCATCGGGTATCCGTAGCCCTGACCGTCGGTTCCCGTCTTCGATGCGAAGTCGGCGTCGCCCGCCGTGATCATTTCGGGGTCGTAGTTCTTGGCGTACTTCTTCAGCGGCGACCAGAAGAACAGGTTTTCGCCCGAGACGTAGATTTTCACCTTTTCCATATGGGCCTTGCGGGAGATATGCTGCGGCAGGGTGTAGTCGAGCGTGATGTTTTTCAGCCGGCAGTAGCGCGCTTTCTGCAGGTAGCGGTCGTTGGCGGCGCGCAGCGTGCCGCGGCCGCTGACGGCCAGCGAGCCGCGCAGGCGCGGCCAGTAGGCGTTGGGATCGGGGTTCGATTCCGACCACCGGCTTTCGTTCTGCCACGGCAGGCTGTATCCGTAGGGACGGTCGTACTGTCCCCAGAAGAGACCCGATTCGCCGGCGGGATACCAGTCGCGCTTCATCAGGCCCTGGAAGAAGACCGAGAAGCCGATGCCGTTCCAGTTCGCGCTGAAGTTGACGCCGTAGTGGTAGCGCGGCGACGAGTTGCCGATTTTTCGGAGGTCGCCGTGGTCGTCGAGGCGGTTGCTGCCGTTGTCGACGACACCGCTTTCGTCGAGGTCGGCGAAGCGCAGGTCTCCGGCATTCCACGATTTGTTGTCGCCGCTCCAGAAGGTCTTCTCCTGGGCTTTGAGCCCCCATTCCTGCGCCTCTTCGTCGGTGGCGAAGAGCCCTTCGACGTGGTAACCCCAGATTTCACCCAGCTCCATGCCTTCGTAGTAGGCGTTGGCGTAGATCGTGGGCAGGGTGTTGGATTTGCTGGTGTATTTGGTGATCTTCGATTTGCTGTCCCAGAGCGAAAGGCGGACGCTGTAATTGAAGGGTTTGTCGCCCGCCCGGAAGCTGTCGGTCCAGCCCAGCGAGACCTCGAATCCCCGGGTCTCCATGTCGGCGTTGTTGCCGTAGGGCGCCGAGTAGCCCGTCACGGCCGGAAGTTCGGCGCCGGTGACGAACATGTCGGTCGTGGATTTCTTGTAGATGTCGCCCACGAAACTTAGGCGGTTGTTCAGCAGGTTGACGTCGAGGCCGAGGTTGATCGTCGAGGCGGTTTCCCACGTCAGGTTCGCCGGCAGCACGGACGAGGGCGCGGAGGTGTAGGTGCGCTGGCTGCCGTCGACGATCACGCCGGCCTTGTTGAAGCTCAGCAGTTCCATATATTTGTACGGCGACACGTTGCCGTTGCCGGCCTTGCCGATCGAGAAGCGCCACTTGATGTTGTTGATCCACGAAATGTCCTTCATGAAACTCTCCTCCGACATCCGCCAGCCCACGGAGGCCGACGGGAAGAATCCCCACCGCTCGTTGCTCGGGAATTTCGAACTGCCGTCGTAACGGCCGCTCAGCTCGGCGAGGTACTTGCCCCGGTAGGCGTAGCTGGCGCGGTAGAAGATGCCCACGAAGCCCCAGTCGTAGCTGTTGGCGTCTTGCAGCACGTAGTCGATGCCGTTCATCAGCGAGTAGTTCGGCTTGCCGTTCACGATGAATCCGTCGCGGCCCATGCGGGTGTTGCGCGCCCGCTTGTGCTCGATGTTCCATCCGGCCATGACGTTCAGCGAGTGGTCCTCCGACAGTCGAGGCGTGAACGACAGGTTGGCATTGGCGCTGTGGTACTCGGTCTGGGTTTCGGTGGTGCGCATCGAACTGCTCGTCGGGTAGGTGATCCGGATGTCGGGACCGTTGGAGTAGGTGACCTGCGAGATCACGTCGTTCTGACGCGAGTGGTTGAACAGATAGGAGTAGTCGGCCTTAGCCACCAGCACGTCCTTGATCAGGTCGAGGGTCACGACGGTGGTGTTCTTCATGTCGAACTTGAGGTTGTCGCGGTAGGAGTTGCCCTCGGCCATGTTGGCGTAACCCGTGTATACAGCCGCCGCGGTCCAGGTGCCGTCGGGATTGGTCGCTTTCGTGATCGGGAAGCCCTGGTGTTCGAGGTTGCGGCGCACGAGCAGACTTTGCGAGTAGGTCGTCGGCTGGTGGTAGTTGCGGCGTACGAAATCGGTGTTGTTCTCCACGGTCAGCCAATCGGTGATGCGGACCGTTCCCTTGGCGCGGACGTTCATCTGACGGAACTTCTCGTCGCCCACGCGGTAGATGCCGTCCTGTTCGAAATAACGGGCCGAGACGATGAAGCCGGTGTTCTTTCCGCCGCCGGAGATGCGGACGTTGTGCTGGTGGGCGGTGGTCGATTTTTTGTAGAACATGTCGTACCAGTCGGTTCCGCGGCTGTAGTACTGGTATTTGCCGCCGGCATCCAGGCTCCAGTCGAGGTAGCTGCGGTCGGGGTCGTTCATGCGCTTCTTGTACTCGTCCTCCCAGCTCTGCGTCCAGGGGAAGAAGTTGTTGATGCCCGTCGGCAGGTGGTGCGAATAGCCCACGTAGGCGGCCATGTAGTTGTCGTACCAGATCTGACTGTCCGTTTCGTATTTCGGGCGGACGGTTTCGCTGATGATCGACACGCTGCCGCTGTAGTCGACCGATATTTTCTCCTTGCCGGCTTTTTTCGTCGTTACGAGAACGACGCCGAAAGCGCCGCGGGCGCCGTACACGGCTGTCGACGAGGCGTCCTTGAGCACCGAGATGCTCTCCACGTCCTCGGGGTTCATGGCCGTCAGGTCGCCCTCCACGCCGTCGATCAGACAGAGAGCCGCGCCGCCCGCGCCGATCGACTGCGTGTTCGCGCGGATGTTGATCGTCGCCGACCGGCTCGGCTTGCCGTCGGCCATCGTGATGTTCACGCCCGGGATCTGGCCCTGGATCGACCGGAGCAGATAGGCGTTGGGACGGTTTTCGAGCACCTCGCCCGAGATGTTCTCGACGGCCCCGACGATGTTGCGCCGTCGCTGGGTTCCGTAGCCGACCACGACCACTTCGTCCATGAGATTCTGGTCTTCGGTCAGGACGATTTCCAGTCGCGTGCGGGTTCCCGCCTTGATGCGCTGCGTCTTGTAGCCCAGGTAGGAGACGGCCAGCATGTCGTCGGGCCGGACCTGGAGCGTAAAGGTCCCCTGCGCATCGGTCGAGGTCCCCTGCGTCGTGCCTTCGATGAGGACGGTAACGCCGGCCAGCGGCTCACCCTGTTGGGATTTCACGGTTCCGGACAGGGGCTTGCCTTGGGCGAAGACCTGTCCCGTCGCCAGTATCAGGAGAAAGAGAAATCCCCCCCCCTCAGGATAGACCGGCGGATTGCGGATCGGTAGTTGAATGGATTCATATACGAGGTTTGAAGTGTTTGGGTCAGTGTTCGGCGTGTTTCGGGGGACGGGTCGTCGTGCGGACGATGTAGTCGCGCAGCTGGGCCGCCTGCTCGGGCGTGGCGGTCAGCCACCGGTGCCGGCCGTCGGGCGAGGGCGTGAAGTGCGTGAAACCCTTTTCATCGACGGCGACGGTCCCCGGCCCGCTTTCGGTGAAGCAGTCGGGACGGAGCAGCCAGACCACCGACAGCAGGTCCCACGCGGCCCGGTCGTAGGGCATCTTGCGGTAGTTCTTATACCCTTCGACCACGGGATGGAGCTTCGTCCAGCCGAAGCCGTTCTCGACGGCCGAGGCGGGATACATGATTCGTTTCCCCAGTTCGAAGGGATTCTGTACGATCGGCGTGTCCCATTCGGCGAAGAGTTTCCGCATCGAGGGAATGTCGTTGACGACGTTGTATTCGGCGCGCTGCTTTTCGCCGTAACTGCCCGCCATGATCGAGAGCAGTTTCACCTTGCGGGCCACCAGTTCGCGGCCCGTGAGGGGCGAAACGTCGTCGGCCGGGCTGTCGAGCAGTTTCGCCAGTTCCGTGGCGAATCCCAGCGAGAGCACCGTGACCGACCGGTCGGGCTGCGCGGCCAGCACGCGGCGATAGAGCGCTACGGGATTCT
Source organism: uncultured Alistipes sp. (assembly GCA_949840605.1). The sequence continues at coordinate 4,158 of CATKXN010000085.1, forward strand.
CGATCCGGTCCGGGGTTTTGCTCCGTGCGAAGGCCGGAGAGCCGTCGGCGGCGGTCATGGCGCAGACGGCGGCCGTGTAGTCGGGCGCGTGGTCGTTGAATACCGGGGTCGGGGACTGCGCCAGCGGGGTGTCGGGGTAGCCGTACCACGTGTTGAGTATGTCGATGTAGTCGGTGGCCGTCGGGCTCTGCTTGTGGTTGCCTACGGCGAGCAGGTCCACCAGTCCGTCGTCCATCGCCTTGTAGATCAGGTCGAAGGCGAGTGCGTCGTCGATGTCGTTGCCCATGTCGGTTTCGACGATCAGCCGGATCGGTTCCGGCGTCGCGGCCGGCTGCGCGGTGCAGGCCGCGGCCGCGAGCAGCAGGGAGACTGCTGCCAGGTGCAGTGAGGTTTTCATTTCGGGTCGGGTTTTCAATTGCCGCCGGAGGCGATGATCGAGGCCAGTCCGGCGATGAAGAAGAGGAACATGACGATCAGCAGCGTGTCGGTCTTGCGGTCGGCGCCCTTGAACTCCTTCCAGATGAAGACGCCCCAGATGGCGGCGATCATCGGCGCGCCCTGGCCGAGCGCATAGGAGATGGCGGCTCCGGCTTTTCCGGCGGCGATGTAGCTGAACGCCGTGCCGAGACACCAGACGGCTCCGCCCAGCATGCCCACCAGGTGCGTCCGCAGCGAACCGCGGAAGTATTCGCCGTAGGTTACGGGAGCCCCGACGAAGGGCCGGCGCATGACGTAGGTGTTGAAGAGAAAGTTGCTCAGCAGCACCCCGACCGAAAAGACGAAGACGGCCGAATAGGGCGTCAGCATGCCGGGCGTCGGGGCGGAGAAGTTGTCGAGGTCCATCGCTGCGGCGACGAAACGGTAGAAGAACGACATCAGCACGCCCGCCACGACGGCCAGCACGATGCCCTTGCGGTTTTGGACCGCCGAGTCGCCGCTTTTGCGCATCCGGCCCGAGGCGATGCCGTTGCAGACGATGGCGACGACGATGAGCGCGACTCCCAGGAAGAGGATGACGGGATCGCCTTTCGGGGCGCCGATGTAGTTGACGATGACGCCCAGCACCAGTGCGAGCCCCACGCCCAGCGGAAAGGCTACGGAAAGTCCGGCCAGCGAGACGGAGGCCGAGAGCAGGATGTTCGAGGCGTTGAAGATCACGCCGCCCAGGACGACGCTGCCGATACCGCTCCATTCGGCCTGCGCGAGGTCTTCGAGGAAAGGGCGCCCCTCGGTCCCGATGCTGCCCATCGTGAAGCCCACGAGAAGGGCGAAGAGCACCATGCCTATCACGTAGTCCCAGTAGAAGAGTTCGTAACGCCAGGTCTTGCCGGCGAGTTTCTGGGTGTTGCCCCACGAACCCCAGCAGAGCATCGTGATGAAGCAGAAGACCACCGCCAGGGAGTAACTGTTAACAACGAACATAGTATTTGAGTTTTAAGGTTTTTCGTTCGGTTCAGATGAGGGTTTCTATCTCCCTGCGCCACGGGATCGAGGTTTGCGCGCCTATACGCGTTACCGACACCGAGGCGCTGCGTGCGGCGAAGCGCACGGCGTCGGACAAGCTGCGCCCTTCGGAGAGGGCCACCAGCAGCGCTCCGTTGAACACGTCGCCCGCGGCGGTAGTGTCCACGGGGGTTACCTTGCACGCCGGGATCAGCTGCTCCCCGGTTGAGGTCTTGATCAGTGCGCCTTCCCCGCCCAGCGTTACGATGACGTTCCCGACGCCTTTGGCCAGCAGTGCGTCGGCCGCCAGCGAGGCGTCCTGCGGCGTATGGACGGCGATTCCCGTCAGCGTTTCGCTTTCGGTGCGGTTGGGGGTGATCAGGTAGACTTTGCGCAGCAGTTCGTCGGGCAGCGGCATGGCCGGAGCCGGGTTGAGCACCACGCGGGTTCCGACTTCGTGCGCCTTTTCGATGGCGTAGGCCACCGTTTCCATCGGGATTTCGAGTTGTATGAGCAGGTAGTCGGCTCCGGCGATGCGGTCCGTCACGGCGTCGATCGCCTCGCACGTGAGGCGGTGGTTGGCGCCGGGAGCCACGGCGATGCAGTTTTCCCCGTCCTGCGAAACGTAGATCAGCGCCGTGCCGGTCGGCGTGCCTTCGGCTGTGAACAGGGCTTCGGTGTCGATGCCGTCGTCGGCGAACTGCCGGCGGAGCGTTTCGGCGACTGCGTCGTCTCCGAGACACGTGACGAAAGCCACGTCGCCGCCCAGCCGGGCGGCTGCTACGGCCTGATTGGCCCCCTTGCCGCCGTTGGATTGCATGAAACGCGCTTCGCCGACGGTCTCGCCCGGGCGGGGCAGGTGTTTGACGCAGGCGATCATGTCGATGTTGGTGCTGCCTATTACCAGTATCTTGTTCATCGTTCGGTTATGGTTGGTTAATTGTATTTTCTCCGTGCTTTCCGGAGGGAGCCCCGGTGCGGGGTGCCCGCCGATTGCTTCCGAGACCGTTGTTATGCCGAAATGCGCCCTTTGTTTTCGTAATGCGGTGTAGGACGATTCGTTCCCTGCGGCGACTGTGGCTGCTGTTCCGAATTTCGGTTTCTGTCTTTTCGGCTCGGTTTGCGCTTATCGTTTGCGCAAATATAATTACTTTTTGGAAACCTCCAAAATAATTTCGCTGCTTTTCTTTCCTTTCTTGATATTATTCATATATTTGTGATGCGTGAACTGAAAACATAACCATGAAAAAAGAAACTCTCGTTAGCATAGCCGAACGTTCCGGGTGTTCGATCTCGACCGTTTCGCGCGTCCTGAACGGCAGTGCGGCCAAATACCGCATCAGCCAGCGCACCGTGGCGCGCGTGATGGAGGAGGTCAAGCGCTGCAATTACACGCCCAGCCTGCTGGCTAAGGGTTTGCGCACAAATCGTACCGATACGATCGGACTGCTGATTCCGAACATAGAAAATTCGTTTTTCGCCAACGTCGCGGGGGTGGTGATCCGCGAGGCCCGCAACCATAATTATAAGGTAGTGGTGGTCGATACGCAGGAGGACGAGCGGAACGAACAGGACGGGCTCTCGGCGCTGCTGGCGCGGCGGGTGGACGGCATCGTCGCCGCGCCGTGCGGCAAGGATGCGGCGCTGTTCGCCGGCGTGCAGGAGGGCGGCGTCCCGCTGGTGATGATCGACCGTTATCTGCCCGACGCCGGCATGCTGTCGTATGTGACGACGGACAACTACCGCGGCGCGGTGATGGCGGCGGAGTATCTGCTCGAGAACGGACACCGCCGCATCGCCTGTATTCAGGGCACGCCCCATTCGATGCCCGTGCGGGATCGCGTGCGCGGATTCTGCGACACGCTGCGGGCGCACGGGCTCGGCGACCTGATCGCGGTGGCGGGAGAGGATTTTTCGGTGCAGAACGGATACCTCGAAACCAAACTGGCGCTGGCGCAGGCCGAACGTCCCACGGCGGTCTTCGCGCTGAGCAACCTGATCCTGCTCGGGGTGGTGAAGGCGGTGCACGAATCCGGGCTGCGCATCCCCGACGACATTTCGGTCGTCTCGTTCGACGACAACCTGCTTTTCAACTACCTCGATCCGGCGATCACCTGCATCGGCCAGCCGACGGAAGAAATCGGGTCGCTGGCGGTGAAACTGCTGATCCGCGCCCTGCGCGAACCCGGCGCGGCCCCTTCGCACCTGCACCTGCCGCCTTCGCTGATTATCCGCCGTTCGGTGCGCAACCTACTGCTGTAGAGAACGTAAAAAGGGAACCCTGAAGGTTCCCTTTTCTTTTTGCGAGCTGACACCGGGACTTGAACCCGGGACCTCTTCCTTACCAAGGAAGTGCTCTACCACTGAGCTATGTCAGCAACATTTCTCGTTCGAGTGGTGCAAAAGTACATAAGAAAAATGAAAAGACCAAAAATTTATACACATTTCACAAATATTTTCTATCTTTACTTCCGAATCATAATAAAATACAAATGAAACGTATCCTGATAGTAGGCGCCGGAGGCCAGATCGGTTCCGAGCTGACAGTTTTTCTGCGGGGTATCTACGGCGGTGCGAACGTCGTGGCTACCGATATGCGCGAATGTCGTACTTTGGCCGAAGACGGGCCTTTCGAGGTGCTGAACGCCCTCGATGCGACGGCCATGGCTTCGGTCGTGGCCCGTTACCGCATCGATACGATCTTCAACCTCGTGGCCCTGCTGTCGGCCGTCGGCGAACGCAATCCCCAGATGGCCTGGAACGTCAACATGGGAGCGCTCAACAACTCGCTCGAAGTGGCCCGCCAGCACCATTGCGCGCTGTTCACCCCTTCGTCGATCGGCGCCTTCGGCCCCTCGTCGCCCAAGGACGGAACCCCGCAGGACACCATCATGCAGCCCACGACCATCTACGGCATCTGCAAGGTCACGGGCGAGCTGCTCGGCAACTACTACCACCACAAATACGGCGTCGATACCCGCTCGGTGCGCTTCCCGGGCATTATTTCGAGCGTCACGCTGCCCGGCGGCGGCACGACGGACTACGCCGTGGAGATTTACTACGAAGCGATCCGCTCGGGGAAATTCACCTGCCCGGTGCCGTCCGACGTCTATATGGACATGATCTACATGCCCGACGCCCTGCGCGCCTGCGTCGAGCTGATGGAGGCCGATCCCGCGAAACTCCTCCATCGCAACAGCTTCAACCTCGCCTCGATGAGCTTCACGCCCGAGATCATCTGCGCCGAGATCAAAAAACGGCTGCCCGCGTTCACGATGGACTACGACGTCGACCCCGTGAAGAAGGAGATCGCCGAAAGCTGGCCCAACTCGCTGGACGACACCTGTGCCCGCGAAGAGTGGGGCTGGAAGCCCGAGTGGGACCTCTCGCGCATGACCGACGACATGCTGGCGCACATCCGCACCAAACTGGGCATGGATTAATGCGGGATGTCGAGGTGACCTGTGTCGCCGACACCTCCGAAAGCTGGGACGGGACTCTGCTGCCGGCCTATCCTGCCGGGACGCCGCGGGTGACGATCCTGCGGGGCGTGATTCAGCCCGGCGCCGCGATGGCGATGCACCGCCATGCGGTCCTGAATGCCGGGGTGGTGCTGCGCGGTGAGCTGACCGTGGTGTCCGAGACGGGGGCCGAACGGACTTTCCGGGCCGGCGAAGCGCTCGTCGAACTGGTCGGAACGCCCCATTACGGGGAGAACCGGGGCGATGCGGAGACCGAAGTGGTGATGTTTTATGCCGGGGCAGGGGATTTGCCGTTGTCCGAACCGATTGAATAACCGAAAGCATGTCGATTATGAAACGCATCGTCCGGAGTTTACTCGTCCTTTTGCTGCTGTCGGCGGTTGTCGTCACGGGCGGCAGTCTTTACCTGCTCTCCTATTCGCTGACGCCCGACGCGACGATGGCGGCGAAGAATGCCTCGTCTTATAAATATATGTATGCCGAATATCCGTTCCTGCGGCCGTGGGTCGACAGTCTCGAACGCGCGGGGGCGCTGCGCGACACGGTGATCCTCGGTTCGGAAGGCGAACGGCTGCACGCGATCTATGCGGCGGCTCCCGAACCGACGGACCGGACGGCGGTGATCGTCCACGGGTATACGGACAACGCCGTGCGGATGCTGATGATCGGCTATCTTTACAACCACGACCTGGGGTATAACATCCTGCTGCCGGACCTCTATTACCACGGGCGGAGCGAAGGACGGGCCATCCGGATGGGGTGGAAGGACCGGCTCGACGTGCTGCGATGGATGGAGATCGCCAACGACCTCTTCGGCGGGGATACGCGGATGGTGGTTCACGGCATCTCGATGGGCGCCGCGACGACGATGATGGTCGCGGGCGAGGAACAGCAGCCCTATGTGAAGTGTTTCGTCGAGGATTGCGGCTACACGAGCGTCCGGGACCAGTTCGCCAAGGAGCTCAAGGAGCAGTTCGGCCTTCCGGCGTTTCCGCTGCTCGACGCGGCGAGCTGGCTGTGCCGGTTGAAATACGGGTGGGATTTCCGTGAGGCTTCGGCCCTGAAGCAGGTGGCGAAATGCCGGCTGCCGATGCTGTTCATCCACGGCGATGCCGACGGGTACGTCCCTACGCGGATGGTCTATCCGCTTTACGAGGCCAAGCCGGGCGACAAGGAGCTGTGGGTGGTGCCGGGCGCCGAGCACGCCGTTTCCTACCGGGACGACCGGGAGGAGTATACGCGCCGGGTGAAGGCCTTTGTGGAAAAGTACGTCGGCGGCGTGCCGGAGCAAACGAATGAAAATCGATGACTATGGAAGACTATAATTTGCAGCAGGCGCAGGCATTCTACCGGATTCTGGAGGAGGCCATCGGGAAACTTCCGGCCGACGTGCGCGAAAAACTGTATCGGCCGAGCGCCGTCAATTGCGTGAAAGACGTCGTCCTGACGGAGCTTCGCCGGCAGTTCGAGGAGTGCGGCTGCGACCTCGACCGGCAGTATGCGAAATACAACCGTTCGGAGTACTTTTTCGCCGACATCGTCGAGCCGGGACGGGTCTATGAGATCGGATATCCCCGCTGCCTGTGTCCGCAGGTCGAAGCCGGGTTCGTCAACGCCCCGACCCACTGCGAGTGCTCCCGCCAGAGCATCCTCTATGTCTACCGGGAGCTGATTCCCGACAAGACCGTCCGGGTGGAGACGCTCCGGACCGTCCTCGCGGGCGATTCGGAGTGCCGGTTCCGGGTGACGGTCGAATGACCCTGGTTTAAGAAACCGATTTTAGGGCGGCCGGGGCTCAGGGCGTTTCAGAGCGCCTTTTGTGCGGGAAACCGTTTTCCGCCGACATAAAAAACAAGCCGGGCAGACGCCCGGCTTGTTTTCGTATGGCGGAGATCTCCGCTTATTCGGCTTTGCCGTCCGAACCGAGAACCTCCTTGATCTTGTGGATGTAGAGCTTCTTCATGTTGTCGCGGGCCGGACCCAGGTACTTGCGGGGGTCGAACTCGGCGGGTTTGTTGGCGAAGACCTCGCGGATGGCGGCGGTCATGGCCAGACGCGAGTCGGAGTCGATGTTGATCTTGCAGACAGCGCTCTTGGCGGCCTGGCGAAGCTCCTCCTCGGGAATGCCGACGGCAGCTTTCAGCGCGCCGCCGTACTTGTTGATCGTCTCGACCTCCTCCTGGGGTACCGACGACGAGCCGTGCAGCACGATGGGGAAGCCCGGAAGCTCCTTCTCGATGGCGGCCAGCACGTCGAATGCCAGCGGGGGCGGAACCAGACGGCCCGTCTTGGGATCGACGGTGCACTGCTCGGGGGTGAACTTGTAGGCGCCGTGCGAAGTGCCGATCGAGATGGCCAGCGAATCGACGCCCGTCTTGGTCACGAAATCCACGACCTCTTCGGGTTTGGTGTAGTGGCTGACTTCGGAGGCTACCTCGTCCTCGACGCCGGCCAGCACGCCCAGCTCGCCTTCGACCGTGACGTCATACTTGTGAGCGTACGCCACGACCTGCTTCGTCAGGGCGACGTGCTCGTCGTCGGGAAGCGCCGAACCGTCGATCATCACCGACGAGAAGCCCATGTCCACGCAGCTCTTGCACAGCTCGAACGAATCGCCGTGGTCGAGGTGCAGCACGATCTGGGGCTTAGCCCAGCCCAGCTCCTT
>CATKXN010000086.1 GCA_949840605.1 uncultured Alistipes sp.
CGATGGCGTTGGTGATGTTCGTGGTGCCCGAATTGACGAGCTGCTCGTTGCTCACCTGCGAGATGGCACCCAGGACGCTCTCTTTCTTCTGAACGCCGTATCCGACCACCACCACGTCTTCGACCTGATGCGTCTCTTCGGTCAGCCGTATCGTCAGCGGCGAGGCGTCGGTGACGGCGATCTCCCGCGCTTGGAAGCCCAGGAACGAGACGTGAAGCACGTCGCCTTTGCGGACGCGGAGCGTGAATGCACCCTGCGCGTCGGAGATCGTACCGCCGGCAGATCCTCCCTTGACCGTGACCGCCGCGCCGGCGATCGCAATGCCGTTGGTATCGACGACGCGGCCTTTGGCCTGGATCGTCGGTTGCTGCTTGCCGGAATCCTGCTCCCCGGCGGCGGCCGGTCCTGCCGTGACGGCGGACAGCAGCAGCAACACCATGGCGGCCAGACGGCGAAGCCCGTGCAGCGATGGTGTGAGCGGTTTGAGATAGAAGTTTTCCATATGTTGGATTAGGTTGTTTATGTAAGGTTGGAAAAATGGCTGCGGCGGACTGCCGGCCGTCAGCGGGTGACGCGGCCGGCAGTCCTCGCACAGCTGTTTCAGTCTACCAGATAGAATGCAATGGCGTCGAGGTCTTTCGTACTCCACTGTCGGATACGGATCGATGCTCCGGAACCGGGCGTGGTTACCGCCTTGCCTTCGATCGTGCAGGCGCCGGTGGCGCAGCGGATGCGGAACCGGATGACGCCGTCGGCGACGGCCTCCGTAAAGCGGGCGGTCTCATTGACGTTCACTACGCCGTTCGCCTTGGTCAGTTCGTAAGTCGCCGTGACATGCAGTCCGTTTTTGGAGAAAATGTATTCCTGCGAACTGGTGGGTTTCCATGTTCCTGCGTCGAAATACTCTACCGACCAGTACCGGGGAGCCGTTTTCACACCGCTCATGGCAAAGCGCATGTTGACGGCCTGTCCCGCCGCGAAATCCTTTACGGGTATGGTGAACTCCACGTTGTCGTTCGTCCAAATCTTTTTAAGGGCGTAGTGTCCGTCGCCGTTGAGAATGCACTCGGAGGTATAGACGGGGGATTCGTTAACCTGGTGCCACTGACCGTAGGCGGTCGTTCCGGCGGGTTTGTCGGCTACCATTCTGCCCTCGCTGACCCAGGTGGGATCGTTGTATTTCAACATCGTTTCGTAGTCAAGGCTCCACCAGGCGATGGGTTCGAGGCTCTTGGCCTCCTGCGAAACGGTGATTACCACATCGTCCAGCGCCGGATCGTCGGTACGGATGGTCAGGGTGCCGGTGCGGGCCTTGCCGGTGTTCTGCGGAGCCGTCAGCGTGACGTCGGCCGGGTTCGCCGAGGCCGTGCCCGATTCGGGCGTGACGGTGAGCCAGTCGAGGCCCTCCTTGACGACGGTCCAGTTGCGGTTGCAGAGAATCTGCAGGGTGGCGGGCTCTTCCGGCACCTCGGGGAACTCGATCGTGTTGCCCTCGCCGAAGCCCGTTACCGTGAGCAGCGGATCGTCGCGGTAAGCGGTCTGACGGACGGTCACCACCACGGGCTCCATCTCATCATCCGGGGCCCGGAACGTGATCGTGCCCTCGCGCGCATCGCCGCCGTTGGCCGAAGGGGTTACGGTGATCGTCGCTTTCTTTTTGCGTTCGCCCGAAAGCGGAGATACCTCGGCCCAGTCGAGAGCCTCCTTGTCGGCCGTCCAGGCGACGTTGCTGTAGAGCGAGAAGGTGACGGGCTCGAGATCCGAGAATTCGAATTCGAGCGTGTTGTCGGTCAGACCGTCCAGCGTGAGGGTCGGCACGATGGGGAAAGCCTCCTGCGTGACGGTCACCCGCTGTACGTAGGCGCCGGCGTAGAGTACCAGTTCTCCGCTGCGTTCCAGGTCGTCGTTGGGCGCGGCCGCGAGGGTGATCGTCGCCGGGAGTTTCGATCCTCCGTTCATCTGCGAAACGGTCAGCCAGTCGAGTCCGCTCTTGGAGATCGACCAGGTTTTGTTCGTCGAGATCGAGAAGCTGACGCCCTCTTCGGGATTGTAGGGGAAAAGCACTCCCTCGTCCAGCCCGACGATCTCCACCCGGTCGGCGGCTTCGGTCTCCGGGTCCGAGGAGCAGGCCGCAGCGAAGATCCCTGCCAACAGAATCAGGGCTGTGCATGCTATTTTCAGGGTTTTCATGTGTTGGTTGTGTTTTTAGGTTGTCAGGTCAAAGTTATTCCGATGACCGCGAATCGTTTTTCACGAGTGTATTCGTTTTTTGTCCGAGAGTCGCATTGTGCGTCGGCGGCACGCGGTTACATCCGTACGATCTCCGAGGCGGCCATCAGGAAAGCGCCGACGCCGTAGACCTCGGTCATATCGCCGTTCGTCCGCTGGGGCGATCCGCCGATGGGCTGCACGTATCCGAGACGTCCGTCCGGGCCGACATACGAACAGAGGGCCTTCCAGCCGCGACGGGCGGCGCGTTTGTAGACCGGTGCGGTCAGCAGACCGCGGTTCACGCCCCAGGCCAGTCCGTAAGTGAAGAATCCCGAAGCGCTGTTCTCGGGCATCGGGTAGGTTTCGAGGTCGAGCATGCTCGGGTGCCACGATCCGCGGGCGTCCTGGCAGGCGACGACCGCTTCCGACATGCGGAGGAACATCCGCCGGTAGTAGTCGTACATCGGGTCGCTCTCGGGCAGGGTGTCGAGCAGGATGGCCAGCGTGGCGTAGCACCAGCCGTTGCCGCGGCCCCAGAAGACCTTTTCGCCGTTCTTTTCGCGTTTGGTGAAATAGCGCGCGTCGCGGTAATAGAGATTTTCGGCGGCGTCGAAGAGACTGCGCGACGAGGCGTAGAATTCGCGGTTCATGAATTCCCGGTAGCCGTTGTCGCCCGTGACGTTCGCCAGCAGGGCGTAGACCGGGGGCGCCATGAACAGGGCGTCGCACCAGCTCCAGCGGTTCGAGCCGTTTTTGGCCTTGATGTGCATTTTGGTCTGTGCCGGAAAGGCGATCACCGAATCGGCCCGCTCCTTTACAGGGCGCAGCATCGCCGGGTCCTTGTAGCGTTCGTACAGCATCAGGTAGGCCTGTCCGACGCAGATGTCGTCGGCATGGTACTGCCGCGGACCCATGCACCATCCGTTGCGGCGTCCGATCCCGAGGACGAACTCCTCGCAGGGTTTGTAACCCGAAACATCGGCCCAGGTGAGCATCCCGCGGTAGAGTGCGCCGTTGGCCCAGTGCTGGTCGCTGCGCTTGCCGGGGCGGGAGAGGTATTTGCCGAAGTTGTCGATTTGCCATTGCGCCGCGCGGTTGGCGATCTCGATGTCGTGTTTGCGGGCGGCTTCGGCCGGGACGCCGGAAAGCGCTGCGGCTAACAGAAAGAGAAAGAATCGTGTTTTATACATAGTTCGGATGTTTGATTGCGGTTAACGGTTTACGGGTTCGGGCGCCGCCCATTCGTCGGTCATGTCGTAGGGCATGCGGAAGACGTCGCCCGCGGCGGTGCAGAAATAGAGGTGCGAGGCGGTCCGGGTGTCGGGACTGCCGTCGGCCCAGAACGCATAGAACCCGTTCGCGGCGCCGAGGGGCCGCCGCACGTAGGTGTGGTTGTAGGTGCTGTTCGAGGTCAGCGTCTGCGCGCGGACCCAGCTGCCGCCTTCGTCGAAACTGCGCCAGACGACGATCTCGCCGCCCGCGCCCCAGTACTGGGGGCCTGCGTCGGTCGGAGCGATGACGGTCCAGACGCCGTCTTCGATCCAGAGGCTGCCGCTGTCGTAGCAGTGCGTCGAGGTGGCGATCAGGCTCTCGCGCCACTCCCGGCCCGTCCAGTGGAACGTGTGCCATTGGCGCACGCCGCCGGCGGGGCCCGTCAGGTGGTTGTCGCTGGTGACGCAGAGGATCACGGGACGCCCCGCGGCGTCGAAATTCAGGTCCTTGATGTAGCAGTTGCGTCCCTGGCTCTGGAAATCGCGCACCAGGGCGTTCGAGTAGCGCGTCGTCACCGGAACCGTGACCGCCGTGCCGTCGGCCGTGGTCCACGTCGCGCCCCAGTCTTCGGACTGGACGTAATAGATGTTCGTGCGCGTGTCGACGTTGCCGTTGATGTGGCGGTTGAAGGCCGTGCAGACTTTCGTGCCGCAGATGTTGCTGATCTGGTAGTGGCCCGATTTGCTCTCGGAGCCCTCCTTGATGGAAGCCAGCTTCCGGTAGGGCGTCCAGTTCACGCCGTCCTCGCTGGTCTGCCAGAAGAGCTGGCGCACGCCGTCGTAGCGGGTGAAAAAGAGGAAGAATCCCTTTTCGGGATGGTAGAGGACCTGCGGATAGGCCATGATGCTTTCGTTGATGCGTTCGAAAGCCGAAATGTCGTAGGGATTGACGCTCCGGTAGCGGATGCCCGGGCGTTTGTTGGCGCGTCCGGCGACGAAAACCCAGACATAGCCGTTCCGGTCGATCTGGACGGTCGGGTCGTCGTGCGGATCGGAAACCCCGTCGACGCCTTTGTCGTGCACGACGCGGGGTTTCTGCAGCCGCCCGGTCTTGTGGTCGTAGCAGCCGATCATACATTGCAGGTATTTCCGGCCCGTGTCCGGGGCGCCGCCGTAGACGAAATAGGTTCGTCCGACGGCCGGCGCGTAGACGGCCATCGGGATATGCTTCATCGTGTAGGTGCCCAGCCCGCCGGAGTATTTGGGACCGTATTCCGAGGCGGCCTGGCCGATCGAAAACCAGATGCCGCGGTAACCCTCCACCACGGGAGTCTGTTCCGGCGAATCCACCCGGGCGTAGTTGGCGATCGTGGCCGCCGGGCTGTAAAAGAGGTCGCCGGTGAGTTCCGAAGGACGGTAGACGCAGCGGTACGAGATGTCGCCGCCCGCATCGTCGAACGTGACGGTCTGCATCGCCCCGTCGTGCCGCGCTTCGCAGTAGCGGGTCCGGGGTTCGCCGACCGCCGAGACGTAGGTGAACTCCTGTCCGACGATTCCTTCGGGGCAGTAGTTGCCGAGCGTCACGGTCGCCGTCGCGCCGGCGAAATAGGACCCTGTGACGGTGCGGTTTTTCAGCGACGCTTCGTAGCGGTCGCCGTAGACGGTCACCGTCGGCGTCGGGCCTGCGAAAAGTCCTCCGTCGTCGGTGACGTAGCGGATTTCGACCGGCCAGGAGCCCTCTTCGATGCCGGTCAGCTCCTTTTCGCCGTTGCCGCTGCCGGCCGGAATATCCTGCGGGGTTCCGTCGTCGCCGAGCCGGAGCCGGATCGACGCGACCTCCTGCGGCATACCGCTCCAACGGCAGACGAGCCGGTTGCGCCCGCCCGCGAGCGTCACCTGCCCGGCGTTTTCCAGACCGGGAAGCGGCGTTTCGCTTTCGGTCGTATTGCTGCTGCAGCCGGCGCCCCCGAGGAGCGCGGCTGCAAGCAATACGGCGGTGAATAAGGTATGTATTTTCATGCGTTTGCGAGCATACAGAAAATCAGTCGCGGGGTTTTCCGCCGGGAACCGGCTCGGGCTTCTGCCACTCGGAATCCATCCGGTAGGGCATCCGGAACACATCGCCCTTGGCGTTGCAGAAATAGAGGTACGAGATGCTCAGCGCGTCGGGATTGCCGTCGGCCCAGAAGGCGTAGAAATCCGGATCGGCGTGGAGCGGGCGGCGGGCGTAGCCGTGGTTGCGCGGGCTGTCGTGGGTCAGCGTGCGGACGCGTTTCCAGGTCTGGCCCTTGTCGCGGCTGCGCCACATCACCATCTCGCCGCCCGTGCCCCAGTACTGCGGGCCTATGTCGGTCGGCGCGATGACGGTCCATACGCCTTTGTCGTCGATCCACAGGCTGCCGCTGTCATAGCAGTGCGTCGAGGTCGTGATGTCGCTGTAAACCCATTCGGCGCCGTCCCAGTGTACGGTCTGCCACTTGCGCACGCCGCCTTCGGGACCCGTCAGGTGATTGTCGCTCGTCAGGTAGAGGATCACGGGCTGTCCGTCCGGACCGTAGTTGATGTCCTTGATGTAGCAGTTGCGGTGTTCGGACTGGTAGTCGTGCACCAGGGCGGGGTTCTTCGAGCGGGTGATCGGCAGTTCGATCGGCTTGCCGTCGATCGTGGTCCACGTCCGGCCCCAGTCCTCCGACTGGATGTAGTAGATGTTGGTGCGCGTGTCCACGACGCCGTTGATATGGCGGTTGAAGCAGCACATCAGCTTGTCGCCGCAGAGGTTCGTGAACTGATAGTGTCCCGACTTGGTTTCGCCCTCGTCGATGATCGAGGCGATCTGACGGTAGTCGGTCCAGCGATTGCCGTCCTTGCTGCTCTGGTAGAAGAGCCTCCGCACGCCGTCGTAGCGCGTGAAGAAGAGGAAGAAACCCTTTTCGGGATGGTAGTGCACCTGCGGATAGGCCATGATGCTCTCGTTGACGTATTCGAATTTCGAGATGTCGTAGGGTTTCGTGCTGCGGTAGCGGATGCCCGGGCGCTTGTTGGCGCGTCCGGCGACGAATACCCAGACGTAGCCATCCTTGTCGAGCTGGATCGTAGGGTCGTCGTGGGGGTCGCCGACGCCGGCCACTCCCTTGTCGTACACCACGACGGGGCGGCGCAGCATGCCTGTCTTGTGGTCGTAGCAGCCGACCATGCAGAGCAGGTATTTCCGCTCTTCGGAGGGCGTTCCGCCGTAGACGAAGAAGGTTTTGTCGGCTTCGGGCGAGTAGACCGCCATCGGGATGTGCTTCATGGTGTAGGTGCCCAGTCCGCCCGAATACTTGTCGCCGTAGCCCGAACGGGCCTGTCCGATCGTGAACCAGATGCCGCGATAACCGTCGACGGTCTGGTTGTCCATCGACTTGCGTTCCTGTGCGCCGGCACCCCACACCGCGCAGATGAGGAGCAGTGCCGTTAAGATTTTTTTCATGGTCTATTTATGGGATTTGTAGTTTTTCAGCCGGAGCAGCGCTTCGAGGAAATAGTAGTCGCCGTAGATGATCGGCACGTCGACCTGCGATTTGCTGGGTTTCGAGCCGACGCTGTGGTCGATCAGAAATCCGTTCTTCTTTCCCGCGGGAACCAGGTAGCGGTCCGAAGCGAGCGATTGCAGGATCTTTTTTGCCGTTTTATAATAGAGCTTTTCCTTCTCGGGGACGTATTTGGCCAGTTCGAGCAGCGCCGAAGCGGTGACGGCCGCCGCCGAAGCGTCGCGCGGCTCGTCGGGAATTCCCGGTGCGTAGTAGTCCCAGTAGGGCACCATGTCCTCGGGGAGATTGGGGTGGTTGATGAAATATTCGGCGCTCTTCACGGCGCGGTCGAGGTAACGGCGGTCGTGCGTGAAGCGGTAGCACATCGTGAACCCGTAGAGGCCCCAGCTCTGGCCCCTCGACCAGGCCGAAGTCTGCGAATAGCCCTGTCCGCCCTGCTGCGTGACGACTTTGCCCGTTTCGGTGTCGTAGCAGAGGATGTGGAAACAGCTGTTGTCGGCCCGGAAATGGTTCTTGAGCGTGTTGTCGGCGTGGGTCACGGCGATCTCGTGGTAGCGTCTGTCGCCGGTGAATTCGGAGGCGAGGAACAGCATTTCGAGGTTCATCATGTTGTCGATGATCACGCGGTAGGGATTGTCCTTGCCGTTCTTGTTGTTCCACGAGCGGATCAGTCCGACGGTGGGGTTGAACCGCGTGATCAGCGCGTCGGAAGCGTCGATCATCAGCTGTTTGTAATAGTCGTCCCGGGTCAGACGGTAGGCCAGGCTGCACGGACAGCCCACCATGAATCCCACGTCGTGGGTCTGGGTGTAGTGCCGCAGCGGTTCGAGCTGCGCCGTGCGGCGGCGGCCCGCTTCGAGCCATTTGGCGTCGCCCGTATATTCATACAGGTACCAGATGTTGCCCGGGAAGAACCCGCTGATCCAGCCCTTGGCGGAGTTGAGGCGGGTGGTTCCGTCGTGTTCCCACGAGGCGGGGAAGCGGTTGGGCGGGGTGATCGAATCCATCAGCGCGGTCTGCTGCGCAGCGCGGGCGAAGGATTTGCGGACGAAGCTCTGTGCGGCGCCGGGACCGGCGGCGGCAAGCAGGCAAAGGGTCAGAATGATTTGAAGAGTTCGGGTCATATCGAGATTGGTTTTGTTACTGCAAAAGTATTCCGGCGGCTGTCAATCCTCCGGTACGGCGGTCTTAAAAATATGTCTCAGAATCTCAATCTGCCTTCCACGGGGGCGTTTCACCCCCCCCCATGATACAGATAGTCTTTCGGCGCCATGCCGAAATGCTGCTTGAAGCAGCGCGAGAAGTGCGACTGCGAGCTGAATCCCACCAGATCGGCGATTTCGTTGAGACGGTACTCCCGGCTGCGGATCATCGCCGCGGCTTTGTTCAGCCGGTAGATCAGGATGAAGCTGTTGGGCGTGACGCCCGTCAGCGACTTGATCTTGCGGAAGAAGCTGGCCCGGCTCATGCACATCTCCGTGCTGATGGCGCTGATGTTGAGCGAGCTGTCCGAGATATGGGCGTCGACGTATTGGCGGAGTTTGTCCACGAACGCGCGGTCGGCGGGCGAAAGCCGGATTTCCTCGGCGTCTCCCGCGCCTTCGGGTTCGCAGGGTTTCTCGGCGCCCGACAGGAGCATTTCGCGCAGTTTGCCGCGCGAAGTCAGCAGGTTGTCGACCACCGTTTGCAGCAGCGTGGGGTTGAACGGTTTGGTCATGTAGACGTCGGCTCCCTCCTGGTAGCCGGTGATCTTGTCCTGATCGGTGACCTTGGCGGTGAGTATCACGACCGGGATGTGGCTCAGGAGTACGTCCGTCTTGATCTTCCGGCACAGTTCATACCCGTCCATCTTCGACATCAGCACGTCGGTGACCACTACGTCGGGCAGTTCGGCATGGACCAGGTCGAATCCGTCGGAGCCGTTGTCCGCCGTGAAAACGTCGAACTTCGGGGCGAATATCTGCCGGCAGTAGCGTCGCAGCTGCGGGTTGTCCTCGACGATGACCATTTTCGGCCGTTGGTCCGTATCCGGCGTCTCTTCCGCATCGGGACGGCTGCCCGGATTGTCGGCTACGGCGGTCGCCATGCCGTCGATGAATTCCACCTCGACGGTGGGCTCTCCGGCGATGTCGTAGAGACTTTCGTCGACCGGGATGGCGAACGTGAAGCGCATGCCGCCTTCGGGCCGGACTTCGGCCACGATGCTGCCTTTGTGGATCAGCAGCAGCTGCTTCACGTAGTGGAGCCCGATTCCGGAGCCTACCGAGCTGTGTTCGCTCGCCGTCAGTCGTTTGTAGCGTTCGAAGATATGTTTCACGTCCTCCTGGCTCATGCCTACGCCGTCGTCGGTGACGCTCACGACCAGATAGTGCGACGATGCGGCTGCCGTGAGCTTCTCCGGCAGCGTGTCGGCGAGCGTCAGCGACACCTCGACGTGACCCTCTTCGGGCGTGTATTTCAGAGCGTTGGAGACCAGGTTCGAGAGTATCTTGCTGAACTTGTCCGTATCGACGGCGACGGTCATCCGGCCCGGCGGCGTGCTCGTCAGGCTGATGTCGATCCGCTTCTCGCGGGCGTAGCAGGCGAATCCGGCCATCATGCGTTCGACCACGGGGAGGATGTCCTGCCGGCAGACCGAAAGCGGCAGCGTGTCGTTCTCGATGCGGCTCAGGCTGAGCGTCTGGTCGACGAGTTTGAGCAGGCGCTGGATGTTGTCGTTGATCAGGTTGATCAGTTCGCGCTGGCGGTTTTTGTCCTGTATGTCGGGCAGCATGTTCACCGGGCCGTAGATCAGCGTCAGGGGCGTCCGCAGTTCGTGCGAGATGTTGGTGAAGAAATTGATCTTCATGTTCGCCAGCTCCTTCTCGCGCTCCAGCTGCCTGCGGGTGGCCTCCAGTTCGATTTTCTGCAGCCGCCGGCGCAGGAACATCCTGTTGGCGAACCACGCGGCGGTGCCGGCCGCCAGGATATAGAACAGAAAGGCGTACCACGTGAGCAGCGGCGAGGGTTTGATGACGATCTCCAGCCGCCGCGGCTCGCTGTTCCAGAATCCGTCGGGGTTCTGCGCCGTCAGTTCGAAGACGTAGCGTCCTGCGGGCAGGTGCGAATAGTTGGCGCTGGTGCGGTTCTCGACGTAGTTCCACTCCTCGTCGATGTCGCCGCCGTGGAGCCGGTAGGCGTAGCGGATTTTCTCGGGCGAGAGGAACGCCAGCGCTTCGTAGCTGATGTCGAGGTTGCGCTGCTTGTGGTCGAGGACGATCCGGTCGGTGTCGTCGAGCTGCTGCTTGAGGATTCCGTCGTCGGAGGGGTGCTGTACGATGCTGTTGACCTTGAGCTCCCGGAGCACCAGCTGCACGGGCCGTTCCGAGATCTTGGGCAGGATGCTCTCGGGCTTGAAGTGCACGAGCCCCAGGTTTCCGCCGAAATAGAGCATGCCGGTGGTCTTGAAGACGCACCGGGGATGAAACTGCTGGGTCTGCATCTTGTCGGAGCGCAGGTAGGTGATGGCCCGGTCCGAGCCGGAGAGGATGAGCGAAAGGCCGTAGGAGGTGGCCACCCACATGTTGCCTTTCCGGTCCTGCACGAGGGAGGCGATCTCGTTGCTGGCGAAACCGTCTTTCAGGGTGTAGGTTTTGAATCCTTCCTCCGGATGATACCGCAGCAGGCCCTTCGAACGGGTCCCGATCCACAACCGGTCGTTCCGGTCCTTCAGCAGGCAGACCGCGCGGCGGAGCGCGGTGGCCGTCAGGCTGTCCGGAGCCTCGAGGCAGGACCGCCGTTCGAGACTGCGCCTGTCGACCGTGAAGAGCCCCCGCCGGAAGACCGCCGCCAGCATCGTCGTATCGTCGAGACGGATGACGTCCTGTACGTCGCAGCCTTCGAAGCATGTGCCCCGCAGACGCATGCCGTCGTATACCAGGAGCCCCGAGGTCGTCGCCGCCCACACGTCGTGCCGGGCGTCCTCGCAGAAGCGGTTGGCCGAAAAGCGTTCCGGAAGCAGGGTATAGTCGGTGATCGTCTGCTGCCGGGTGTTGCAGCAGGCGGTGCGGTCGTCGATGTTGACCCAGAGGCGGCCGGCCGAATCGGCGAAGAGCGCCGATACGTTCTTGCTGTTGAGCCGCTGCATGAGGGCGCAGTTCTCCATCGTGTGCCATTTCAGGTCGAGCTGGGTCGTGTAGGCCAGCATGCCCTTGAATCGGCTTCCGATCCAGCGCGTGCCGTCCTTCGAGACCGCGATGGCGTTGATGAACTTGCTAAGGGTCTGTTTGCCCAGCCGCACCGACCGGGTGAACTCCTTTTCATTGGTATAGCGCACGGAGTAGCCGCGGTCGAGCGTACCGATCCAGAAATTGTTTTCCGAATCGGAGAAACAGCAGGAAAAGTCGCTGGTGTAGTTGAGTCCGGGCGTTCCCCGTGATACGATGTTTTTTTTCAGCGCATGGGTCCGGGTGTCGAACTGGTGGAGGTTGTCGCCCTGCGTTCCGATGTAGACCGTGTTGCCGACGGCCGTCAGCGAGAGTACGGCGGATTGGGATACCGCGGCGATACATTTATCCAGCGGACCGTCCGTTTCGACGAAGGCGCCGGTGCGGGGATCGACGATGCGGATTCCGCTCGGGGTTCCGAACCAGATCCGGCCTTCGGCGTCGCGGCAGCTGCTCAGGAATTCCACGGAGTCGGGCAGCGCCAGCGAGTCGCAGACGTTCAGACTGCGGTCGTATTTGAACACGGAACCTCCGTTTACCCCCCCCCACAA
>CATKXN010000087.1 GCA_949840605.1 uncultured Alistipes sp.
ACGATCGACACCTTCTTCCAGCGCATCCTGCGCGCCTTCATCAAGGAGCTGGGCATCGACCTCAATTACAACGTCGAGATCGAAACGGCGTCGGTGCTGTCCAAAAGCGCCGACACGCTCATCGAGCGGATCACCGTCGACCGCGACCTGCAGCGGTGGCTCACGGATTTCGTGCAGGAGCGCATCGACGAGGGCCGCAAGTGGGACATCCGCGACGGCATCCTCTCGCTGGGCGGCGAACTGTTCAAGGAGAAGAACAAGGCCGCGCTGGGCCGGGCGCGCTCGCGCGAGGAGCTGGGGCGGATCGTCTCGCGCGCCGCGGCGCACGCCGAGGCGACCAAGAAACGGATGCAGGAGGCAGCCGCACAGGCCGTCGGGATCATCTCCGGGGCAGGTCTCACGGCCGCCGATTTTTCGGGTAAGAGCCGCAGTTTCGCCAACTGGTTCTACACCGTCGCCTCGGGCGAGCTGAAGCCCTACGGCGCCACGGCGGCCAAGATGGCCGCCTCGACCGACGGATGGGCCGCCAAGGGATCGCCCGCGCAGGCGCTCGCCCCCGAACTGCAGCCCCTGTTGCGGGAGATGTGCGACCTCTACGACGCCAACGTGCGGAGCTGGAACACCTGCGACCTGCTGCGCGAGAACTACCGCAGTTTCGCCCTGCTGTCGGACCTCTACGAACGGGTGCGGCAGCTGTGCGACGAACAGAACACGATGCTCCTTTCGGAGACCAAATACGTCCTCTCGGAATTCATCGGCCACAACGACGCGCCGTTCATCTACGAAAAGGTCGGTAACCGCTTCGAACGCTTCATGATCGACGAGTTCCAGGACACCTCGGTCAAGGAGTGGGAAAATTTCCTGCCCCTGCTGCAGAACGCCATGGCGCAGAGCGCAGAGACCTCGGTGCTGATCGTGGGCGACATCAAGCAGTCGATCTACCGCTGGCGGGGCGGCGACTGGCGCATCCTCCACGAGCAGGCCCAAAAGGCCCTGGGGCCCGGCGACACCGTGGTCGAAAACCTCCAGGAGAACTGGCGCAGCCTGCCCGCAGTGGTGGACTTCAACAACCGCATCATCCGGCAGATCGTCACGGCGGACAACCTCCTGCTCAACGAGACCCTCTCGAAAGCCGCCGACGCCGGGTCCATCGACCCCGCGGAGGCCGCCGCGCTGCGCGACACGCTGGCCGACGCCTACCGCGAACACGCCCAGACGCCCCGCCGCAAGGCCGAGCATCCGGGTTATGTTTCAATCGAGACCTTTGCCGAACAGCCTCCCGTCGTGGAGCGCATCTGCACGCTGATCGACAAGGGTTTCCGTCCGTGCGACATCATGATCCTCGTGCGCGGGGCCACCGACGGCGCGAAGGTCGCCGCCGAACTCCTCGATTTCAAACGCCGCAACGAGAAGCCGCGCTACCGCTTCGACGTGATGACGCAGGAGGCGCTGATCGTCGGCAACGCCCCCGTCAGTTCGTTCATCGCCGCCGCGCTGCGGCTGGCGCTCAATCCCGACGACTCGATGTCGCGGGCCGTCTACAACCATTACCTGGGCCGGGCGTTCGACCGCGCGCTGACCGACGGCGAACGCGACTTCTTCCGTTCGATCCGCCTGCTGTCGCCCGAGGAGGCATTCGAACGCATCGTCATGGAGCACGCCCTCGAAACCGACCGCCGTCAGACGGCCTATCTGCAGGCCATCCACGAACAGATCATCGCCTTCTGTGCAACGAAAATCGCCGACATCGCGCTGTTCCTGCGCTGGTGGGACGAAACGGGCAAAAACCGCTCGCTGTCGGTCGACGAGAGCGCCGCGACGGTCGAGATTACCACCATCCACAAAGCCAAGGGGCTCGAAAAACGGGCCGTGATCATCCCCTACTGCTCGTGGTCGCTGGACCCTAAATCGAGCGGTATGGTGCAGAATATCGTCTGGGCCGAAGCCCGCGGCGAAGCAGCCGCCGAGATCGGACGCTTCCCGGTGCGCTACAAACGGGCGATGGCCGAATCGGACTTCTCGGCGGAATACTACCGCGAACTGGTCTACGCCCACGTCGACAACGTGAACCTGCTGTACGTGGCCCTCACGCGCGCCGCCGAGTCGCTGCACGTCTTCATTCCCCAGAAAGGCGGCCGCACGGTCGGCGGACTGCTGTTGCAAAGCATCCGCATCGATGGCGGCAAGGCCCTGCTGGACGACACCGAAGGAAGCTACTCGGCCGACGAGACGGGCGAGCACTTCGCGTTCGGGGAGTTCGCCGGCCCCGTCGCCGGGGGCTCCAAACGGTCGGAAGCGGAGCATATCATCCTCGAAGACTACCCCACAGCGCGCGCCGACCTGCGGCTGCGGCTCCCCTCGCAGCGCTATTTCGAGGACGGAGCCGGCGTCGAGCTCTCGCCCCGCAACCTCGGCATCCTGATGCACAAGGCGTTCGAACAGGCCGGCGACGAGGCGCAGATCTACGACGCCGTGCGGCGCATGCAGGCCGACGGCACGCTTTCGGCCGAGGACGCCGCGGCCCTGCGGCAAATGATCGCCCGGGCGCTGGAACATCCCGAAGTGCGCGAATGGTTCGGCGGCGGCTGGCGGCAGGTCCGCAACGAGAGCGAGATCATCCTGCCCGGAAGCTCGTCGACGCGGCGTCCCGACCGCGTGATGATCGGCGACGGACGGGTCGTGGCCGTCGACTACAAGTTCGGCGAACGCGACGCCGGACGCTACCGCAGCCAGATGCGCGAATACATCCGCCTGCTCGGCGAAATGGGCTACGAACGGGTCGAGGGATACCTCTGGTACGTGAAGCTGGGGAGGATCGAAAAAGTGGAGCCATGAGAAGCATCTTTCAGATACTCCCCGCGGCATTCCGCCGCCGGGGCATCGGGATCGCCGGGACGCTGCTGCTGCGCGCCGTGCTGAACCTCGCGGGGCTGGCAGCCCTGCTGCCCGCGCTGACGCTCGTGCTCGACCCCGCGGGACTCACAGGCGACGGTCCGCTGGCGCACCTTTACGCTGCGTCGGGCTTCGGATCGCCGCGCAGCTTCGCACTGGCCGTCTGCGCGTGCATCATAGCATTCATGGTCGTCAAATGCGGCCTCAATTTCCTGCTCGCACGCGCCGAACGCCGATATATATACGACCTCTACCGCGCCCTCTCGCGGCGTCTTTACGTCGCCTACCACGACCGGGGGCTGGTCTTCATCAACGGCTCCAACTCCTCGGTGCTGGCCCGCAACGTCAACGTCGTCTGCCTGGCGTTCGCCGCCGGGGTCCTGCGCCCGACCGCCGCGCTGATCGCCGAGGCGATGCTCCTCGTACTGCTGTTCGCCGCGCTGGCCCTTTACACGCCCCTCTCAGCCCTGCTCGCCGCCGTGATCTTCCTGCCCTCGGTGTGGCTCTACTATGCGCTGGTCCGCAACCGCATCAACCGCTATGGCGAACTGGAAAACCGCGCCCAGCGCGAAAAGGCGCGGCTCGTGGCCGAAACCTTCCGCGGATACGCCGACATCGAACTCTGCAACGCCTTTCCGGGGATGCTCCGGGCCTTCGACCGCACGATGGACGAGGTCGTGCGCACCCGTTCGCGCGAGGCCGACATCGGTCAGCTGCCCCAGCTCTTCACCGAAATCGGACTGGCCGTGGGCATGGCCCTCTTCGCGGCCCTCAGCTTCGGCCACGGGCAGGCCCGGCTGCTCTTCGGCGTCTTCGCCGTGGCAGCCCTGCGGCTGATGCCGTCGGTCCGCAGCATCATGTCGGGGTGGGCCGCCATCCGTTACAACCGCTACACCATCCCGATCCTGCGCGATGCCGCCGCCCTGGAGACCATGCCCTGCGAACCGTCGGCACCCGGCACCGAAATCCTCCCCTTCGAGCACGAGATCACCGTCCGCGACCTCACGTTCCGCTTCACGGACAAGGGCCGGGAGCTTTTCGGAGGACTCTCGCTCACGATCCGCAAAGGCGAGCGCATCGGCATCCGCGGCGCCTCCGGAGCGGGCAAAACGACCCTTTTCAACCTGCTGCTGGGGCTTTACGAACCCACGTCGGGCGAAATCGCCGTCGACTGCGTCCCGCTCACCGCGGCCAACCGCCGGGCATGGCAGAACCGCATCGACTACGTGTCGCAGCACCTGTTCCTCAGCGACGGGAGTTTCGCCTCGAACGTCGCGCCGGGCATCCCTGCCGGAGAGATCGACCGCCGGCGGGTCGCCGAAGCGCTCGACGCGGCCCAGCTGGGCGACTTCGTCACCGCCCTGCCCCGGGGTATCGACACCCCCGTCGGCGAATGCGGCTGCCGCCTTTCGGGCGGACAGCGTCAGCGCATCGGCATCGCCCGGGCTCTCGATCGCCGGGCCGACGTGCTCTTTTTCGACGAGGCGACCTCGGCGCTCGACAGCCGCACCGAGGGCGAAGTAAACCGCTCGATCGCCTCGATCGCCGCATGCAGCCCGGGGCTGACGCTGCTCGTGATCGCCCACCGCGAAACCTCGCTCGAATACTGCGACCGAATCATCACACTGGGAGAATAGATGAATTACACCGTTGCCAATATCCGCATCTCCCTGCCCGACGTCTGTACGGGAGCGCATTTCACCCGGGCCCTGCAACCGTTCCGGACGACGGAGTCCGGACCCGCGGACCTCGCGTTGGAGATCGCGTCCCGGCTTCCGGACAGGGCCGGATACCGCGAACTCTACCGCTTCGACTTCACCGACGCCAATGCCGACTGCCGCTTCGGACGCGACGAAGCGGGCTATCTGCTCGAAATCGCTCCCCGCGACGGCTCGGCCCCGGCCCGGTTCCGCATGCAATACGGCACAACGCAGGCCGCGAGCGACTTCACACCGCAACACCCTCCCGCGCTGCTGCGCTTCGGGCTGTGGACGCTCTACAACATCGCCGCCGTCGGCCGCGGAGCCGTGGCCATCCACTCTTCGGTGATCTGCTGCCGCGGCCGGGGCGTGCTGTTCCTCGGGGAGTCGGGCACCGGCAAGAGCACCCACACGCGGCTGTGGCGGGAACATATTTCCGGCACCGAACTGCTCAACGACGACAGCCCGGTCATCAGCGCCAGCGGCGGCACGGCCCCGCAGGTCTGGGGATCGCCGTGGAGCGGAAAAACGCCCTGCTACCGCAACGAAAGCAGGCCCGTGGCGGCCATCGTGCGGCTCTCGCAGGCCCCGCACAACCGCATCCGACGCCTGCGCCCGATCGAGGCCATCGGGGCCCTGCTGCCCTCGGCTCCCCCGGCATTCAGCCGCGACGAACGGCTGCAGGACGATGTTTGCGCCCTGCTCTCGCGGGTGATCGAAAGCGTGCCGGTCTACCACCTCGAATGCCGGCCCGACACCGATGCGGCCCGTCTGTCCTGTCAAACCGTCTTCGGGGAATGAACATCACGGACCATACCGCCGCCTTCGGACTCGTCCGCAACCTGCTGCTCGAAGGGCAGACCGTCGACGTGCGCGTGACGGGCCAGAGCATGCTCCCCTTCTTCCGCAGCGGGAGCCGCATCCGCCTGCGCCCGATACAGCCCGGAGACCTCGTCCGCGGCCACGTCGTACTGGGCGAGACCGACGCCGGGAGTTTCGTCGTGCACCGCATCGTCCGCGTCGAAAAATCATACATCGTCCTGCAGGGCGACGGCAACGTCGCCGGTAGGGAGACGATCCCCCGGGAACGGATCTACGGGATCGTGGACTGCGGCCGCCTCCATCTGCTGCTGGCGCGCGGCTGGCTGCGGATGCGCCCCGTGCGGAAATATCCGCTGTGGTTCCTGCGAAGGATCTGCCGCAAATAAGCGCGAAAAACCGTGCGACGGAGGCATCTCCAAGGCCGGGAGCGTTTCGTCCGCCAGTCAGGCGAACGTTCGGACCGGAACCGGCCCAACGGCCGCCCCTACCATGCCGACGGCATTCCGATCAAATTTTGTACGTACTTTTCTCTTGCAATCAGACATGCTCCGATGACGCCGATACGGTCGGGATTCACCGAACCGGTGATTATAAGATTACGGTGTATGAGTTTCAATGAATATTTCTTGATACTCATCTTAACGGATTCCAACAGAAAGTCGTTGTTCTTCGACATGCTTCCTCCGATGATGATGGCCCTGGGGTTGAAAATATTGATTAGGTTGGCCAGTTGCAGGCCGAGCTTCCGCCCCATCTCCTCCATGATATCCTGACAAAGAGGGTCTTCGTTGTTTGCGGCTTGTATTATGTCTTGAATGGTCGGTTCAGCCGAATTCGCCGCACCCGCATGGAGCACCGACGTCTTTCCGGCGGCGAGCTGCTCCGTGAGAATCCGTTTGGCGGCATTGCCGGAAACTTCGGTTTCGAGGCACCCCTTTTTGCCGCAGTGGCAGATGATCTCGTTGTCGAAAGCCTTCGTATGCCCGAATTCCCCCGCAAAATCGTCGGCCCCGCGATAGATTTCGCCATTCGTCAGGATGCCCAGCCCGAGCCCCCAGCTGACATTGACATAAAGACAATCCGCATAACCTTTGATATTGCCTTTGTAAAGCTCGCCGTAGAGCATCGCCCGCGTGTCGTTCTCGATGACAGACGGAATGCCGATGCTGTTGCCCAGCATCTCGGCCAACGGCTCGTCCTCGTTGTTTTCAAAAGCGAAAATACTGTGGCTTAACCCCTTCCGCGAATTCACACGCCCCGAGATATTGAAACATACGGCTGCGATCTTTCCTTCCACCGTGGATTCGCGGATGAAGTTCCGGACTTCACGGCACATGGTCTCGAGAAACTGGGGCGTATTGGAAAACCGCAGATTGCGGTCCTCCCGTTCCAGAATGACCTCTCCGGTCAAATTCATGAGGCTGAGCACCAATGCGTAATGTTTGGTGTCGACGCCGAGAAAATACGCCGCATCCGGATTGAGCGTATACCACGTCGCCTTGCGCCCCCGGAGCGGGGTCTCGGGAGCCGTTTTCGAGGCCAGCACCAGACCGGCGTCCAGGCTGTCGTGAATATACCTCGCCACCGTCGGAATACTGTAGCCGGTCAGCCGGGAGATTTCCGGAATCATCAGCTGCCGTTCCCGGAAAAAGCAGTTCAGAATGCTCTTCTTCAGGGCGGCATTCGCGTTCTTTCGCTCGGATACGGCGGCAAAAACCGCCGCCGTGCCATTTGTCGCTTCAGGTTTGGATGTCATCGTGTCAGGAGTGAATTCGGCATAAAAATAAATCATTTTATTAAAAACGCCAACAATTAAAGAAACAAATACAAAATGTTTTTCCAATTCAGCCATTTATTCGAAGCACACAACCTACTGACATAAAATAAAATAGAAATATAAATCGCATCAAAATTAATAAATTGATAAAAAAATATATTTCTTTAGTATAAATGATTTTTATTTGCGGAAAATAAACCGAAACAGAAATGATGACAACCGTTCGAAACATGGAAGACAGGTCGATGGGATATTTTTATTTCATTGCCTTAGTGGCCGCTCTCGGAGGCGGACTCTTCGGGTATGACACTGCGGTTATCTCCGGGACCATCTCGATGGTCGTCGCGCAGTTCGGCCTGACACCCTCCATGGAAGGCACTTACGTAGGATGCGCACTTATCGGCTCGATCGCGGGTGTAGTAAGTTCCGGACTGCTTTTCGAGGGGGGGGGAAGGAAACGGTCGCTGATCATCGCATCGGTCCTGTACACGGTTTCCGCCGCAGGATGCGCCATAAGCAACTCGTTCGCATCGCTTGTCCTGTTCCGCATCGTCGGCGGTGTCGGCATCGGCATTTCCGCCGTGGTCGCTCCGGCGTACATCAGTGAAATCGCTCCGGCCAGACACCGCGGACGGCTCGTGTCGCTGTACCAGCTTGCCGTCACCATCGGCTTCCTCGCAGCGTATGTCGTCAACTATTTCCTGCTCGAATATTCCCTGGAAGCGACCGGCTGCCGCAGCGCGCTATGCTCGAAAATCTTCATCGGCGAATGCTGGCGCGGCATGCTCCTCGCCGAGGCGCTGCCCGCCGCGCTGTTCATCGTCCTGCTGTTTTTCATTCCCGAGAGTCCCGTCTGGCTCTCCATGAAAGGCCGGGAAAAACAATCCCTGCGCGCGGAATTCAAGATCATTTCACGTCCCCCGATCCTCGGCGCCGTCCTCATCGGCGCGGCCATCGCGATCCTGGGCCAGTTCATGGGAGTCAACGCCGTGCTGTACTACGGCCCCTCCATCTTCGAAAAATCCGGGCTCGCCTCCGGGGATTCGCTTTTCTATCAGGTCCTGGTAGGGCTCGTGAATGTCGTCACCACGATCATCGCCTTCTTCATCATCGACCGGGTCGGCCGCAAACGTCTCGTCTATTTCGGCGTGACGGGAATGATCGCGGCGCTGCTCGGCATTGCGTGGTATTTCCAGTTCGGACAGGGCCTTTCCAATTACATTCTCCTGACGCTTTTTCTGCTCTATATCTTCTTCTGCGCCATCTCGATCTGCGCCGTCATCTTCGTCCTGCTCGCCGAGATGTTCCCTTCCCGGGTGCGGGGCATCGCCATGTCGGTGGCCGAACTGGCGCTGTGGATCGGAACCTGGCTCATCGGCCAGCTGACTCCGGTTTTCCTCGAAATTCTCAAACCGCAGGGCACATTCCTCCTGTTCGCCGTGATCTGCGGTCCTTATATCCTGATCGTCTGGAAACTCATTCCGGAAACGACCGGAAAATCCCTGGAGGAGATCGAGGCATACTGGTATGACAAACGTGCAAATTAAACGATAAAAGCTTATGAATTTCAAGAAAACATCCGAGCGATACAGGCAGGAACTGCTCGACAGGGTTCTGCCGTTCTGGATGGACCATTCTGTCGATCGGGAGTGCGGCGGCTATTTCAGCTGCCTGAACCGGGATGGGAGCATTTACGACACGGATAAGTTCGTATGGCTCCAAGGCCGGGAAATCTGGATGTTCGCCATGCTGTACAATCAGTTGGAGAAACGCCGCGATTGGCTGGACACGGCCGTTCACGGGGCCGAATTTCTGAAAAAGTACGGCCACGACGGCAGCTACGACTTCTATTTCTCCCTCGACAGACAGGGGCGCCCGCTCGTGCAGCCTTACAACATCTTCTCCAACACGTTCGCCTGCATGGCATTCGCACAGCTCGCCAAAGCCACGGGGAATGCCGAATACGCCGAAATCGCGCGCCGGACGTTCCGGCGGATTCTGGACCGCCGAAACGCACCCAAGGGCATCTGGGAAAAGACGGTTCCGGGAACCCGGGCCCTGAAAGGGTTCGCGCTGCCGATGATCATCTGCAACATGGCCCTGGAAATCGAGGACATCATCGACGACACGACGATCCTCGACGTCACCATCCGGGATTGCCTCGACGAGATCCTCAACACGTTCTACAAACCCGAACTGGGCTGCATGCTCGAAAACGTCGATGCGGCCGACGGCTCGGCGGTCGATTGTTTCGAAGGCCGGGAGATCAATCCCGGGCACGACCTGGAAGCGCTCTGGTTCATGATGAACCTCGGCGTCCGGCTGGGCGACGGCGCGCTGATCGAAAAATGCGTGAACATTTCGCTCTCCGTCATCGAACGGGGCTGGGACAAGCAATACGGCGGCATTTTCTATTTCCTGGACCGCTGCGGCTATCCCCCGCAGAAACTCGAATGGGACCAGAAACTCTGGTGGGTCCATCTGGAATCGGCCGTCGCGATGATCAAGGGCTACCAGCTCACCGGCAACAAACAGTGTCTGGAGTGGTTCGGGAAACTGGACGAATATATGTGGAGCCATTTCAGGGACGACGAGTACCCCGAATGGTACGGCTATCTGAACCGGCGCGGCGAGGTGCTCCTACCGCTCAAGGGCGGCAAATGGAAAGGCTGTTTCCACGTCCCCCGCGGACTGTACCAATGCTGGCAGACGCTCGAAAAGATCGAACAAAACCCAGGATACTAACCCTTAAATGTCAAACTATGAGCAAATACGATTCTGTACTTCATTTGTGACCCTTCCCCATCTTATGAAACTTTAACCTCTAACAATCCACTTATGAGAATTAAACGACTTCTAACTTCAGTATGCGTGTTCGCGGCCGCATTCGTCCTCCTCGGGACAGGTGCGGCGCATGCGCAGAACGACGTGCGTCAGGTTCACGGTCAGGTGCTCGACGAGAATTCGGAACCCATCGTTGCGGCTACGATCATCGTGAAAGGCACGACCGCCGGCGTTTCGACCGACGTAAAGGGAAAATTCGCCCTCTACTGCAAGCCCTCCGACGTGCTGGTTTTCTCCTACCTCGGCTACGACCCGACGGAGGTGGCCGTAGGCAACCAGACGGTAATCAACGTGAAACTGAACCCTGCCGCGCAGGCGATCGAAGACGTCGTGGTGACGGCATGGGGTACCGAGAAGAAGACCACCATGATCGGCTCCGTGGCCACCGTGCGGCCCAAGGAACTCAAGGGTCCCACGAGTAACGTCACGGCCATGCTCGCCGGCCGCGTGGCCGGTCTGGTGAGCTACCAGCTGAGCGGCGAACCGGGCGCCGACAACGCCGAGTTCTTCGTCCGCGGCGTCGGATCGTTCGGAACGGGCCGTTCGTCGCCCCTCATCCTGATCAACGGCATCGAATCCTCGAGCACCGAACTGGCGAACATCCAGCCCGACGACATCGAAGGTTTCTCCGTGCTGAAGGACGCCACCGCCACCTCGATGTACGGCAGCCGCGGTGCCAACGGCGTCATCCTCGTGACGACCAAGTCTGGACACAAGGGCAAGACCCAGTTCAACGTCCGCTACGAAGCGTCGTTCTCGGGCAACACCCGGGACTACAACCTCGCCGACAACGTGAGGTTCATGGAGCTGGCCAACGAAGCCACACTGACGCGCAATCCGACCGGCATGCGCCCCTACTCCATCAAGAAGATCGAGAAGACCCGCATGGGAGCCGATCCGCTGATTTACCCCAACAACGACTGGAAGGAGATTATGCTCCGCGACTTCACCACCAACCACCGAGTCAACCTGAACGCTTCGGGCGGCGCCGAAATCGCGCGCTACTACATCTCGGCCTCCTACAAGGTGGACAACGGCGTGCTCAAGACCCACTCGGCGAACGACTTCAACACCAACATCAAGAATTCGACCATCGAGATCCGTTCCAACGTCGACCTG
Source organism: uncultured Alistipes sp. (assembly GCA_949840605.1). The sequence goes on from CATKXN010000087.1 coordinate 11,155, forward strand.
AACCTCACCAAAACCACCGTGGCTTCGGTGCGCGTGTCGGGACAGTTCGACGAGCTCAACGGCCCGTCGGTGGGATCGGGATCGGATATTTTCAGAAGTCTGCTGAACGCCAATCCGGTTGAATTCCCAGCGGTATACCCCTCGAGCATGCTGCCCCATGTGCACCACCCGCTCTTCGGCAACGTCTCCTCCGGAGCCGACGAAGGCGTCAAGTACACCAACCCGTTCGCGAACGCCCTCTCGGGATACCGCGAGACCGCAACCACGGCCATCACGGCCCAGCTGGAACAGGGTACCATCGCCGCCGTGGCAGCCTGGAGCGACTACGCCGCCGGATACCTGGCGGTC
>CATKXN010000088.1 GCA_949840605.1 uncultured Alistipes sp.
CGGCCCTGCAGGTGCATCCCAACGGCATCCTCGTATGCGACGATCCGGCCGCCGAGGAGCTGCGCGTAGCCACCTACCGCTACTTCAAGGACATCGAACGGGAGAACCTGATCTCGAAATAGGGACGACACCCCGATACGAAAAATCCCGCACTCTGGCAAGGAGTGCGGGATTTTCGTTTGCGGGCCGGTTTTACAGCGCGACCCGTTGCAGCGTCACGGGACCGATCAGCCCCGACTCCTGCAGCGGCGATTCGGGCGTGTAGGGATTGTAGGGCGACCACGTGCGGCGTTCCGCCTCGGGCAGGCGGCTGTCGCCGACGAGGCGGTTGACCCACGTGTTGACCACCTCGATCTCAAGTTCGTTCGCGCCCTCGCGGAGCAGGTCCGTCACGTCCACCCGGTACGGGGGCGTCCAGACGCCTCCGGCATCGGCGCCGTTGACGCTAACTTCGGCCATCACCCCGACGCGGTTCAGGTCGAGCAGGATGCGGCCGCCGCCGGCTGCCGGCTTTTCGAAGGTCGTCGAATAGGTCGCCGTGCCGGAGAACCAGCGCAGACGCTCGTCGGCGCTCTGCGACCAGTCGCCGAGCGTGTCGGCCGCAAGGGAGAAGTTCCCCACCCCGTCGGGCGCTTCGAAGCGCACCTGCCAGGGGCCGTCCACCGCGGCGAGCGTCTCCGGACGCGGGAAATTCGCATCAGCCGTGAATTCCGCGGCAGGCTTCGCCGCCGGATTGCGGAAGACCACGAAACCGCTTTCGAGCGGTTCGAGACGCATCGGAATCTTCGTCACGGCGCCTTCGGCGCGCCAGGCCGGAAGGTCGCGCACGGCTCCCGTCACGGGCTGCCACCACTCGGGACGGCGCTCCGCAACGCGGAACGACGCGGTGAATTCGACCGGCTCCTCCGACTGGTTCGACACGAAATAGATCTCGGCACTGTCCGTCGTCCGGTGTCCGAACAGCAGCGGCAGCGATGGGTCATGCCCGAAGTCGGGCACGAGGCCGATGGCGTCGAAAACCTCCTCCATCGGGCAGCCGTCGAAAACCATGCCCATGCCGTAGCGGTTGACGCGCTTTCCCGTTCCGGGCCCCCACAGCTCGGCGGCCATCGCCTGCACGCGGCCGTCGGCCCCGGGATAGCCCGCAAGGCTCGGGGAGCGCGTCGGGGCGGGTCCCAGCACCACGGCGCCGTCGCGCACGAGCTGCATCACCCGCTCCAGCACCTCGGGGCGCATCGTCTCCTGCCGCGGCAGCACCAGCACGCGGTACTGCGTGCCGTGAGGCAGCGTCAGCAGGCCGTCGCGCACCGTGGCGTCGCGGCACAGCACCTCGGCGTTGATGTAATCGAACTGATAGCCCGACGGCAGCGCGGGGTCGCACACGCCGGTCATCTTCGGCACGTCCTCGCCGATGAAATAGGCTGCATCGGCCACGTTCAGCCCCTGCCGGAGCATGAAGTTGCAGCGTTTAAGGTAGGTGATGAAGAGGTCCAACTGGTCGAACCACGTGTTGTTGCGGTTGAACTCGTTGCCGAAGAAGGCGTTCATGCCGGGCTTCGGGCCGTCGGCCGTCTGCGAGATGTATACGTGCAGCAGCGTGTTGTTGATGCCCTCCGAGAAGAAGCGGTCGCCGCGCTGCTTCATCCGGTAGGGATGGCGCGCATAGGGCGAGAAAGCCGCCGTGAACGACTCGGCCGAAACCTTGTTCTTGCCGTAAATATGGGCGCAGGAGGATGCGGCGCGGTTCTCGATATTGCCCAGCTCGCCCTCGCTCCAGTACTCTCCGGCCACCTCGTCCGACTGGCCGCCGTACTGGAGGAACTCGCCGGGGAAGCCCCAGTGTCCGTAATTTTCGAGCCACGTGGTGAAGCCGTCGCGGTGGGCCAGCTCGCGCAGGGCGCCGATGTGGTCGTACGACAGCCGGTCGGCCATCATCCGCCGCAGGTCCCACAGGAAGCGGTCCGAACGGTCGCGGTCGCCGACCGTCAGACCGAAGAACACGGGCAGATAGGGATGCGCGTCGTAGCCGTAGCGGGCTTCGAACGCCTCGAAGAAATCGTCGCCGAAATTCTGGCCGCCCTTTTCGTAGCTGTCGGCCACGATGACTTTCCACGACTGGCGGTCGGCGGCGGGAATGCGCCGGCACAGCTCCCCGACGAAAGCTTCGTAATGTTTCGCCAGATGCGCAGAGCTCCATTTGTCGACTTCCAATCCCGCACCGTCCTCCAGCGCGGGGCCGTTCGTCACTCCGGTCGGCACCATGCCCGTACGCAGGATCATCCAGCGGCCGGCGGGCGCTTCCCCGCGCAGGCGGTCACCCGCGAGGCAACCGCTGATATCGACGACCGCCCCGGGCGCAACGGCGGCCGTCGTGTCCGCCGCGGCGGGCTGACGGTCCCACATGTAGTCGTTCCAGTACGGCAGCGGCGTCTGGTGCATCTTGGCCAGCGACTTCTCGGAATAACGTTCCACGAGCGACAGAGCCGAAAACTCCACCTCGGCCAGACCGCCCGTCGCCGAAGCGCCGTTCACCACCAGCCGGAAAGCGTCGGCTTCGGTCGGTTCGCAGGCGATCGTCACGGGGGCGTAGGGATCGAATCCCACCTCCGGGGAGGGATTCGTGCGGTCGATGACGAAACGGCGCACTACGGTCGTGCGTCCGTCCTTCACGGCCTGCAGTTCCGCGGTCGCGGCAAAGGGCGCACGAGCCGGATAAATCCGCACGGACCGCAGCGTGAAGTCCTTAACGGGTTTTACCTCCACCACCGCATCGCGTCCCGGCCTACACGCCAGCGCCGTCGCGGGATCGCCGTCGAACGCCTTTGCGGCGTCTGCGGAACCGCTCACGCGGGCCGTCGAGGCGTCGAGCTTCAGCACGCCTTCGGGCAGCGGCACGGCAACGGTCCGCACGTCGGCGAAGTCGGGCGAGGGGGCCGGAAGCGCGACCTCCGCCACCCGGCCGCCTTCGACTTCGGCGGTAACGGCGGCCAGGCAGCGCATCGCCTCCTCGGGTTCGATCCACGGACCTCCGGCCTGGCTCCACCCCGGGCAGTTGAACACACCGATGTCGATCCCCAGTTCCGTGGCTTTCTTCAGGGCCGTGTGCATGACCTCGTACCACTCCTCGGTGAAGAGTTTCACGGGCCCCCGGGGAGTTCCCTCCGCTTCGGGAAGTCCGATGTTGCCGATGAAAGCGCGGTCGATGCCGATACGCTTCATCGACTCGAGGTCGGCGGCGACGCCCTCCTTCGAGACATTTCCCGAAATCCAATACCAGTAGACCGACGTCTGGACACCGGCCGAGGAGGGATTGCGAAATCCCTCCTCCAAACCCTGCGGCCCGTCGCAGGCCGCCCAAAGCATCGAGCACGCCGCAAGGACGCACAGGCGTATGCACTTCATAAGCCCCGCGGATTAAAAGGCTTTGCGGTAAAGCGCCTCGATCTCGGCCGGCGACGTCTCGCGCGGGTTGCCGCCCGTGCAGACGTCGTTGAAAGCTGCCACGGAGAGCGCCGGAATGTCGGCCTCCTTCACGCCGATCTCGTGCAGACGCTGCGGAATGCCGATGCTCAGCGAGAGGTCGCGGACGGCCTTCACGGCGGCGGCGACACCCTCTCCGACGCTCATTCCAGCCGTATCGACGCCCATGGCGCGGGCGATGTCGCGGTATTTCGGAGCCGCGGGCGACTCGGCGTTGTACTCCATCACATAGGGCAGCAGCAGGGCGTTGGCGACGCCGTGGGGCGTGTCGTAGAAGGCTCCCAGGGGATGGGCCATCGAGTGCACGATGCCGAGGCCCACGTTCGAAAAGCCCATGCCGGCGATGTACTGCGCCACGGACATGCCCTCGCGCGCCGCAGCGTCCCTGCCGTCGTCGACGGCGGCCTTGAGGTGCTGCGCAATCAGCTCGACGGCTTTCAGCTCGAACATGTCGGACATCGTCCACGCACCTTTGGTGATATAGCCCTCGATGGCGTGGGTCAGGGCGTCCATGCCCGTCGCGGCGGTCAGCCCCTTGGGCATCGAGGACATCAGTTCGGGGTCGACGATCGCCACCGACGGAATGTCGTTGGGATCGACGCAGACCATCTTTTTGCGGGCCTCCTCGTCGATGATGACGTAGTTGATCGTCACCTCGGCGGCAGTTCCGGCGGTGGTCGGCAGCGCGAAGGTCGGCACGGCGCGGCAGTGCGTGTCGGCGGGTCCTTCGAGCGACTTCACGTCGGCGAATTCGGGGTTGTTGGTCACGATGCCGACGCCCTTGGCCGTGTCGATGACCGAGCCGCCGCCCAGCGCCACGATGAAGTCGGCGCCCGAAGCCTTGAAGGCGGCCACACCGTGCTGTACGTTGGCGATGGTCGGGTTGGCCTTCACGTCGCTGAAAATTTCATAGGGAATGCCGGCTCCGCGGAACACCTCCTCGACCTTGGAGGCTACGCCGAAGCGGATGAGATCGGCGTCCGTCACGAAGAAGGCTTTCCGGTAACCGCGGCGGCGCGCCTCTTCGGCGATCACCGAACGGCATCCGGCGCCGAAATAGGAGATTTCATTCAATACGATACGTTGCATAATCGAGTCTGTTTAAGTGGGTTATCTGTCGTGTTTCACGAGTTCCGCCTTTACGCCGCGCGGAGCTTCGACGCGGCTTTTCACCGTGCCGTCCGCAGCCCTCTCGTGGCGGATCTTCACCGCGCCGTAAGGCGTCGGGAAAGTGCCTTCGACCCATTCCAGGTCGCCCAGGTGGGGGTCGATGCGCAGGCGGCGGCAGCCGGGCTCCGCCACCCCGACTCCCAGCACGTACTCCGTGAGCCATGCCGTCGGTCCCGACGCCCAGCCGTGGCACAGGCTGTGGCGGAATCCCCGGTAGCAGTAGGCCCCGCACTCGCGGTGCAGGTCGCGCATACCGGCCGGAACCGGCTCGTCGATGCGGCCCGCAGGAAGCCATTTCCTATCGAAATCCTCCCAGAAGGTCGTGGCCCCGAGGTCGAGCATCGCGCCCCAGTATTCGCGTATACGCTCCAAAGCCCCCTCATAATTGCCCGCGGCGACCATCGCCCGGAGCATATAGTAGCCGTAGAAAGTCGAAAAGCCGTTCGAACCGCCCTTCGAGATGCAGTCGCGGTCGGTCGCCGCCGGATCGGCGAGCCCGGCCAGCACCATCAGCGAACGCCCCTGCTTGGCCCCGCCTCCGTCCCCGACCGGGCACCTCCGCATCAGCGCGGCCTTCGCCCGGCATTCGGCGGCCAGCGCGGCGTCGCCCAGCGCCTCGCACAGTCCGGCCCCGGCATCGAGGGCCAGGATCGTCAGCGACTGAAGCCCCGCCGCCGTGCTCGCGGCGTCGCTGCTCGACGGCCAGTCGAGAAAGCGCGTGCCGTCGAGCCGTTCGCGCCCGTCGGGGCCGATCTTTTCGAAAACTTGCTTCAGCAGGGCCGTCAGATAGGGACGCTGTTCGGAGAGGTAGGCCCGGTCGCCGTGGTAGCGGTACCAGTCGCTGTGAATGACGATCCACCACAACGAATAAGAGCTGATGCCGTTCATCCATCCCGGCAGCGGCGTGGTGTCGCGGGCCAGATCGAGGCTGCGCGGCACGACCTCGTTATAGCCGAAGACCGAATTGACGGTCATGACCTCGGGATGCAGGTCCCCGACCCAGACCAGCCGGTCGCGCTTCACGCCGTCCCACAGAAAATCCTGCATGCAGAGGTGGACGGTATAGGCGCCGGTCGCCCAGATACGGTCGAGGCGTTCGTCGCTCGAGCGGAACGATCCTATATAAGGTATGTCCCGGTAGCGGAATACGGCTTCGATTTGTTTGAGATGCAACTCGCGGTCGTCGTCCAGCAGGTCGATGCGCGCGAAGCGGAACCCCGAGTCGCCGCACTCCACAGCGCCGAGCCACGGCAGCGCGAGCGTGAAGTCGCGCACGGCATGGTCGTTCGAAGCGCCGTTCGCGCCGTCGATGTCGCACATCGCCTCGCTGACCGACTCGCCGAAGCGGATGCGGACCCTCACGGGCCTGCTGTCCGCGGGCATGCCGGTCACGATGCGCAGTCCGCCCTGCAACTCGCGGCCGAAATCGAGCAGCAGCCCCGGACGGCGTCCGTCACGGCTGCGGAGCACGCAGATGCGGGCGTTCTGCAGGTCGGCCTGCCCGTTGCCGGGTTCGAGCAGCAGGTCGCCGCCCGAGATCAGATCGGGCTCATCCTGCACGACGATGCGCACGGGAGGCAAATAGGCGCAGGTCCGGGAGTCGAAGCGGGCGGGCGATCCGCCCCACGACGGAGGCAGTTGGGGCCGGGCGGCCGATACGGTGAGGGAACAGCAGGCGAAAAGGATCGAAACGGCCGGTTTCAGCAGCCGGAGCATCGGGTCAGTCATTGTTTTTTGGCGGTTTTAGGGTCCCTCGGCCGGAGCTTCGCCGGGAACAGCGCGAAACGCATCCGCGTTTCGCTATTCTGAAACGAAAAAGCAGGCATTTTTCCGACTTCGGGTATGGATACAAATATAACGATTTATCGGTACCCGGACTTTTGATTAATGACCTTAAAAGTGTTATTTCTGACACTCAGGACTGTCCTCCGGCACCCCTGCGGACCGGGATCGGAACGAGCGGAAACCCCAGGCCGCAGCCATCGTCCGGCGCTCCCCGGCACCGACCCGTCCGAAGGGAAAAGGAAACGCATTTTTTCACAATTTTTTATTTGTCGAATGCGGAAAAAATTTTATCTTTGTAAGAACATCCGATTTTCATTTATTCTGAACCGCCGTGGGAGTATCGCTCAAAGACATAGCCGGCAAGCTGAACCTGTCGAAAACGACCGTTTCATGGGTGCTGTCCGGACAAGGCAACAAAAAGGGAATCAGCACGGAGACCCAGAACCGGGTCTTCGCCTGCGCACGGGAACTCGCCTACGAACCCAACCTGCTGGCCCGGAGCCTCAACACCGGAATCTCGAAGACCATCGGACTGATCCTCCCCTCCATATCGGACAGTTTTTACGCCCACATCGCCCACCAGATCGAATCGGAAGCCGAAAAGGAGGGCTACTCGCTGATGATCGCCAGTTCGAACTCCGAGATCGAACGCGAAAACGCCATGATACGCCTCTTCCGGTCGAAGAAGGTCGACGGCATGATCATCGCCCCCACCAAAATCTCCAAGCGCGAGATCAGCCGCCTGGTCGACAGCCGCTACCCCGTGCTGCTGTTCGACCGCTACTTCCCCGAGATGCGTGTCAACTACGTCATCATCAACAACGAGGAGAGCAGCTACAAGCTGGTGCGGCACCTGATCGACAAGGGATTCCGCAAGATCGCCATCATCACGACCAACCCCCACCTGCTGACGATGGACATGCGCCGCGAAGGATATGCCAACGCCCTTTCCGACGCCCATATCCGCATCAACCCCGACCTCTACGGCGAGGTGACCTACGTCAACTACCAGGACAACATCTACACCACGCTGGACCGTATCTTCCACGCCGTTCCCGACGTGGACGGGTTCTTCTTCACCACGCATATCCTCGCCATCGAGGCGCTGCGCTATTTCTACGACCGCGGCATCGACATCAACGACGGCAGCTGGGGCCTGGCCAGCATGCACGAAGACTCGCTCTTCCGCGTATTGGCCCCCAGGATGAACATCGCCCACTTCCCGATCGAGGAGATCGGCAGCAACGCCGTGCGGATACTCCTGAACCAGATCCGCCACTCCAACGCCCCCGAAGCGGGCGAATACGTGCCCGAATCGAAGGTGCTCCCCTGCCGGATGGAGTTCAGGGACCAGTGAGCCCTTTTTTTGCCCCTTTTACTTAAACGATTAAGTTTGTAACCGAAAACAAGTAACCCAAAAAACAGACAAATGAACAAGGAAATTTCACTGCGCAAGATTCTCCCCGTGATGTTCGGATTCTTCATCATGGGCTTCGTGGACATCGTCGGCGTCTCGACGAGCTATGTCAAGAACGACTTCGCGGGCATGAACGACACGATGGTCAACCTCATCTCGCTCTCCTGCTTCCTCTGGTTCTTCCTGCTCTCGATCCCCACGGGGATGCTGATGAACCGCATCGGCCGCAAAAAAACCGTCCTGCTGAGTTTCGCCCTCCATGTGGCCGCGATGATCGTCCCGCTCATCGCCTACGACTTCACGGCCGTGCTGATCGCCTTCGCCCTGATCGGCATCGGCAACACGCTGCTGCAGGTGTCGCTCAACCCGCTGGTGACCAACGTCATCGCCGGGGACAAACTCACCGGGACGCTGACTCTCGGACAGTTCGTGAAGGCCGTCAGCTCGTTCCTCGGCCCGATCATCGCGGCCGCCGTGACGGGCAGCTTCCTCGGCTGGAAGATGATCTTCCCGATCTACGCCGCCATCTCGCTGCTGGCCCTCGTCTGGCTGTGGCTGACCCCGATCGCCGAGCATAAGGTCGCCGACCCCGGCATTTCGATCGGACACACCTTCTCGCTGCTCCGGGACAAATACATCGTGGCCTTCTTCATCGGCATCCTCGTCCTGGTGGGCGTCGACGTGGGCATGGGCATCACCTTCCCCAAACTGCTGATGGAACGCTGCGGCCTGCCCCTCACGGACGCCGGCATGGGCAACAGCGTCTACTTCTTCGCACGCACGGTGGGCGCATTCCTCGGGGGTCTCCTGCTGAGGAAGCTCCCCGAACGCAAATTCTTCACGGCCAGCGTGTTCGTTGCCCTGGCAGGTCTCGTGGGCATGATCTTCCTCCACGGACTCTGGGCCGTACTGGCCTGCGTGGCCGTATTCGGAGTCGGTTACGCCAACCTGTTCTCGATCATCTTCTCGATCTCGATGCAGCGCGTTCCCGAACGGGCGAACGAGGTTTCGGCCCTGCTGATCGTCGGCGTGGCGGGCGGAGCCGTCATTCCGCCGGTGCTGGGCGTCATCACCGACGCTTTCGGGTCGCAGGGCGCCGCCATCGTCGCGCTGAGCATCGTATGGCTCTATCTGGTGTTCCTCATCGGCGCGGTCAACGCCCATTCGAAAAAAGCCTGACCCGGAATTCTCCCGGCAACGTCGGACGGGTGCATCCATAGGGGATGCACCCGTTTTCGCATCATAAAAAACTCCCGCGCCTTTCGGTGCGGGAGTCGCTGAAATCCGGTGCTGCGGATTATTTGTTGCCCGGAGCTTCGTTTTTTTCCGTATAAGGATCGTCCACCTGCCATTTGTTCGCGGGCGAGCCGTCCCCGTTCTTGTTCGCATTGGCGAGCGCATCGGGCATCTCCTTGGCGGAGGGAACGGTGCCCAGCAGCTCGTCGCGGTGGGGGTCGATCGTCGAATAGACCTTGATCGTCGCGCCGCGGTTTTTCCAGGCATTGTAAATCTGCGTCCAGGAGCCGTCCAGCGTATGCTCGATCAGGAAATGCGAGTCGATCAGGATCGTGGCGTTATCGGCCACATTAAAACCCTGATTGGCGTTGTTCCAGACCATCGCCATCTCCCCGGCTTTCGTCGGCTTATCCGCATAGGTTCCGGACTGGTTGCGGCGGATGTCGAGGTAGGTCACGGCCGAATTGGGGGCGCTGACCCCGCCGCCGGTTTCAAAATTACTTACTTCCAGCCAAGTGAGCCAGTCGCAGTTATGCACGTCGACATAGGTCAACTTGGGGCTGTCGTAGGTACGGATACGGTAGGCATAGGGAGGACCTACGAACTTTTCGAGGCTGGCGGCACGCTCCAGATAGAGTTCGATACCTTTGGCCTCCCATTTCGAGAGGTCGATCTCCTTGATGTTGGGCATGCCCCAGGCGGCGACACCGCCCTTCAACGCCTTGAAATGCTCGATACCCTCCAGCGACACGGCGGCGCAATCGGAAAGGTCCAGAGCGAACGAACCTCCGCCGTGCACCATCGCGGCCGCGCTGTTGACGTCGAGCAGACCGAGCGAGGAAAATTTCACATTCGGATTCCGTTTGGCGTCGGCCAGCACGCTGCGCAGGGCCACATCGGGAATATAGCCCTCTTCGACGCTCGGAAGCGTGAAAGTGATGTCGCCCGAAATCGCCATTCTGTCGTAGCCTACCCGGTCGAGGTACACCTTGACCGTTCTGTCGAGGTAGGCGGCGGCGACATGGACGCCGAACGAAATGCGCGATGACTTGAGCGTCAGCGCGTCGACCGGAATCCGGTCATAAGCGAGCGTTCCGTCCTTGTCGTAACCGATGTAGACGTAGTCCTCGGAATCGAATCCCGAACCCGTAATCTCGATCGCATCGGCGATGCCGGCCTTTACGGAGCCTTTTACCTCGTTGGTGATTTCCACCGGAGGATACTTGCCTTTGCCCGGCGGCGGCGGGGTTTCGTTTTCCTTGTCATCGCCGCAGGCGGCGAACAGTGTCCCGGACAGCAGGAAGAGGCCGAAGAGTTTGAATGCAGATTTCATTGCTGTAATTGTTAGATTGGTTTTTGTTATTCGGTCGTATCGCAAACCGGTACGGCGTCCCTCGTGAAAGGGAATCGCCGTACCGGTTCGAAAAAACGGTTACTCGGTTTCCGAGGGAACCCAGCCGTTGGCGCCCGTCAGCGTCAGTGCACCCTGGTCGTCCTTGTACATCGGGACGGTGCCCAGCTTCTTGGCGATGTTCTTCGACGAATAGACATCGATCGTGGCACCGCGCGTCCAGGCATTGTAAACGCCCTTGAAGCTGCCGTTTTCTCCGCCCTGACGTTTCTCCGTGATAAACGAGTAGTCGACCAGGATATGTACGTTGTCCGGAAGCTGCATGACGGCACCCGACTCGAAAACCGTATACTGGTTGTCGCCGTCGCAGTATTCATGAGGCTCCTTCTCCTTGTCCTTGAAAGTGCCGGCATGCTCCCGGCGAATGTCGAAGGTCTCGATAGCGGGGTCGTTGAAGCACTGCAGATTGTGCATCCATTTGTTGAGGTGCAGATCCACCGTCTTCAGCTTGGTGCAGTCGTAAATGTCCAGCCGCGAGATCGTCGGGCCGGCAATCACCTCCTCCAGGGCACCGGAACGCTCCATCGTGACAAACAGATACTGATCCGTCTTGAGTTTCGAGAAATCGGCCTTTACCAGACTGGAGGTCTCGTGGGCTATGATGCGGCCGCAGTGCGTGAACAGCTCGATGCCCTCGAGCGACGTAGCCCCGCTCGCATAGAGGTTGATGGTCTCGACCGAGGCGGCTCCTGCAACGTCGATCAGGCCGTAGGAGTTGAAGAGCGGTGCGATCGTGGCATTGCCCTGCTGCGGATGGGTCGACATCAGCGTGGCCCGGAAATAGGGATCGGGGATATAGCCCTCGGCGACGGTCGGCATCGTGAAAGTCAGGTCGTTGGTGAGCTCCATTTTCTTCGTCTCCCGGTC
>CATKXN010000089.1 GCA_949840605.1 uncultured Alistipes sp.
ACCCCGACGAACGAGATCGGGATCATCAGGATGATGACGATCGGTTTGCGCAGCGATTCGAAGATGACGGCGCACATCGTATAGATGATGGCGATGACCAGCAGAATGAGCCACACCTGCTGCTGTTTCTGCTTCTGCCCGAAGTTGTGCGAAGGAGAGTCCGCACGGAATCCGATCGGCAGGACCTCCTCGTTGAGTCGTTTCACCGTGCGTTCGATCAGTCGCTTCCCGAGTTCGTAGGAACCGATGAAGTCGAACCCGATCAGGATTTCATACGACTGCTTGTAACGGCGGATGGAGACGCCCGTACGTTGCTTCTCGATCGTTCCGACAGCCGAGAGCTTCGTGCGCAGCGAGTCGATCCGCACCTGCGCGTTGGTAATGTGCCAGCGGTCGAAACGATCCCGGTCGCCCGATTCGAGCACGACCTGCTGCAGTTCGCGGCCGTCGTAAACCGGCGTCAGACGCGATTTATAGAGCATCGTACTGAGGATGCGGTAATAATCGGTCACGTCGAGCCCGGCCGCGGCGATACGTTCATCGTCATAGCGGATGTTGAACTCGCTGTGGGGCAGCGTCCAGGCGTTGCCGTCCATGATCTCGGGCTCCGCGACACGACGGTTGAGCGACAACGAATCGATCAACGCATCGGCATAGGCCGACAACCGGTCGTAATTGTAGCCCCGGAGCCGGATCTGGTTGGGACGGAAGCTGCTTACGACATTGTTGTTGAACGAATTGTCGTCGATGCCCCAGACGCGCCATGTCGCGCCGCCGAAATTAATCGCCGCCGCCGTGAGTTCCTGCTTCAGCATCAGGGGAAAAGACGTATGGACAAACTCGGGTTTGAACGTAATTTCGATCCGGGCGTTGTCATACGAATAGATGCGCGTACGGAACATCTCCACCTCGTCGAAACGGCTGATGTAATTTTCCATGTGCCGCACGACCTCGTTGAGCTGCTGCACGGTACACCCCTCGGCCATACCGGCGTTGACATAGAGCACCTTCTGTTCCGGTTCGCGGAAATTGTTATAACGGCCCGTCGCGGTATTGAACAGGTGGAGCGACGACCCGAGAACCTTGTCGATGGCCGAGCGATGCTCGGAGATGAACCGGCTCTGCATGATGCCGTTATACCATTCGGAACGTTTCGGGAGCGGTTTTCCGCCCTTCGCCTCGATCTTGTCGGGCAGCAGGAAAACGGGGATGCCGAAGCCCCAGACCAACGCCACGATAAAAATCCAGCGGTGGCGGCGTCCCCATGCGATAAAACGCCCGTAGAGGCGCGAAAAACGCACGGCGAACCGCCTCCGGCGGACGGAGGAGAGCGTCATGCTGCGTCCCAGCGGGAACTTGTCGAGCAGTGCGGGAATGAACAGCAGCGCCACGAGCAGCGAAACGGCCAGGTTGATGACGATCACCAGCGAGAAATCGGTCAGGTTGGCCTGTTGTTTCTCGGGCAGCAGCCAGACGATTCCCAGGGCCCCGATCGTGGTAAGCAGGGCTCCGAGGATCGAAACGAAAACCCGCCGGTCGCGGTAGTAGCTGTAATGGTCGACCATGATGATCGACGTGTCGATGATGATGCCGAGCGATACGGTGATGCCTGCCAGCGTATAGATGTGAATATCCAGCCGGAAGAGATTGTAGAAGACCACGGCCACGAGAATATTCACCACGAGCGTCGCCGTGATGATCAGCAGGTAGCGCAGGTCGCGGCTGACCAGGTAAACGAACAGCAGCAGGACGGCCACGCACAGCAGCGTCCGGAGGTATATCTTGTGCAACTCCCCCGTGACATATTCGGTGGCGTCGTAGGTCAGCGTCGCCGAAAACTCCGCCGGAAAAGCGGCCTGCAGGCGGCCCATCTCCTCCTTTACCGCCGCAGCGACGCGCAGCATGTTCGTATGGCTTTCGCAGGAGACGGCAAGGTTGACGGTGTTCAGTCCGTTGATCCGGAAATAGCTCGTCGGCAGGGCCTCGCGCCAGCGCACCGAAGCGAAATCGCGCAGGTAGTAAATCCGGCCGTTGCGGCGCAGGATGGGAATTTCCCCGAAATCGAGCGACGCCCGGCTGCTCAGTTTCAGGACGATGCTGCGGTCGCAGCCATCCTCCCCGGCGAGGGTCGTGAGCCCGACCACCTCGCTGCGAAAATAGTCCCGGAAAGCGGCCGCGAGATTCGAAGCCGTGATTCCGGCCACTTCCATGACCTTGGGATCGAAGGTTATCACCCATTCGAAGGGCGTAACGCCCGAGAGGGAGACCTTGCCGACCCCTTCGATCCGGGATAGCGGCGCGGAGACATAATTGGAAACATACTCCTCGATGCGTTCGGACGGGAGGGCGGCCTTGATGGTGTAGATCAGCGTTTCGGACTCCCGGCTGCCCGACGTGGCGAGCGAAATGGCGGGATAGCCGACCTCCTCGGGGAGCTTGGCGTAGAGGTTCCGGATCGCCGAAGCCACTTCGAAACGGGCTGCCGCCATATCCGTACCTTTGCGGAACCACACCGTGGCGCTTCCCCGTCCCTTCGACGAACGCGACGAGACGCTTTCGCATCCGGCAACCGTCGAAAGCGTCCCCTCGATCCGCGAGGTAGCGCCCTGCTCGACCAGCCGCGCCGAGGCGTCGGGCCACGAGAACGAGATGTCGATCTTCCGTTCGGGAACCGTCGGCGTATACTGGATATTGAGCATCGGAAGCATCGCGACGCCGACGACCGTCAGCGCCGCCATGATCAGCAGCACCGAAAAGGCCGGAATTCCGCGGCGCGGAGAGGATATGTTCCGCTGAGCGTTCATCGGCGGGGTCTGTAAATCTCGTAGTAAGCCAGCGGAATGAAGAAGACGCTGACGAGCGTACCGACGATCATGCCGCCGATAATGACCAGCGACATCGGGAACTGCAGATCGGAGCCCATGTCCCCCCGGGAAAGGAAGGGCACTTCGGCCAGAATCGTCGTGAGCGATGTCATCACGATCGCCTTCAGACGCCGTTTACCGGCCTCCATGATGGCATGTTTGAGCTCCATCCCCTGCCTCCGCAGCGTATTGATCGTATCGATCTTGAGGATCGAGTCGTTGATGACGATACCCGACACCACGATGAGTCCGATCATCGACATCAGATTGAGCGTCTGGCCGAACAACCACAATATGGCCAATGCCCCGAACAGGTCGATGACGATTTCCGAGAGAATGACCCACGGCTGCACCAGCGACTCGAACTGAGCCGCCAGGATGAAGAAAAGCAGCAGCAGAGCGACGACCAGCACGCCGACGAGCTGCCCCACCATGCCGCGGTTGGAGAAATAACTGCCGCTGAAACTCACCTCGAAATGCTCGTCCCCGGCAACGCACTGCCGGATTGCGGCGATGACGGCCGGCACATCCCTGGTCCGGGGCGCCAGATCCAGCGGATAATAGTTGCCCTCGGCCCCTGCGACGACGCTTTTCAGATCGCGGGTCATTGTCTGGCGCATCAAAACGCTCACCGGAATTTCGGCCTTGGAAGTATGGATAAACGTACTGCCGAGCAGTTCGCCGAGACTGCGCAGGTTGTTGCCGATCACGACCGGGAGCGACTCGTCGCCCGTCGTCACAGTGAAGAGCGTGTTCTCGTTCAGGGCGTTGCGCAGCGTCGTGAGCAACTCTCCGAACGTAACCCCGTAAAGCGCCATCTGCTCGGGCTGTGCGACATAGAGAATGTCCTCCTGCATCGGAACGGATGGCATCGACAGACCGGGAAGCGCATCCCGGATGCGGTCGACCAACCGCTGCAACCGCTCCGGATCGGCGCTGCGGCCCGTCGTCGAGCGCAGCCGCGCCGTCAGCACGGCTTCGCGGTCGGCAAAAATCAGGTCGAAGATATTGCCCGACACCCCGAACGAGCAGCGGGCTTCGGGCGCATGGACGGCGAGATAATCGGCCACGGACTGCTGTACGGGTTTCACATCGGCGGCATCGCGGCATTTCAGGTAAACGGTGGCCTCGGTCACTCCGTTCTCCTCGGTGTGCGAAAGAATGAACTGCTGAATACCCGCCATGATCGTGGATTGCTGTATCCGGTCGCCCAGCGACGCAACCAGCGCCTGTGTACGCCGGCCGTTCTCCTCGGCCGAAATCCGGTCGTTCCAGTCGATGCGCACCAGCATATCGCTGTAGGTCATCTTCGGCAGGCGTTCCTTGTCGATGTCCCGGAAAAGGGCCGCCAGCCCCACGATGGAAACGGCATAGATCGCCCACATCAGCCAGCGGCGGCGAAAGAACCATTTGAGCCCGGTCTCGTAATGTCCGACTATCCGGTCGAACGAAAAACGCCGGAGCCACGGTGTCGGCCGGAATGCCTCCTGGCGGTTGTACCACCAGCGGTAATAGACCGGCAGCAAGGTGATGGCGACCCCGTAGGCTACGAAAAGCGTGATGGCGACGGCCATCGCCTGGTCATAGAAAAGCGCTCCGGCCATACCGTTGATGAAAATCAGCGGAACGAACACCGCGCAGGTCGTGAGTACGGACGATAGCATCGGGGCGACGACCTCTTTCGTACCCCGGGTAACGGCCCGAGTCAGCCGTTCGCCCCGCTGCCACCGGGCGGTGATATTGTCGATGACGACGATCGAGTTGTCGACCATCATACCGATTCCGAGGATGAGTCCCGAAAGCGAAACGATGTTGATCGAAATCCCCAGCAGGTAGAAGACAAGCAGCGAGACGATCAGCGTCACGGGAATGGTCAGCACCACGAGCGTCGGCGACTTGAGGTCGCACATGAAGAAGAAGATGATCAGACTGGCGAGCAGCGTTCCGAAGAGGATGTTGTTCACCAGGTTCGAGATCGAATAGTCGAGCAGTTCGGTCTGGTCGCGCGTGACCGTAAACGCGATGTCCGGATAATCGCGGCGGAACTGCCTCAACTGCTTGTTCAGCTCCTCCTTGAGCTTCGACATCCGGGCGTCGGCCTGTTTGATGACTGCCAGGGAAACCGCATCCCGGCCGTCGGACAGCACCATCCCCTGCCGTTTGCGGGAATGTTCGACAACGTCGGCCAGTTCCTTGAGGCGGAACAGGCGTCCGTTGATCTTCAGAATAATATTCTCGATGTCGCCGCGACCGCTCACCACCGAACGGAACTTCACGCTGTACTGGTACTCGCCGTCGCGGATCGTGAGGCTGCCCAGCGTCACGTCGGCCTTTTTAAGGGCGCTTTCGATCGTACCCATCGTAATCCCCGCCTGCCGCAGTTTTGCTTCGTCGGGAATAACCAGCAGTTCGGGGGCCACCGTACCGCTCAGGTCCACCATCGCCACTTCGGGCAGTTGCTCGATGCGCTTGGTTATCACCTGCGAGGCAAAACGGCTCAGGGCCGAGAATTCATCCGACACGGGATGCAGCTCATCTCTCGCCCCGGCCGGATGCTCGCCCCGCACCGTCAGGTTGATGTAGAAGGCCGGAATGTCCGTGACGCTGGCCTTGATCACCTTGGGACGTTCCAGATCGCGCGGCAGGGAGGCGACCGAACGGTCGATCTTTTCGTTGACCTCGATAAAGAGGTAGTCGATATCCGCGCCCTGCTCGAACGTAAGGCGGATGATACCGCTGCCCTCGCGGGCCTCGCTGCGAAGATCGGTCAGCTGCGAGAGCTGGATCAGCTGCTGGCGCAGCGGCGTGATGACCGTTTCGTCCAGCTGCCGCGCCGAAATGCCCTGCGCCGGAATCTGGATCGTGATATAGGGCGCATCGACATCCGGAACGAGGGAGACCGGCAGCAGACGGGTGCTCACGACGCCCAGGATGATCAGGACGACGGTGATCATCGTTACGGCAATGGGCCGGTCGAGGAGTTTGCGCAACATAAGCGTTCCCGTTTAACGATTTTCGACGAGTGTGACTTCCGAACCGTCGGCCAGATTCAGGTTTCCCGAAACGATCACCAGGTCGCCCGGATTGAGTTCGGCCCCGCGGTCGGCATTCGCCTCGACAACGTATTCGCGGCTGTTGGCCAGCGAAGTGTGGACGTAAGTCCACTGCGCTTTCCCGTCCTTATAGCGAAACAGGACTTCCAGGTTATCGCGGATGACCACCGCATTCTTCGGTACGACCAACCGGCCGGGAACGCGCTGCCGCACGGCGACACGCACGTTCATGCCGTCGGCCAGCGCACCGTCGTTGACGACCTCGGCGTCGACCTGCACCTGTCCGTGTTCGTCGATCGAGGGATTGACCGCCAGAATGCGCCCGCGAACCTCCTTGCGCAGATCGGCGAACGGACTCACGGCGACCTCCATGCCCGGACGCAGCAGTCCGTACTCGGATTCGAGCACCGTGAAACGAACGTTGAACCGGCTGTCGTCGAGCAGGGTGCAGAACTCCCCTTTCGATTTTTCATAGACCTGCTGTTCCCCGTCGGCGACTTGCCCCGCGAAAGGAGCCCGCAACGAGCACTGATCCAGGCTCCGGAGAGCGCTCCGGAGCGAAGCCGTGGCATCGGCGTAGCCCGAGCGGATACGCGCCAGCTGCACGACTTCGGCCGGAGGAGTGACGGTGTCGCCGAGCGGATAGCCCTGCCCCACGAGCACATCGTAAAACCCCAGCCGGGCCTTGTCCAGAGCCAGTTGCGCCTTCTGCAGCTGAAGGGCGTATTCCGTCGTATCGAGCCGGGCGATCAAACTGCCCTGCCCCACCCGGGCGCCGTTCTTCGCATCGATAGCGGCGATGATTCCCGCTACCGGAAACGACAGCGTGCTGCGCCGCGAGGCGATCAGGCGACCGTTGCTGATCAGCTCGCGCTGGAAATCGCGCCTCTGCAACGTGTCGACCGTCACCTGATTGTATTCGATCCGGTGCTGCATCCGGTCGGCCGAGGCATCCGTTTTCTCTTTTTTCGTCTTGCCGCAGCTCACGAGAAGCGCGGCACAGAGCATCCACAACGTGTATTGTTTCATGGCAGGGGTTATTCTTTGATGAGTTTATCGAATTCAGCGTTGATGTCGGTATGCGACAGGAAGTCGTAAAGCGTCTTGCGCCGCAGCGAATAGTAGTAACTCCAGAAATCGGCCAGCGCCGAAATGTAAGTCTGATTGGCCTGGTCCTTCTCGGTTTGGGCCGTATTCATCTCCGTCACGGATACCGTTCCCCGGCGGAAATTCTCCATCGCGATCGCATAGCGGCGTTCGGCAACCTCCCGGGCCCGGGCAGCCACGGCACACTGGTTGCGCTGGTTGTGGAACTGCTCGATCAGCGTAAAGACCGCATGCCGGAAGTCGATTTCGTTCTGCTCGATCTGGTTGCGGACCATCTCGGCCTTGGCCTTGGCCATACGGACGCGCCCTTTGCCCATGCCCCAGTCGAAAATCGGGATCGAAAATTGCAGTCCGACGACCTCCTGGTCCAGCAGATTCGAATAGGCCGTCCGGAATGTCTCCCCGGTCTGCGACAATCCGAAACGGGCGTTGATCGTCGCCGACGCACCCCGTTCGGCTTTGGCCTGGGCTATCCCGGCTTCGGCATCGAGCGACTTGATCTCGTTGCTGACACGGAACGACGAATTTTCGAGCGCCTTGTCCAGGACGAGGCCGTAATCGATCTCGATGGCCGGAATCCGGTCGTCGAGCACGGGATCGACATCGACATTCTCGTTATAACGCAGGTAAGAGTTGAGTTTCATCTGCTGCTCGCGGACCGCCAGCGCCGTATCGTTGATCGACAGACTGTCGTTGAGCATGCGCAGCCGGAGTTGCAGCAGCTCGTCCTGCGTAATGCTGCCCAACCGGAGCCGCTGTTCGGCGATCGCGTGCAGCGCCGAGGTGTTGGCGTAGTTCTTGACGGCAATGGCGTGCTTGGTTTTGGTGAGCAGCAGGTTGAAATAATAGCTCACGGTCTGGGTCGTGACGTCTTCCATCGCCTCGATATACGTGCGCTTCGCCAATTCATACTCCCTGGGGGCGATCTTCTTGTTCCACCTGAATTTGTTGTAGGCGAATAACGGCTGCGTATAGGAAAGCGTAATGGGCTGGGAATAATAGGATTTGGTCTCCTTTGGGGCAAACTGGTCCAGCCGGTTCAGCGACGAATAGAGCTGCAGGGTTCCGCCCGTCAGCGCGATGTTCTGGCGGATGGAGATTCCCAGCGTATTTTGCAGGTTGTAGTTGTCCAGATACCGCATTTCGCCCGTATCGTAATCCTGCAGCAGACGCAGCGAACGGTCGAAACTCAGCACTTCGCCCGACAGGTTCAGCGACGGAAGACGGCTGGCCTGAAACGACCGGAACGACCAGTAGGACGAAAGGAACGTATATTTGGCGACCATCGCGGCGACAGACTGGTTCTGGGCGGTATAGATCGCATCGTCGAGCGTCAGCCGGACGTGGATCGTCCCCGGCTGCGCAGGACGCACCTCCCCGGCATCCGGCCGCGGCGAAGGCCGGGACTGCGCCATAGCGGGCAAAAAGCAGAGCGGTCCGGCCGCGGCGGCCAAAAATAGTTGCAGTATTCTGAATCCCATGACTTTCTTTATTTTTACAACCACATTACAGTTCCGTTATGGTGGGTAAACGGACGGTTTTCCACTCCTTCCGTATCGCAGACGAGCAGCAGCAGCGCATCGTTCGGGATGTCGTCGAATTCCAGCCAGGTCTGGTTGCCGGCCCGTTTGCGGTCCACGACCGCCCATTTTTCATTGTTCCAGGCATAGAGCGTGTATTCATGGCCCGGATAGACGTTGTTCCCGTCGCTCCGCCTGTACCAGATGATTCGCGACACGTCGACCGGACGCCCGAAATCGAATCCGATACGAATATTCGGTTCCCGCATCGGTGCGAACGTGAGCGGATTGTCGTCGTCGATCATCGGTACGCGCGCTTTGATCTTTTCATCCGTCACATCCGAGAAAAGACGTTCGGCCCTGAGTTTACGATCGCCGTCGAAAAATTGCAATTCGGCAATATCGCACCACCAGTTCGTCGTCGACCGAATCCGCCAGTAACGCAGCGAATCGCGAAGTTCGATGTGTTCGGTTCCGGCAAGGATCAACGTATCCGCGGGTAACTCGAACACGGTCCGGGCATTGCGAAACTGCGGATTATCGGCCGCCTCGACGATACCGCCCATCAAACTGCCCGACACATTGGCGTTGTTGATCGATTCATATATACCGTATTTCCGGGCGATACGGATCGTCCGGCGGCGAAGCGTATCGGGACGGAAAAACTGCATCGTCCCGTCGAATTTCAGAAAGAAGGGATCGCCCGCAGGGTGCATCACCCGCTGCCGGTCATACAACACGGGCATGTAAAAAATATTCCTCCCGACCTTCTCGAACCGGGCTTTGCCGCGATGGCATGTTCCCCAACAGACCGGAATCCAGTCCTGATTATTGAAAACCGCCAGATAAATCGTCCGCCCCCGTTCCGGCAGATCGTAAATCGCACACTCGACCGTATCGGCCTTCGTATATTTCTCGGTGATATCGCGGCTGAAAAGGCAGGACAGTGAAGACGGCATCCATCCGTCCCGCGACAGGATACGCTCTACTTCGGGGTTCGGGCGGTATGTCACCCGAAAGACTTTGGGCAAAGGCCGGTCTGCAAAGTACGACTCCCCCGCCTTGGGATCGTATCCGGTAAAAACCTCATCCTGATGCCGGTGGTTAATAACCGTCATCCAGCAATGACTGCGCGGCCGCGTAGCCCAGTTGGGAGTAAAATCGATCCCGACCGGAATTCCTTTGCTGCGCATGATCTGCGCCGCGGCGATACTGGTCTCGGTACAGGTTCCTTTGGGCAGGTTGGTTATCGTCGTCGCCCGGAAGATCGGGCAGGGATTGGGATCGGCGGTATACGAGCGTTTGAGTTTATACAGCTCCTTGTTGACATCTTTCGCCGCAATCCGCGGATTGTCGCGCCACAACTCGCTCGGATGTTTTCCCAACTCCCCGTTATACAGGTCGGCCAGGTCCGTCCGCCAATCGGTCAAAGGCTGCAAATCGACACATTTATAAGGCAGCAGGTATTCGCAGAACTCGTCGAAATCCAGGTGCCGGGCCCAAGGCTTATTCCGCCAAAGGCCGAACGCCTGTTCGATGTTGCGAATCAGATATTCCGCCGAAACGGTCTGCACGTCGCAGTCGACACCGATTTGCGGTTTGAATTGCGCATACAGGGCAGCCATCGCTTCCATCAGCGAGTCGCGGTTCGCATGGCGGGGAATCATCGAATCGATGCGGTCGTACATCGCTTCGATCGCTGTGTCATAGGACCTGTGCAGCGGCATGTACCGGATCAGAAATTTCGCCGCACGCAGTTTCAGGGGGTCCGCATCGCTTCGATAATGATCCAGCACGGCCTCCAGTTCCGGCCGGTTATCCCCGGCGGCCCGGAGCGCCTGCCTCAACTCCCGACGCCCGGTGTCGCAGGCGACTAAAAGCAGGATCAAGCAGAAACAGGATAGAAAGCGATGCATCGTTCGGATCAGGTCAAAGTTTTTTATTATTCGGTTACCGGGTTATTGGTTACGACGCCCTCAATAGCAAAGGTAACTATTTTCGGACCGTTACTGTGACGTACGGCGATCTTTTTGAAGAACGTTCCCGGCTGCTCGGCGGAAAATCGGATTTTGAATACGGTTCGTCCGCCGGGCGGAACGGGTTTCTTGTCCCACACGACCTTGGTGCAATGACACGACGTATAGGCGTCGAGCAGCACGAGCGTTTTGTCCGACCGGTTCACGGCTTCCAGCGACAACTCGCGGCTTTCGCCGACAGGAATCTCACCCAGGTCGACGACCGACTGACCGAATTTCAGCACCCCGTCTGTCTCGACCGCATGGCTCTCCATATCGACGGTCTGCTCCAAGGCTGCCAGATTGGCCGACGCCAATGCATCGGAACGCTTCGGGGCGGTTCCGCAGGAAATCAAAAAACAAAATAGAAGCGAAGTATATTTCAGCACATTAGAGTTCATTTATTGTTTTAGCATATAAGTCCCATAATACGGGATTGTTTATAGGATCTCCGATTAGGACAACTTCATTATCTCTATCCAAAAGAAATGCATGCAAACGAAGATCTACCGGTATATAAGGATTAATTCTTTCAAAAGTATGATCCGAATCTATGTATACAGGGAACAAGAGTTTTTGTAAAAGAAGTTCTCTTCTCAATGCAGACATTTGGGCAGCAGCCGGAGCAAA
>CATKXN010000090.1 GCA_949840605.1 uncultured Alistipes sp.
AGGTTCGTCGTGGGATTCGAGCAGACCGCCACGCGCTTGATGCCGTTGACCAGCTCGATGCGGTCCACCAGCACCGTGTTGGGGTTGTTGGCCGGAATCACGGCATTGTAGTTCGGGTAGTTGCCCTCGATCAGGCGGCACACGAGCGTATGACTCTTGAGCTTGAACAGGGCGTTTTTCGAGTCGAACGCCATTTCGATCGCGTCGTCCTCCTTCAGCAGCACCGATTTCAGCAGGTTGGCGGGCTTCTTGGGCAGAATGAACGAAGCGGTCACCTCGTTGGGGGTCTCGGCCTCGTACTTCACCAGCTTGTGGGCGTCGGTGCCCACGAACGTCAGCGCATTGGGCGCCAGGTTGATATAGATACCGTTCATCACGGGACGCAGTTCGTCGTCGGCCGTGGCGAAGATGGTCTTGTTGATGCCGTTGACGAGCGTGTCCACGTCCATCGAAAGCTCCTTCTTTTCGGCGCTCAGCTGCGGCACGGCGGGATAGCTCACGGCGCTGGCTCCGGGGATCGAGAGCGAACCGCTCTTCCAGTTGATCTTGATCTCCCAGTTCTTGTCGTTGACGTCGATCACGAGCGGCAGCTCGGGGAACTCCTTCAGCGAGTCGAGCATCAGCTTGGCCGGCGCGGCGATCGTACCCTCGCTCTCGACGCTGTCCACCTCGATCGAGCCGATGAGGGTCGTTTCGAGGTCCGACGTCGTGACCTTCAGGGTGCTGCCGTTGAGTTCCATCAGGAAATAGTCCAGGATGGGAAGCGTGTTCTTATTGCTGATAACCTTGCCGGTGGTGGCCAGGAGCGAAAGCAGTGCCGAGCTTGATACGGAAAATTTCATACGTTTTTCTCTGTTTTTTCTGTTTATGGTTTCTTACTCTAAAATAGCCAGTTTGTCGAGAGCCGTCCGGATCATCTCCTTCACGAACGGCTTGTAGTCCGTGTTTACGTCCTGCGCGATGCGCTGGGCGATGATCGTGCAGATCGTGGCGGCGCGGTGGCCCATCAGCGCCGCGAGCCCGGCCAGCGCCGAACCCTCCATTTCAAAATTGGTGATGCGGCGTCCTTCGTAGCCGAACGACTCGATCTTCTCGTTCAGGTGCGCGTCATGCGGTTCGAGACGCACCCAACGGCCCTGCGGGGCGTAGAAGCCCGGGGCGGCGATGGTAATGCCCTCGCGCGTGACGTCGCTGAAATGCTCGAAAAGCGTCTTGTCGGCATCGACGAAATAGGGGCGCGGCATCTTCTCGTACCAGCCCGTGTGCTTCACGAACGCCTCTTCGAGCGCCAGGTCGCAGACCGCGTCGCGGCCCTTGTAGTAGCTCAGCAGGCCGTCGAAACCGCACGAGGTGCGCGAAAAGACGAATTCCCCGACCTTGATGTCGGGCTGAACGGCCCCCGAGGTGCCGAGACGGACCAGCGTCAGCTGTTTCTTCACGGCTTTCTCCTGCCGCGTGGCGAAATCGACGTTGGCCAGCGCATCGAGCTCCGTGACGCAGATGTCGATGTTGCCGATGCCGATGCCGGTCGAGAGCACCGTCATGCGCCTGCCCTTGTAGGTCCCCGTCACGGTCTTGAACTCGCGGTTCGCCACTTCGCACTCCTTCGTGTCGAAAAATCCGGCTACGAGGGCCACGCGGCCGGGGTCGCCGACCAGGATCACCGTGTCGGCCAGCTGCCCGGGAAGCAGGTGGAGATGGAATATCGAACCGTCGTCGTTGATAATCAATTCGGAAGCGGGGATCGTTCTCATAATAGAGGTTTTTTAATTTCCATAATTGGCATAAAAGTAATATATTTACATCGAATATCAAAACTTCGACACGAATTTTTCATAAATATAAGTATATCCAAAACCGAATAAAACATGACTCTTATCAAATCCATTTCGGGCATCCGGGGCACCATCGGAGGCCCTGCGGGAGAGAATCTGACGCCGCCCGACGTCGTGAAATTCACCACGGCCTACGTGCGTCTGATCGCCAGCCGTACACCGGGCAAAAAACTTACCATAGTCGTAGGCCGCGACGCCCGGATTTCGGGCGAAATGGTCTCGAATCTGGTCGAAGGAACCCTTTTGGCCTGCGGCGCCGACGTCATCAACGTCGGACTGTGCACCACCCCGGGAACGGAAATGGCCGTCATCACGAAAAAGGCCGACGGCGGCATCATCATCACCGCCTCGCACAATCCCCGCCAGTGGAACGCCCTGAAACTGCTGAACTCCGACGGCGAATTCCTGAACGACGCCGAGGGCAAGCAGGTGCTGGCCATGTCCGAGGAGGAGGATTACGACTACCCCGCGATCGACGCCGTCGGACATGTCCTTTCGCGCGAGGATTTCAACGACGAACATATCCGCCGCGTGCTGGCGCTGCCCCTGGTCGACGCCGAAGCCGTCCGCAAGCGCCGTTTCAAGGTGGTGGTCGACGCCGTGAACTCCGTGGGAGGAATCGTCATGCCGAAGCTGCTGCGCGAACTGGGCTGCGAGGTCGTGGAGCTGAACTGCGAGCCCACGGGCGAATTCGCCCACAACCCCGAACCGCTGCCGCAGAACCTCACGGAAATATCGGAGGCGATCGTGCGCGAGAAGGCCGACGTAGGCATCGTGGTCGATCCCGACGTAGACCGCCTGGCGTTCGTCTCGGAGGACGGTTCGATGTTCGTCGAGGAGTACACGCTGGTCGCCGTCGCAGACTACATCCTCTCCGAAAAGCCCGGCAACACGGTTTCGAATCTCTCCTCGTCGCGGGCCCTGCGCGACGTCACGGAGCGCCACGGGGGCAAATACTACGCCTCGGCCGTCGGCGAGGTCAACGTCGTGACGAAGATGAAGGAGGTCGGCGCCGTGATCGGCGGCGAAGGCAACGGCGGAGTCATCTACCCCGAACTGCACTACGGACGCGACGCACTGGTGGGGACGGCACTCTTTTTGACGTGGCTGGCCAAGAAAGGCATGACCATGACCCAGCTGCGTGCGACCTACCCTTCGTACTACGCTTCGAAGAACAAGATCGAGCTGACTCCGGCCATCGACGTGGATAAAGTGCTGCGTGAGGTAAAAACCCGATACTCCGGTGAAAACGTGAATGATATCGACGGCGTGAAAATCGACTTCCCGGAGAACTGGGTTCACCTGCGCAAGTCGAACACCGAGCCGATCATCCGGGTCTACACCGAAGCCAAGTCGATGGATGAGGCCGACGCGCTGGCGCAGCGGTTCATTGCCGAAATTAAGGAAATCTGTCATATCTAAGACTATGAAGAAGAATGTATTGATCCTCGCCGCAGCCCTCGCGCTGGTCGCCTGCGGCGGAAACGCACAGAAAAAGAAAGCCGCCGCCGAGACGCAGGCTACGACTGCTGCGGCGCCCGACATGCACACCGCCGAGACGTCGCTCGACTACCTGGGCACCTACGAAGGCACCCTGCCGGCGGCGGATTGCCCGGGAATCCGGACGACGCTGACGCTCAATCCGGACGGTAGCTACAACCTCCATTTGAAATACATCGACCGCGATACGGAGTTCGATGAATGGGGGCGTTTTACGGTCGAAGCAAATCTGCTGACGCTCTATCCTGACGAAGGTGAACCGACTGACAGTTATCGTGTCGAAGAAAATCGGCTGCGCATGCTCGACGCCGAGAAACAACCCGTCACAGGAGCGTTGGCGGAGAATTACGTACTGCAAAAAACCAAATAGCCCGATGGATAAAGCAAAGGTTTATATAAAAGAAAATAGAGATCGGTTTATCAGCGAGTTGTTCGACTTGCTTCGCATTCCGTCGATCAGCGCACAGAGCGAGCATAAACCCGACATGCAGCGTTGCGCGGAGTTTCTCGCCGCGGCGCTCGCCAAAGCCGGCGCCGACCGGGCCGACGTACTGCCCACGGAGGGCAACCCGGTGGTTTACGCCGAGAAAATCGTCGACCCCAAGGCCAAGACGGTGCTGGTATACGGTCACTACGACGTGATGCCCGTGGACCCGCGCGGCGAATGGCGCACCGAACCGTTCGAACCCGTCATCAAGGACGGCCGCATCTGGGGCCGCGGGGCGGACGACGACAAGGGCCAGCTGTGGATGCACGCCAAGGCATTCGAGGCGATGTGCGCCACCGATTCGCTGCCCTGCAACGTGAAATTCATGCTCGAAGGCGAGGAGGAGATCGGTTCGCCGAGCCTTTACGGTTTCTGCGAGCAGAACAAGGAGATGCTCGCAGCCGATATAATATTGGTATCGGACACCTCGATGATCTCGATGCAGACGCCATCGATCACCTGCGGGCTGCGCGGACTGGCCTACATGGAAGTCGAGGTGACGGGGCCGAACAAGGACCTCCATTCGGGGCTGTTCGGCGGCGCCGTGGCCAACCCGGCCAACGTACTGACGAGGCTGGTGGCCAGCCTGATAGACGACCAGGGACGCGTGACGATCCCCGGCTTCTACGACGACGTGCGCGAACTGACGCCCGGGGAGCGCGAAGCGTTCAACAAGGCGCCGTTCAGCCTGGAGGACTATAAGAAATCGCTGGAGATCGGCGACGTGGAGGGTGAAGCGGGCTACACGACGCTGGAACGCACGGGCGTGCGTCCGTCGCTCGATGTCAACGGCATCTGGGGCGGCTACACGGGCGAGGGCACCAAGACGGTGATTCCCTCGAAAGCCTCGGCCAAGATTTCGATGCGCCTGGTCCCGAATCAGGACTACCGCAAGATTTCGGAACTTTTCGAAAAGCATTTCAACGCCATCGCCCCCAAGAGCGTGAAAGTGACGGTAAAGGCGCTTCACGGCGGCATGCCCTACGTCTCCCCGACCGACATGCCGGCCTACAAGGCCGCGGAAAAGGCCGTCGAAGCTACGTTCGGCAAGAAGCCCCTGCCCTTCTATTCGGGCGGATCGATCCCCATTATCAGCGGATTCGAGTCGATTCTGGGGATCAAGTCGCTGCTGATCGGATTCGGGCTGGCCGAGGACGCCATTCACTCGCCGAACGAGAGTTACGGACTCGAACAGTTTGACAAGGGCGTGGAGACCATCCCGCTGTTCTACAAGTATTTCGCCGAAAGCTGACAGCCGATGTACGACGAACTGCTGGAATTTGCCGTCAGGATGGCCCGGGAGGCCGGGAAGATACAGCTCGCCTATTTCCGGGGCGACGAACTCGCCGTGCGGACCAAATCCAACGTCTACGATGTGGTGACGCGCGCCGACAAGGAGAGCGAGGAGCTGATCGCCGGGATGATCGCGACGCGCTACCCCGGCCACGCCGTTCTGGGTGAGGAGGGCGGCAGCCGGGGCGATGCCGGGAGCGACTGGCGCTGGGTGGTCGATCCGTTGGACGGTACGACCAATTACAGCCAGGGGCTGCCCGTTTTCGCGGTCTCGATTGCCCTGCAACACAAGGGCGAAACGGTCGTGGGCGTGGTCTACGCCCCTTATCTGGGTGAGTTGTTCACCGCCGTAAAGGACGGCGGGGCGCATCTGCAAAACGCATCACGGGAGCCGGAACGCATCCGCGTCGCGCAGAAACGGACACTCGCCACATCGGTGATCGCCACGGGATTCCCCTATGACAAAGACGTCAATCCGGACAACAACAGCGACAACGTCGCCCGGATCATCCCCTACGTGCGGGACGTCCGGCGGCTGGGGTCGGCGGCCTATGACATCAGCTGCGTCGCCGCAGGACTGCTGGACGGCTATTGGGAGCTGGCGCTCCACGAATGGGACGTCTGCGCCGCCGAACTGATCCTGCGGGAGGCCGGGGGCGTCGTCTGCGACCTCCGCCGCGACCGCGGCATCTCGATCGTAGCGGGCAACGACGCCATCGTGGAGGAGATCCGGAAATATGTCAGATAACCGGCTGAAAAACAGTTTTGTCGCATATAAATCGACGGGGCGGGTGTAAATTCCCGCCCTTTTTTTGCCGGCATTCGTAAAATATTTTACTATTTTTATCCCGAACAAAACTGAAAAACAGATGTGCGGAATTGTAGGATATGTCGGCCGGCGTGACGCCTGCCCGATTCTGGTGAAGGGTCTGCACCGCCTCGAATACCGGGGTTACGACAGTGCGGGCATCGCGCTGGTCAATGCGACGGGGGCCCTTCACGTTTTCAAATGCAAAGGCAAGGTCTCGGACCTGGAACACTTCCTCGAAGGCAAAGACCTGGGCGGAACCATCGGCATCGCCCACACGCGCTGGGCCACGCACGGCGTCCCGAACGACGCCAACGCCCATCCCCACTACTCCGAATCGGAGCAGATTGCACTGATACACAACGGTATCATCGAGAACTACCGCGTGCTGAAAGACGCGCTCGTCGAGAACGGCTACACGTTCCGCAGCAGCACCGATTCGGAGGTGTTGGTAAACCTGATCGAATACGTCCGCCGGACGAACGGCTGCACATTGCTCGAAGCCGTGCAGCAGGCGCTCCGCCAGGTGGTCGGGGCCTATGCCATTGCCGTCGTCGAAAAGGGGAACACCGACCGGATCATCGCCGCACGGCAGAGCAGTCCGATGGTCGTGGGCATCGGCGAGGGGGAATATTTTCTTTCGTCCGACGCCGCGTCGATCATCGAATACACCGAGGATTTCGTCTATGTGGGCGACGGGGAGATCGCCGTGATCGAGCGCGGCAAACCCCTGAAAGTCGTGACGCTGGACAACCACGAGGGAAAGATCGACATCCGCAAACTTCAGCTCTCCATTTCGCAGCTCGAAAAGGGCGGCTACCCCCATTTCATGCTCAAGGAGATTTACGAACAGCCCTCGACGCTCGTGGACTGCATCCGCGGGCGCATCAATCCCGACACGTACGAGGTGAAGCTCTCGGGGGTGATCGACCACCGCGACAAATTCCTCGCCGCGCGGCGCATCATCTTCGTGGCGTGCGGCACCTCGTGGCACGCCTCGCTGATCGGCGAACACCTCATCGAGTCGATCTGCCGCATCCCGGTCGAGGTGGAATACGCCTCGGAGTTCCGTTACCGCAACCCCATCATCCGCGAGGACGACATCGTGATCGCCGTGTCGCAGTCCGGCGAGACGGCCGACACGCTGGCCGCCGTGGAACTGGCCCGCAAGGCCGGGGCTTTCGTCTTCGGCATCTGCAACGTCGTGGGATCGTCCATCGCCCGCGCGACGGATTCGGGAGCCTACATTCACGTAGGGCCCGAAATCGGCGTCGCCTCGACGAAGGCTTTCACCGGGCAGGTGACCGTGATGGCGATGCTGGCGCTGGCCGTGGGCCGCGAAAAAGGGACCGTTTCGGACGCCTGCTACCACGAGGTTTCGAGCGCTCTGCTCCACCTGCCCGAAACGTTGGAAGAGGTGTTGAAGGTCGCGCCGCAGGTAGCCGACCTGGCGAAGATATTCACCTACGCCCACAACTTCATTTACTTGGGCCGCGGATACAATTACCCTACGGCATTGGAGGGCGCCCTGAAACTCAAGGAGATTTCCTACATCCACGCCGAGGGCTACCCCGCCGCCGAGATGAAGCACGGCCCCATTGCGCTGATCGACGCCGAGATGCCCACCGTGGCCATCGCAACGCCGGACCACACCTACGAGAAAACCACGTCGAACATCGAGGAGATCCGTGCCCGCGGCGGCAAGATCATCGCCGTCGTCGCCCGCGACGACCGGCAGGTGCGCCGTTCGGCGGATTACGTGATCGAGGTTCCGGTCATCGCCGAATGCCTCATGCCGATCGTGGTGTCGGTGCCGCTGCAGCTGCTGGCCTACTACATCGCGGTGTACAAGGGCCGCAACGTCGACCAGCCCCGCAACCTCGCCAAATCGGTGACGGTGGAGTGAATCTCCGGCCGTGCGACGAAAAAAATCCGCAGCCCTCGGTAGAAGGTCTGCGGATTTTTCATGCGCCGAGAGGCGTTCTAATGGCCGTAATTGGCGTCGATGTAGTCGGCGATCTTGAAGTCTTTCGTCTTCCGGGGAGCATCGAGCGCCCTTATGCGGGTTTCGACCGCCTGCCGTTGTCCGCCGAAGACCAGTTTTTCGAGGAACGCGTCGATCTCCGCACGGTTTTCCCGCATCGGCCGCCACGCCATCGAATGATCGGTATCGGAAACGGAATGGAACCAATACGGAATTCCGCGGTGCGCGAGGTCTTCGGCTATGCTTTTCGACCCGAAGAGCCACAACCCGTCGAAACCGATCGTACCGTAGGGAACGTTACGGTCGGCGTCGCCGTGGAAAAGCAGCATCGGCGCAGGATCGCGGTCCCAGTGCAGCGTATCCCGGCGGTCGCACACAGCTCCCGCAAAAGCGATAACCCCGGCGTAGCCGAAGTCCCGGCCTAACTTGCCGCGGGTCAGCGGATGACCGTTGCACAGTCCGTATTCGCCCATCAGGACCGTGATGGCCCCGGCGCTCGATCCGCACGTTACGATCCGAGCGGGGTCGACATCAGGCATGTGCTCGCAGACATAGGCCGTGGCATCGTAGAGGTCCTCCATCGCCATCGAGAGCGTCGAATCCAGCGCCTGGGCGAAATGAGCCTCATCGAGCAGGCCGGCCGCCTTCGCCCGCTTCATGCCCAGCCGGTAGTCGATCGAAACGACAACGAACCCCTTGCGCGCATAATAGTCGAAGAAAGGCCGGAAACGGCGGTTGTCCCGCGTTCCGGTCATAAAGCCGCCGCCGAAGAGAACCATCAGGCAGGGGCTTTTCCGGCTGTCGGGCGTGAGGGCCGTATAGCGGTCCAGCCGCAGCGTGTCCGACTCGCGGACGGCATAGGCGAAGGTCTCCTTTCGGATCTCCTGGGCGGCGGCCGGCGCCGCAGCCCACAGCACGGCAAGTAAAATCAACCGTTTCATGCTACATCAATTCGTCGTAGGCGTACTGCACGGCGCGGTTCAGGATGGCGACGAACGGCTGCGTGCGGCGGAACTCCTCGACCGTGCGGTCCAGCAGGTCCGGAGCCAGCAGATACTCCTCGGTGATCGGCTGTTCGAGGTAAAAATCCTTCAGCTTCAGCATCTCGGCATATTCGCTGTCGGCGGGGAATCCCGTCGGAATGCGTTTGAGCTTGTTGCCTTCGTACAGCCGGAATCCCCGGGCCTTCCTGACAGCCGCCCCGATCTCCGCACCGTTGTCGAGCACCTCCTCCCGCACCGAGCGCAGCACCGTCGGTTCGGGACAGTAAAGGCCCGCCGAAAGCAGGTTGCACCACACCAGCGAATCGGCGCAGGGTTCGATGTGGAAATAGTACCCCGCGAAGCCCGATTTCTTGCCCTTCGGGGCGATGTAGGCTCCGATATAGGTCTTGTAGGGCGACTTGTCGTTCGAGAAGCGCGTGTCGCGGGCGATGCGGTAGGTGCAGTCCTGCGGACGCAGGCCCCGCACCGTGGAGTCGAACGACGCGACGCCTTCGATCAGTTGTCCGGTGAAATCCGCGAACCGCCCCTTCACCCGGGTCCATTCGGCGCGGTGGGCGTCGAACCATTCCCGGGTGTTGTTGTCGTGCAGGCGGCGGAAGAAGTCGATGACCTCTTTCATCTTACCACGCGAAAAGCGGATAGCCGGCCATCAGGGCGTTCACGTCCTTGCGCACGGCGGCGATATTGGCCTCGTTCTCCGGATCGTGCAGCACGCGGTCGATCAGCTCGACGATGTAATCCATCTTGTCCTCTTTCAGACCGCGGGTCGTGATGGCCGGAGTACCGAAGCGCAGGCCCGAAGTCTGGAACGGCGAGCGGCTGTCGAACGGCACCATGTTCTTGTTGGTGGTGATGTCGGCGGCCACGAGGCATTTCTCGGCCAGCTTGCCCGTCAGTTCGGGGAATTTCGTCCGCAGGTCGACCAGCATCAGGTGGTTGTCCGTACCGCCCGAAACGATCTTGTAACCGCGCTTCACGAACGCGGCGGCCATCGCGGCAGCGTTCTTCTGCACCTGCGTCTGGTACTCCTTGTAGGCGGGTTCCAGCGCCTCGCCGAAAGCCACGGCCTTGGCGGCGATGACGTGCTCCAGCGGACCGCCCTGGATGCCCGGGAAGACGGCCGAATTGAGGATCTGCGACATCATCTTCACCGCGCCCTTCGGCGTGGTCTGACCCCAGGGATTCTCGAAGTCCTTGCCCATCAGGATAATGCCGCCGCGGGGACCGCGCAGGGTCTTGTGGGTCGTCGAGGTGACGATGTGCGCGTATTTCACGGGATTGTCCAGCAGTCCTGCGGCGATCAGTCCGGCCGTGTGGGCCATGTCCACGAGCAGCAGGGCCCCCACCTTGTCGGCGATCTCGCGCATACGCTTGTAATCCCATTCACGCGAATAGGCCGAGGCGCCGCCGACGATCAGCTTGGGCTTGCATTCCAGAGCTTTCCGCTCCATGGCGTCGTAGTCGATCACGCCCGTAGCCTCGTCGAGCTGATAGCCCACGGCGTTAAAATATTTGCCCGACATGTTGACCGGCGAACCGTGCGAGAGGTGTCCTCCGTGCGCAAGGTCCAGACCCATGAAGGTGTCGCCCGGCTGCATGCAGGCAAAGAAAACGGCCATGTTGGCCTGCGCGCCCGAGTGGGGCTGCACGTTGGCGTATTCCGCGCCGTAGAGCTTGCAGATGCGCTCGATGGCCAGCGACTCGACCTTGTCCACCACCTCGCAGCCGCCGTAGTAGCGGGCGCCGGGATAGCCTTCGGCGTATTTGTTGGTCAAAACCGAACCCATGGCCTCCATCACCTGGTCGCTGACGAAGTTCTCCGAGGCGATCAGCTCGATGCCGTGCATCTGACGGCTGCGCTCGTCGGCAATCAAATCGAAAATCCGGGAATCTCTTTTCATATCGTAAGGGTTTTGTGAATGCTTATACGGTCGGTAAAGATAAGCAAAAATGCCGAAAATGGGTTCGCCGAAAAACGGTTTAAGATATTTTTCCTATATTTGACCGGGCAAAACCCGGTCTTAGATAGGCTGCGCCTCGGCAAAACCGCAAACTTCGTTTGCATTTGCCCTCGGCTTGTGCTATCTTTGTGCCGCAAAATTGGCAGATATTACCTTAAAAATATACCTATTATGAAATTACTGGATGGAAAAGTGGCCGTTGTGACCGGCGCCGCACGCGGCATCGGCAAGGCCATCGCACTCGAATTCGCCACAGAGGGCGCC